>JAZULS010000142.1:0-20267 GCA_045603205.1 Eubacteriales bacterium | reverse complement strand
GGTACTTCAGACGGCCGAGAAGCTTGATCATCTCGGGAGAGAAGCCGTGAACACCTGTCTCGAAGGTTGCGCGCTCACCTGCCTGCTTGATTGCATTGTCAACCTCACGGCGAGCCTCTTCAACCATCTCTTCGATTCTTGCAGGATGGATTCTACCGTCCTGAATAAGCTTTTCAAGAGCGATTCTGGCGATCTCACGTCTGACGGGGTCAAAGCAGGAGATCGTGATGGTCTCGGGAGTGTCGTCGATGATAAGATCTACTCCGACGAGAGTCTCGATGGTTCTGATGTTACGACCCTCACGTCCGATAATACGGCCCTTCATCTCTTCGCTGGGAAGCTGTACCGCAGAGACGGTAACCTCTGCTACGTGGTCAGCCGCACATCTCTGGATAGCAAGAGAGAGAACCTCTCTCGCCTTGTTGTCGGCGTCTTCCTTGAACTGCTCCTCCATCTCAACGAGTTTCATTGCCTTCTCGTGACGGATCTCTTCCTCGAGAGTAGCGAGAAGCAGGTTCTTCGCCTGTTCTGCGGTCATTCCCGAGATTCTCTGCAGATTCTTCTGCTGTTCGTCGCGGAGACGTGCCACCTCGTCAGCAGCAATCTCTGCATCCTTGATCTTCTGTGCCAGAGCTTCTTCCTTTTTCTCAAGGGCTTCGCTCTTGCGGTCAAGGGATTCTTCCTTCTGCACTACGCGTCTTTCCTGACGTGTAAGCTCAGCTCTACGGTCTTTAACCTCTCGGTCGAACTCATTTTTCGAGCTTAGAATTTCTTCCTTTGCCTCAAGCAAGGTTTCTTTTTTCTTGGATTCAGCCGCTTTTATCGCGTCTTCAAGAATTTTCTTAGCCTGGTCCTCTGCGGAGCCTATTTCAGCCTCAGCAGTACGTTTACGGATTAAATATCCAACTAAAAGTCCGCACGCGAGAGATACAGCACCGATGATGATATAAATTATCATATCTTTGTACCTCCTATATTTATGCGAGTATTCTATAACCGTTTCCGCACCGAGAAAAGCACGAAAAACAGTTGAACTTGACAGAGTATGTAGGAAAATATATCATTCCGCTAATAATATATAATAGTACACACACATTACATTATACAATTTTAGTGCTACCTTGTCAAGTGGATTTGGACAATTCTCCACCTCTCTGCGAACATTTGGTTGTGTTTTTCAGCCAAAACCCTTCTTGTTTTGTCGCATTTTTACCAAAAGTGCACGACTTGCAACAAGATTTGTCGATAAGGTTGCAATATCTCTCGTTTTGTGGTAAAATAAAATAGTAGACTCAAACCATAATTTCAAGTAAGGAAGGCATGGATTCTTAATATGAGGATAACTGTAATCGGTTGCGGAAGATGGGGCTCCCTTATCACTTGGTATCTTGACAAGATCGGCCACGACGTTAAGCTTTACGGACGAAGCGTGGACCCCTCGATGATCAGATTTATTAACGAGAGGCGCAATGACCTTCTCACCTTCCCCGAGTCTGTCGGACTCACCACAGATATTCACGACGTACCCGACGCTGACGTTATCGTCATATCCATAAACTCCCAGGGCCTTCGCGGTCTTCTCGGAGAGCTGTCGAAGCTTGACATCAGGAACAAGACCTTTGTGCTTTGCATGAAGGGAATCGAGATCTCCACGGGAATGAGACTTTCCGAAGTAACAAAGGAGTGCGTACACGAGTCCAACAAGGTGGCTGTTTGGATCGGTCCCGGACACGTTCAGGAGTTTTACGCAGGAGTGCCCAACTGCATGGTCATCGACAGCGAGGATACCGAGACGAAGAAACGTCTGGTATCAGAGTTTTCCAGCGACCTTATCAGATTCTACTATGGCGAAGATCTTATCGGAAACGAGATCGGTGCCGCCGCTAAGAACGTTATCGGAATTGCCGCAGGTATGCTTGACGGCGCGGGAATGAGCACGCTGAAAGGTCCTCTTATGTCCCGCGGCACCAAGGAGGTTGCCCGCCTTATCGACGCCTTGGGAGGCAACGGAATCTCCGCCTACGGACTTTGCCATCTCGGTGACTACGAGGCAACGGTATTTTCAAAATTCAGCCACAACAGAGAATTCGGTGAGAAGCACGTCCGCGGCATCGGCTACACCTTGCTGGCAGAAGGATATTACACCGCCGAGGCTATCCACCGCATCGCACAGAAGCATAACGTAGAGATGCCCATTTGCGAGGGAGTATACCGTATTCTTTACGAGAACAAGCCCTTCAAGGAAGCCCTTGACGAGCTTTTCGGCAGAACGCTGAAAAAGGAACTTCACTGATAAATAAAACTGAGCCACTGACGTTTTAGTCAGTGGTTTTTAGTTTACTTTTGTCTCCCGTGTTGGATAGTTTTAGACCAACTTTCCACCTCCACCTATCTTGGTAGGCGACAGCGCCTCGACGTCCAACTAGGATCCCCCCATATTAGGCACCATCGCATATCTCCGTCGGGGAGGGGCCCCTGTCCTCCCGCAACAAACGGCTTAAACCCAAACATAGGCACCATCTCAGACGCCGAAGTTTCCTCGCGGTTCATCAATGATTCACCGCTCACCTCCTTGGCTTATTCCTTTCTTTTTGTTTCTCCGAAACAAAAAGAAAGGTGAGAAAAACAAACGCCCTAATACCCTTCTCCAGCGGAGAAAAGAGACCCCAAAGCGGGGGGATGAGGAGTGTAACAATGTACTTCCATTCGCGAAATTTCCGTCGCGAAATATTGTTCTTCTGCTAAATCTCGCAGGGTAGTACTGTGTTTTCCTGCAACACACGCCTTTAACCCAACGTGATTTAACCTATTCATTTTTTCGCAAAAAAGCTGCACGAAAAAAGGACCCGTCAAGGATCCTTTGATTTATTCAGCCTTTAAGCTCGGCAATATTCTTTTTCGTCAGTTTGTAGGGTCTCCACTCGGAATCAAGGAAGTGGACTCCCTGATAATCGAAGAAGCTTTCATATGCATCCTGCTTTGTGAGAAGGTCATCGCTCTCGGCAGGAAGTTTTGTACCGGCGGGTACCATTACCACCCAGAACTCGCACTTTTTAGGGTCGGCGGGGAACTCAACGCCCTCAAAGGTCAGCTTTTCAAATCTGTAGAGCCCGTACTTTTCCGCAGTCTCTATCTTCGAGGCGGTATAATACTTGCCGTCGAAGCGCTCAAAGATAGTCTCCTCGGGAAGAGCCTCTCCCGGCTTTACGTCAAGGGCACTTCTGGCACGACTTCTGCTAAGAAGGACAAAATCAAAATCCGCGTCACTTTCGGTGTCGGTATAAGTGAAAGCACTCTCGTTATATCTCACGGTGATCTGCACTTCGCCCGTTTCCCTCACAAAATAGGGAGCGTAAACACAGAAATATCCCGACACGCTCATTTTATCTCCCATTTTGACAGTAAGGACATCAAGCTCCCCGTCAGCATAAGCGGCAGCGGAAGCATCGCTTACCACGAAATCGTCAAAGGTGGTCTTGTCAGCGGAAATTATCATTCTTATTATAAGCGCGCCTACCACCAACACGATAAAGGATATGATCAGGTACTTTATAATCTTTTTCATGTTACTTTTCCTTGTTTTCTTTTGAAATTTCCTTGAGGAATCTATC
The DNA here is from genome assembly GCA_045603205.1 of Eubacteriales bacterium. Classification (GTDB taxonomy): domain Bacteria; phylum Bacillota; class Clostridia; order Oscillospirales; family CAG-272; genus RUG11130. Next base: position 16,656 of record JAZULS010000142.1, on the reverse strand, counting down.
AAAGCTTTCGTCAGGCTCGATTATCACACAGTTCACATCTCCCTCGTCGTCGAAAACGAGACCAAGCCTGCGACGTGGCATAAGGGAGGCGGTGTAGTTATATATCTTAATGTTTTTGTATTTCTCTCTGAGGGACCTTGCCACATCTCCATTAAAATCCAAAGCGTCAACAAGACAACCAAGGTCTAAGACACACTCAAGAGTCTCTACACGTCTGCCCTGCCCACGGGAGACACAGAAATCAAGATTATTCTCAGGCGACGAATAAACGTCATCCCGTACTCCGTCCCTTTGTCGGACCATGTAGGTGGTGGAAGTGAATTTAAACCTTACTAAAATATAAACAGCGGCACAGAGGGTCACAAGGGACACAAGCTGAAGGGGAAGCGGAGCTGCAAAGCCAAGATTTGAGAACACGTAGCTCACAAGGCTCACGGCAAACAGAGCTACCGTCAGCACACCTGCCTCCCTGCCCCAAGGTTTGGGTGAATATTTCACGTGCGATAGTCCTCCCGTAAAAATTCGTTTCTGCATAAAAAGAACAGACCGCGGCACCCATAAGGTACAACGGTCTTTTTCTTATGCTTCTTCTTTTTTAAGAATGTCCTTGCCCTTATAGTATCCGCATACCTTACATACGCGATGTGCAAGGATGTATTCGCCACAGTGAGAGCACTTTACCATGCCGGGCATGTCAAGCTTCCAAACGTTAGAACGTCTCTTGTCTCTGCGCGCCTTAGAAGTTTTTCTCTTCGGTACAGCCATGATTACACCTCCATTTTGGGTTTCATTAAATCACTTGATTATTATGCACGTAACATTATACTACATATTTTCGGAATTATCAAGTAGTTTTTGCAAAACTTTTAGCCTTGGATCAATTTCTTTTTTCACTTCGCAGCCTGAATGGGCCTCTCCGAGCTTTTTTCCGCACACGGGACAGAGTCCTTTGCAGTCGTCATCGCATAAATGACGCATGGGGAACTCGAGAGCGATAGCCTCCGCTAAGTCGTCGGAAAAGTCGATACATCCGTCGGTGACGTAGATGAGGTCGTCGGTAACGCCGTCCCACTCCTCTTCGTCCTCGTCGATAAGTCTCTCTCTTGCCTCGGGAGAAGACGCGGCGGAAACTACTCTGTCGTAAGTGAAGTCAAGATAAAAGTCACATTCATCAAGGCATCTGTCGCACGGGCAGGTATAGTCGACACTTACATCAGCGGAAAGGGACATATATCCGCCGGTACTTGTAACTCTGCCTCTGACGGTGATTCCGTCGTCGATAACGGACACTCCCACGGGAAGCATATCGCAAAGAGGGCTGCCTTCGCGAACGCCTTCGGTGTATTCGAAGTCAAGAGTCTGCACACGGCCGCTTAAAATATCGGTTACATCAATTTTCACGCCCAACACAACCTTTCAAAAATGATCAACATACATATTATAGGTTAAAAGAGTCGTTCTGTCAACAGTTTTTTATTTTTCCGTATTCACCTTGACAACGCGGACGGATTTTCCGCGTTTCTTGAAGCATTTTACGGTATATTCGGTGCCGCGGGATACCCCGTCCCAGAATACGAGTGCCTCATCGGCGTATTCGGCTATCAGTTCGTTCCGTTTGAGAGGTGCCGCCTTGCCATAGCGAGCATATTCCGGCAAAAATTCTGTCAGCCTTATGCCACGCTCCCGCGCCCAGTCTGCCGCATCTCTGTCAACCCCCCGAGCACCTCCCGAAACCACCTCGGTCACCCCATCCGTTACGTAATCGTCAATGTTTTTCGCACGAAGCCCCCGGGAACCTAATATTGCTAACTTCATTCTGCTCTCCTTTAGATATATTTTAGACATACTTTATATCTATACAGAACATAATAACACAAATTAAGTATAAAGTAAATACAAAACACATCTATAGCGAGGCTGAAATGGCTACAAAAAGTTTATCTATCAGAATCACAAGCGAAATGCTTGACAAGCTCCACGTGGTGGCAGACTACGAAGGCAGAAGCGCCAACAGTCAGATACTTATACTGATCCGCGATTGCATTGAAGAATACGAAGCCAAGCACGGGGAAATTAAAATCGGACAGCACGGAAAATAATATATCGTATACCTAAATAAATAAGAATTGGCAGGGAGTTATCTTTGCCAATTCTTATTTTTGTTTTCAACGCACACGACATCCCGCGACGTACGGCTTTCCCTATACTTTAGGCACCATCTCAAACGCCGAAGTTTCCTCGCGGTTCATCATTGATTCACCGCTCACCTCCTTGGCTTATTCCTTTCTTTTTGTTTCTCCGAAACAAAAAGAAAGGTGAGAAAAAGGTGAAGAAAGCCTTTCTATTGTAGGGGACGACGTCCTCGACGTCCCACAACGTTAAATTTCGCCGCACATCATTGAACCCCTGCATGAGCGACCCTTGCGGGCGTGTGCAACGTTCTTTCTTTTTAGGAAAAGCTCGTCTCAAGTTACAGTTTATTTAGAAAGCTGAACTAAGGCTTTTGCCATTACCCAACGTTCAAAGTTTCTTTGCCTGCTTTCTTTTGGGAGAAACTTTTGTCTCTGGCTGAACTTCCCCGAGAAAGCCAAACTAAAGATTCGTCAAAACCCAATGCCCAAAGTTTCTTTGCCTACTTTCTTTTCAAAGAAAGTAGGGTGAATTCATCAATTCCATAGCCCACTTTGTCTGCAGTGTGTGCGTCGGAACCGTAGGTATAGCGAAGATCATAATCTGCGGCGATCTTCAAAATGTCGCGGCAGGGATATGCTCCGATCTGCCCAAATCCCTTATAAAGGGGGGCTGTATTGAACTCAAGAGCAACATTCCCCCGCTCCATAGCAGAAAAGAGGTATCTCAGCTCTCGCTCTAACCGTGTCGCCTCATATCCGTCGTCAATAAGGGGATAATTTTGCGGCTCTTCGAAAACGAAGCGGTACACGTCAAGGTGAGTCAGCACGTCGAAAAGCCCCGACTCCGCCGCCTTAGTGTAGTTTTCGATGACCAGCGCGGCATATTCACTTCTGGTGATCTTGCCGAAAGGTACGCCAAAGCCTTTTATGTTAAGGTGAGATGAGCCAAGGACGGTGTCGAACTTCCCCGCAGAGAGCACTTCCTTTATCTCAGCGACACAAGACGGATGAAAATCGATCTCAATACCCGTGGTGACTTTGATCTTATCCTCATATTTCCGTGCAAACTCGCCGACAAAGTCCACGTATTCACCCACTTTTCCGAAAGGAATGCGGTCATGCTCGTCTCCCGTCACGGTAAAGGGCATGTGATCCGTGAAAACTATCTCACTAAAGCCTGCCTTTATAGCAGCAGACACAAATTCATCCCCCTGATGGGGTTTCTTCATTATATTAGGATGGGTATGCCCGTCACGACGTATCATTTGTTTTCCTCCGCGATTCTTTTCCTGTTTATAATGTTCTTCACCTTCGCCGCCATGCAGAACAGCACGAACATCACAAGCTCCACGCTGACTACTGCCGCTCCCGTCTGAAGAGAAAGGAGACACGCCGCAGTAAAGCCCACCAGAAAACAAACCGACGATGACACGCAGGCACAGATGACCACTCCCTTAAAGCTTTTGCATATCTGAGTTGCGGCAAGGGTGGGGAAAACGATAAGGGCGGAGATCATGATAGCACCCATCATCTTCATACCGATCACGATAGTCACCGCCGTCAGCACCGCAAGAGTAGTCCGCAAACCGGAAGCGTTACATCCCGCGGAGGTGGCAAACTGAGAGTCGAAGGTGACAGCGAATATCTGCCTGTAGAACAGCACAAACCACACCACCACTACCACCGACAGGGCGATGCTGAGGATCATATCCTTATTTGTCACCGTAATTATGGAGGAGGAGCCGAAGAGACTGCTGCAAATATCAGAGGTTGAGGTGCCGGCAAGTCCGAAGATTATTGTACCCAGCGCCACGGCTCCCGTAGAAACCACGGCACAGGCGGCGTCTCCGCTTATTTTCGGGCTGTCGTCAAGCTTTAAAATAAGTATCGCCGCAAGAATGACTATCGGAATGGCGGCTTCAAGGGAGAATTTCGCTGAAACTCCCGCTACGGCACCGATGGCGAGCGCAAAATATCCCACGTGGGAGAGTCCGTCGCCGATCATAGAATACCGCTTCATAACAAGGCTTACGCCCAAGAGAGAAGCGGGGATCGCAGTGCAAAGTCCCACGATTATGGCTCTCAGGACTATCTCCCTGAGAAAGCTTGAGGAAAAAATTTCGTTCAACGTCATATCAAGCTTCAGCCTCGCTTTCCCCGTGGTCGTGAGTATGTCCCTCACACTTGTGACAGGAGTGAGTGTGTGCGGTTCCGCCTTTGTTTGCGCTGTGAGTCTCGCGGAGCATAGTCTCGTACTCTGCCACGGGGCAGCAGAAGGCTCCGTCACAGCAAAGGTGCAGTACTCTGTCCGCCACACCGACTGACGCCTCCAGATCGTGGCTGACCATTATAACCGTCATACCAAACCTGCATCTCAGCTCCGCAATTATGGAGTACATCTCCGCCGCAGAGGCAGGATCAAGGGCGTTGGTAGGCTCGTCTAAGATAAGAAGCTCACGAGAAGCACAAAGGGCTCTGGCGAGGAGAACTCTCTGTCTCTGACCGCCGGAAAGCTCGTTAAAGCATTTTGAAGCGATGTCTTCAACTCCCGTCAGGCTCATAGCTTCGTCGATCTTCTTTTTCGACTCCTTTGGCATAAACATTCCAAGTCTCAGTTTGCCCACAAGTCCCGAGGCAACCACTTCCCTGACGCTTGCAGGGAAATCTGTCCCAACGGTCACGTTCTGAGGCAAATATCCGATGCCCCGTCTGTGGCAGTCCTTAAACTTTATATCACCGGAAATCGGCTTTATAAGTCCCAGCAGGGCTTTGATAAGTGTGGATTTGCCGCTTCCGTTCTCTCCCGAGACCAGCATTATCTCCCCCTTGGGCACGTCAAATGACAGCTCTCCGATGACTGTCTCACCGTCGTAGGCAAGAGTCAGGTCGCGACACTCAATTATGTTCTTTTTCATTGATTTCTCCGTTATTATGAGTCCAAAGCCTCTTTTAAGGCTTCAAGGTTTTCTTCCATTATCTGCAGGTACGTTTTGCCTCCGTCAAAATCTTCCTTTGAAACGTTGTGGCAGGAGTGGAGGGTGAGGCGTTTTGCTCCCGTTTCCTCAGCGATAAGCTCCGCCGCCTCACCCCTCGAAAACTCTATGGTAAAGACAGCGGCTGCCCCCTCTTCTCTCACCTTCTCCGTCAAAAAATAGATGGTGGAAAGAGCAGGCTCAGCATCCGAAGCGCATCCTGCGAAAGCGGCGTAGTAGGAAAGTCCAAATTCTTCTGTCAGATACCTGAAGGGGAATCTGTCAGCGAAGATCAGAGTATTTCTTTCGCCTTCCTCTACCGCTTTTTTGAAGGATCCTTTCAGCTTACAAAGCTTTTCCGTATATTCATCCGCACCGCGCTCAAGCTCCCCTGAAAGATTTGGTCTTGCCTTGCACATTTCACTGCATATAGCCGAAGTTATAGTCGCCGCATTGGAGAGAGAGGTCCAAACGTGCTCGTCGTATTCCGTGTGGTGGTGCTCCCCGTCGCAATCTTCGTCGTGATGGTGGGCGTGGCCGTCTTCCTCCATGCCCTCTACCTTCTCTTCGGGATAAAGGGGTACGAGGTCGCAAAGCTTCATGACGGCAGGGGCGTTATCTACTGCCGCAAGGACAGATTCTATCCACCCATCCGTCTCTCCGCCCACGCAGATGACAAGATCAGCCCTCTCTACTGCCCTCAGGTCGCTAAGGGTGGGCTCATAGTCATGACTTTCACTTCCGAGGGGCAAAAGCATAGTGAGCTCCACTTCGTCTGCAGCGTATTTTGATATTTCTCTTGCAAAATCGTATTGCGGGAAGATAGTGGTGACGATCTTCAGTTTCCCATCGTCTTCCACTCCCCTTTCGGTACAGGAAACGAGAGGGAAAAGCATCAGCAGGAAGGCAAGCGCGAGAGATGCGCAGATTCTCAGCCGCTTCAACGGTGGGCCTCCTTCGCACAGCCGTCGCAGTAGCCGTAGATCACCGTACTTGAGGTGTCAAGGGTGAAGGAATGTTCACTTTTAAGGTGGCGGGACATCTCTGCGATAAAATCGCAATCCGAATGGATCACATCTCCGCAGGATCTGCATACCATGTGGATATGGTTATCCTCAGAACGGGTACAGGCAAGCTTGTAAAAATCCACGCCCGAGGCACCGAGGAAGCGTTTGATCTTCCCGTCCTCCGAGAGGCGAGCCAAAGTGCGATACACCGTCGCCTGACCTACTCCCTCGCAAAGAAGAAGCACGTCACGGGCGGAAAAACATCTGTCAGGCTCACTTTCAAAAAGGGCAAGAATCTTTTCCCTTTGCTTTGTGTTGTACGTCTTCATTATTATTTAAGTACCTCCGACACGCGAGCGAATATCTCCTCGTGAATGTCCTCTCTTGAACGGAAATTTCCATCCCCGTCCACACAGTTCACGCGACACCAGCTCTGTGCGTCGCAAACGTACTGAGCGCTGTCGTATACCTTGCGCATAAAGCCGTCGTCGGACTCGTGAATGTCGCTTTCTACACCATCGTTGGAAACTCTCGCCCCTCTCAGCTTGCCTGCCGCGTCGTAGGGAGCGTCAAGGAAGATTACAAGACTGGGAGCAGGTATTCCAAGCTTGTTATATTCAAGGTCAGCTACATATTCGATAAAAGCGTCCTTTTCAGCCTTGTCGGTGATGCCCGCGGACTGATAAATAAGGCTTGATGTAGTGTATCTATCGAGAAGCACCACGTCCCCTGCTTCATAACCCACTGACAGCTCACGGCGCCAAGTAACCGCTCTATCTACAGCGTAAAGGGAGTTGATAAAATAGGGGGAAAGCTCCGCCGCCGCGCCAAGCTCTCCCTTCAGGTAAGACTCAACGGCACCTCCCCAAGGAGTTCCATAGGAGGGAAAATGGTGGCTGACCACCCTGTGACCCATTTTCGCAAGTCTCTCCTTCAAAAGTGCAAACTGAGTGGATTTTCCGATACCGTCGCAAGCACCCTCGATAACTATAAGCTTTTTATTTTTCATATTCTTCCTCCTTGACCGTGGGTAAAACTTAAACTCAAAATTGAAATTGATTATCATTATCAAATTACTTCTTCATTATAACACAACATCCTCTCTGTTTCAACCGTCCTAAAAAAATTATTGTTTTTTTCAAAAAAAGCTATTGACAAAGGGGGGCTTGTGTGATATTATTATGCACATACTTTATCACGCTAAAACGACAGAGCGACAGAGTAATGAATCGCCTGTCGGGGAGAAAAATCATGAAAAAGCTTATTTCAATCTCACTCGCACTTCTTATGCTCATCGGCTGTGTGGCGATGTTCGCTTCCTGCGGCAAGGAAGACGAATTCGTCATCGGTATTACATACTACGAGCCTATGAACTATCTCGACGCTAACGGCGACCTTACCGGATTCGAGACCGAATTTGCAAAGGCTGTTTGCGCTGAGCTGGGTCTCACCCCCAAGTTCCAGAAGATCGACTGGAAGGCTAAGGAGACCGAACTTAACTCCGGCGCCATCGACTGCATCTGGAACGGCATGACCATCAACGACGAAAGACGTGCCGCTATGGGCATTTCCGATCCTTACATGGCTAACAAGCAGGTTCTCGTTGTTAAGGCTGAAAACGTAGAGAAGTACTCCGACGCGGCGGCATTCAAGGGTGCTGTTGTTGTTGCAGAGGCTTCCAGCGCCGGTGAAGAGGTTGCTACAACTGACGCTCTCTTCGCAGAGGCAAAGTTCACACCCGTCGGCACTCAGGCTAACACCCTTCTCGAAGTTAAGAGCGGCACCGCAGACTGCGCTGTTCTCGACTACGTTGCTTCCATCGGTATGATCGGCGAAGGCACTGACTACGCTGACCTGGTCGTTCTTGAAAAGTACGAGTTTGCTCGTGAGGAATACGGTATCGCTTTCCGCAAGGGTGACGACGCCCTCCGCGCTGACTTCCAGAAGGCTATCGACAAGCTGATGGCTGACGGCACTATCGAAAAAATTGCAAAAGAGTATAAGCTTCAGGATCTTCTGATCAAGGACTGATCCAAAAAAACAAAATCGGGGCTGTGCTAAACAGTCCCGATAAAATTTTGCTTTAAGGTGGTACGAAATGACCTTAACTAACGTTACTCTCGAGCTTCTCGAGGCCTTTTCCCAAAACTGTATACTGTTTGCCTTCACTCTTCTGGGCGCCATTCCGCTGGGACTCCTGATCGCTTTCGGGTCGATGTCCAAGTATAAATTGATCAGCGCGCCCGTTCGCACTCTGGTCTGGATCATCCGCGGCACGCCCCTTATGCTCCAGCTGTTTATCGTTTTCTACGGTCCCGGACTTGTAGGTGCAACTCCCATGCGTTCCCGCGTTGCCGCCGCCCTTATCGCCTTCATCATTAACTACGCGGCATATTTCTCCGAAATTTACCGCGGTGGAATCGAAAGTATCGCCAAAGGTCAGTATGAGGCAGGTCAGGTGCTGGGCATGACCAAGACTCAGATCTTTTTTAAGGTCATCCTGTTCCAGGTCATCAAGCGTATCATTCCCCCCATGGGCAACGAGATCATCACCCTCATCAAGGACACAGCTCTTGCCCGTGTTATCTCCTACTCGGAGATCATTATGAGAGCAGAAGATTACTCCCTCGTGGGCGTTATCTGGCCCCTGTTCTACACGGCTGTCTTCTTCCTTGCTTTTGTGGGAATTCTGACCATCATCTTCGGCAAACTTGAGCGCCGCATGAATTACTACAACGGCTGATGCTTTTTCTATGAAAGGATAGACTCAAATGAATTTTCTAGAAGTTAAAGGTATAAAAAAGAGTTTTGGATCCGTTGAAGTCCTGAAAGGTATAGATTTTGACCTCAAAAAAGGAGAAGTTCTTGCCATTATCGGCTCATCGGGAAGCGGCAAGACTACCCTGCTCCGCTCGCTGAACTTTCTTGAGACTCCCGACGAGGGAACTGTGTCCCTCGATGGCAAGGAGATATTCAATGCGGCAAAAAAAGAGATAAGCGACGCTGAAAAACGCCGCCGCAGACTCCACTTCGGTCTTGTTTTCCAGTCGTTCAACCTGTTCCCCCAGTACACGGTGCTGAAAAACGTGACTCTCGCCTGTGAGCTTCTTGCGGACGAGGAGATCAGAAACACTGTAAAAAACCGTGCTCAGCGTGCTACCGAACGTCAGACAAGATTTGAAGAGATCGACCGTCGCGCAAGGGAGCTTCTCCACGTGGTAGGACTTGACGACAAGCTGAACTCCTACCCCTGCACCCTCTCCGGCGGACAGCAGCAGAGAGTTGCCATCGCACGCGCACTTGCTCTCGGACCCGATATTCTTTGCTTTGACGAACCCACCTCCGCCCTTGATCCCGAGCTGACGGGAGAGGTGCTGAGAGTCATCAGGGGCCTCAAAGCGGGAGACCGCACCATGATCGTTGTAACTCACGAGATGGAGTTTGCCAGAGGCGTTGCCGACAAGGTGATCTACATGGCGGACGGTGTTATTGAGGAAATGGGAACTCCCGACGAGGTATTCGGAAACCCGAAGAGCGAGAAAACCAAGGCGTTTATTGCCCATGCCTTCGACAAAAGCGGACTTGGCGTGTAAAACCACAAAAAACGACTGCAGATAGAGAGTCACTCTTAAGGACAGTTTTTAGGAGTAAATTACCTGCCGACAGGAAAAATAGAAACCGCAGATTCATTTTCTGCGGTTTTGTGATATAATAGAGATATAAGCGTTACCTAATGTTCATTTGTAATTTGCGATAAAGGAGATTGTTATGAGAGCACCATTTCAAATACTTGCAATACCATATAAATATGAAAACGGAACGCCTATATATTGTGTTTTACATCGTTCAGATTATGACCAATGGCAATTTATCGGCGGAGGCGGAGAAGATAAAGAACCTCCCGAAGACGCGGCAAAAAGAGAAATAATGGAAGAATGCGGTATAACTGCAAACAATATTATTTCATTAAAGTCAATGTGCTGCATTCCCGTTGAAATATTCCATCATAGGCACCTTTACGGTTGGCCTGATGACATGTATGTCATTCCCGAATATTCATTCGGCTTTGAATGTACCGACGAGCTTGTTTTATCTCATGAACATACAGAACTTGTTTGGCTCCCATACAAAGAAGCAAGAGAAAGATTGCACTGGGATTCCAACAAGACTGCTTTATATGAATTGAATTGCAAATTATCAAAACAACACGACAAATGACTGCTTAGCACCAAGCCTCCCCCCAGTAAAGGGAGGTGGCACGCAAAGCGTGACGGAGGGATTGTAATGCAGCGAAAACACAATAAAGATATCGTTCCTACCGCAAGAATGCTACGAAAAAATATGACAAAAGAAGAAAAGCATCTTTGGTATGATTTTTTGCGCCTATATCCCATTCGCTTTTCACGGCAAAAGGTTCTCGGAAAGTATATAGCGGATTTTTACTGTGCAGAGGCAAAGCTCGTCATAGAGCTTGACGGCTCGGGGCATTATACCGAAGAAGGAAAGCAATATGATGAAGAAAGAACTGCTTTTCTTGAAGAATACGGATTAACAATTATCAGAATACCAAATACGGAAATACATAAAAACTTTCGGGGTGTTTGCGAATATATTGATTACCTCGTAGACCAATCCCTCAGTCAGCTTTGCTGACAGCTCCCTTTACACAAGGGAGCCTTTTTTTGTTCACCTATGACTTGTCAATTTTCCTGACAAGCACTGCATTTGTGGACACAAACGCAAAATACTGCATACCTCTTTCGAGATACGCAGTATTTTTGAAAAACTGTCCTTTCGGGTACAACAATCCCATCAGCAGTCATTTTTTATTGTTATTTAGTCTTCAAGGGAAGGAAGGGGGAGTCCCTTAGGTGTAGAAACCTCATTCTGGTTGTTCTGACCACCGTTGCCGTGTCCTCGACGGTTGTTTCTGCCGCGTCTTCTGCCGCCGCTCTGCTTGTCAGCACCCTCGTAGGTGATAACGATCTTGCGGTTTGTGTCAGAACCGACGGAATGTGTGGAAACGTCGGGATAGCTCTGAAGCTCGGAATGGATGATCCGTCTCTCGTAGGGATTCATGGGCTCAAGGAATACGTTTCTCTTATTCTTAACCGCGCGGGCTGCCATTCGTCTTGCAAGGGAACGGAGTGTTTCCTCTCTCTTTGCACGGTAGTTCTCAATATCAACGGTGATCTTGATATTTTCTCTGCTGCCGCGGTCAGCGCCACTCTTTCTGAAGATGTAAAGGTTTACGAGGTACTGGATAGCATCAAGGGTTTCGCCGTGGTGACCGATAAGGATGCCTGTGTCCGTACCCTCGATGTTGATTGCGGGATAAACGTCAGCTTTTTCGGTGACAACGAACTCAACGCCTTCGGGAGCGTCAAGAGGAGCAGCGTTTGCAGAAATGTGCATATTCGCGATCATAGCATTGATGAACTCTATCGCCATATCCATTTCTTCGCGGCTGACAGCCACCTTCTTTTCAGCCTCTTCACTTCTCTTTTCGATTCTTTCCTGCTTTGCCGTCTTGTCTTCCTGAGGCTTTGGCTGCTTCTTCTGAGGAGCCTTCTTCTGGGGCTTTTCCTGCTTAGCGGCAGGCTCAGTCTTCTCAGCCTTTTCAGCCTTTTCGGGGACGGGCTTGTTTTCTGCGGGCTTCTGAGCCTTCTGGGGCTTTTCTGCCTTCTTCTCAGCCTTGTGAGAGTCATTCTTCTGAGGCTTTTCTGCCTTCTTCTTGTTTTCCTTAGACTCCTTGTTTTCTTCGGGAGCCTTCTCTTCTTCGGGAGTATAGTATCCGCTTTCAACTGCGGTGTGAGACTTATAGTTCTTGATCTCCTTAACGAGAGACGCAAGATCGTCGTCAGTCTCATCAGTTACGGTAACCTTGATCACCGCGTCCTTGGAGCCGATTCCCAGAAAACCCTTTTTGGGAAGGGAGATAATATCGTGGGAGATCTCCTTATTCTTGCCGCCGTACAGCTTGGAAGCAAGGTCGATAGCCTCGTCAACTGTCTTGGCGCTGACAATATATACTTCGCTCATATATTCTTTCCTATTCTATATATGCTCTTTTATTTGCGCTTAGGCTTGTCTTCTTTCAGAGGAGCCTTGCCGAGAAGGCCGCCTTCAGCCTCTTCCTTTACCTCGGGAGCGCTTTCCTTTTCGGGCTTTGAGGGCGGCAGGGGCTCGTCGTCAAAGTCAATTCTGTGTAGACTTCTTACCTTGGGTTTGTCTGCTTTTTCGCTCTTCTGAGGCTTCTTCTTGGATCCATACTCACGTTCTGCGGCACGAAGCTCCTCTTCGGTCATCTTCGGCACGGGCATGATCTTGGAGATGATGATTCTCTCAACTACGGAGATGATGTTTCTGAAGATCCAGTAGCAACCTACTGCTGCAGGAACGCTGAAGGAGATCCATGCAGACATGAGGGGCATTGCCACGTTCATGACCTTCATGGAGGTGTTGTTCTGCGCCTCTGCGGTCTCGGGAGCCTGGTATGTGAACTTTCTGAGGATCATGGTAGAAGCCATCATGCCCACGAATACGAGAATGGGGATGAGCCAGTACCAGTTGATCTGAGTAAAGCTGGGGTTTACGGACAGGTCGATACCGAGAGTGGTAAAGTTGGGGAGAACGATCTCGGAAAGCTCGGGGACCTCGTTTACATAAGCGTCAATACCCGTATCTCTCAGATGCTGGATCATGCCGATCTGAGAAGGGTTTACTCCCTCGGGAAGAAGTCCTGTAAGAGTCTTGATAGACTCAGCAGAGAGACCTGCGATGTATCTGAGGGGATTGATGATTACGTGATAAAGTGCGAAGATGATGGGGAGCTGAATAAGCATGGGAAGACAACCGCCGTAGGGGCTGAAGTTTTCCTTCTTATAAAGATCCATAACCTCCTGCTGCTTCTTCTGGAGAGAAGCGTTGTCGGTTCTGCCGTCATACTTCTTCGTGATGGCTCTTACCTTAGGCTGAAGCTTTGCCTGGGCGATGGAGTTCTTCTGCTGCTTTATCTGGATAGGGAGACAAAGTATCTCGATCACGAGAGCGAACAGAAGGATCGCAAAAAGGTAGTTGTTGGTCAATGAATACGCAAATCTGATGATATATCCCATGGGGATATAGAGAATATCAAAAATACTGCTCATTTTTTCGCCTTTCTTTTTTGCCTGACTTTTCAGGCGTCCTTTGAGGGGTCGTTTGTTTTTGTGTTTCGTCTTCTTTTCGGCACAGGGTCATATCCCGCCTTGCCGAAGGGGTTGCATCTGAGGATCCGCCACAGCGCAAGGGCTCCGCCCGCGAAAAATCCCCACTCGTCTATTGCCTCAAGGGCATATTCCGAGCAGGTCGGGGTGAATCTGCAACAGGGAGAGGCTTTCAGCGGAGAGAGATACTTCCGATAAAGCTTTATGGGGAACGCAAGCATCCTTCTCGGAAGCATATAAAGTCCCTTAAAAAAGCCTTTTAACGTCAGTTTATTCATTTTCCGCTTCCTCTACGGCGGGCACCGTCTCAGCGTCCGACGAAACGATCATACCTGTCTTCTTCAGGCAATACTGCAGGTCACGTTTAACATCCTGCATTTTTAAAACCGTAGCCGGTGTTCTGAGAGCGATAACAACGAGCTGTCCCGTTTTCAAAACGTACTTTTTGCCTATCTGTCTGTACGCTTCACGGACCACTCTCTTCGCTCTGTTACGGTCTACGGCGCCTCCGATCTTTTTTGAGGCTGAAATGCCGATTCTGTTCAGGTATTCGTGAGTTGGGTTTTGCTTCCTTATCAGTCCCGCGTGGTGATCACGGAGAACGTACACGCAGACGGAACGAGAAGTTGCTCTCGCGCCCTTGCGATACGCCTTCTGATAAAGATGGTTTTCTCTGATCGGGAAAAGTTTCATAAATTTAACTCTTTTTCCTCTGATAGAATAATAACCTCCGATTACGGAGGTTATACACGCATGGTTTTGGGCAGCCGCCCGGATAATTCTCTCAGACTCAGATTAGTGAGTGAGACGTACGCGACCCTTAGCGCGTCTTCTCTTGAGAACCTTTCTTCCGTCAGCAGTAGCCATTCTCTTTCTGAAGCCATGAACCTTGCTTCTCTGTCTCTTCTTGGGCTGATATGTTCTAAGCATATTTACACCTCCGATGTTTATTTAAACTTTAAATTATTAACTATTTCGCAGATAGGCACGTTATATTATAATATAACAGGTAGCCCTTTGTCAACAGTTTTTTTATTTTTTTACTGTGTCAAACTGAAAAGTCGCCGGAATTTTCGCTTTTCCGGCAACTTTTTATCTCATTTTAGTCGTCGTCTTCCTCGTCTTCGTCCTCGTCAACCTTAGGAAGGACCTTGGCGCATATCTCAAGCACGCGTCTGTTGTCCGTCTCGGTAACGGTGACGTCGAGGCCGTCGCTGACGAAGGAATCACCCTTCACGGGGATCCTTCCGATCTGCTCCATTACCCAACCGCTGACGGTGATGGAATCGGATTCGCTCTCCGCCTCAATGTCGAAAAGCTCGAACATCTCGTCAAGATCAGCTGAGCACTTGATCTTATAGGTGTCCTCGTCGACCTTGATGAACTCTTCAATCACCTCGTCGTGTTCGTCCCAGATGTCGCCCACAAGCTCCTCTAAGATGTCCTCCATCGTCACGATGCCGAGAGTTCCGCCGAACTCGTCGGTAACCACGGCGATGTGGGACTTCATCTTCTGAAGGAATTTCAAAATATCCTTGATCTTCATGGTAGGAGTAACGTAGGCGGGGGCCTTCATTATCTCGGAGAGAGACTTGGATGTGATCTTAGCGCCGTCGTAGAAATCCTTTTGGTGAACGATTCCTACAATATTATCAAGAGATGTGCGGTATACGGGAAGTCTTGAATATCCCGTTTCGGTGAACACTCCTGCGATCTCCTCCATGGGCGTTGTCTCGGAGACGCCCACAACGGAAACTCGGGGAGTGAGGATATCCTCTGCTTCAAGGTCGTTGAACTCAACGGCACTTCTGATAAGCTCGCTTTCCTCGCTGTCGATCTCGCCGCCCTCTTCAACCTCGTCGATAAGAGTGATGAGCTCGTCGGAGGTCATACCTTTCTCTTCCTTCGACTTGAAAAGCTTTGACAGCAGTTTCTTCCAAAGAGCGAAAAGGAAGTTTACGGGGGTGAGGATCACGGAAAAGAATCTTATAAGGGGCGCGGAGAAACGTGCAAAGGCTTCGGGAGACTCCTTTGCAAGGCTTTTCGGAGAGATCTCACCGAAAATCAGTACTACGAGAGTTACAGCCGCTGTTGAAACGGTAGCCGCCGCGTTTACCGCGTTTGTGTCCTTCAAAAGGTTGATAAAGAACACTGTAGCAACTGAAGAAAGAGTGATATTTACTATGTTATTTCCCACGAGGATCGTGGAAAGCAGATTGTCGTAGTTATCAACGAGAGAGAGGACCAGCTCTGCTCTCTTATCGCCCTTTTCGGATAGGGTCTTGAGTCTGGTTTTGTTTACGCTGGTGAAAGCGGTCTCCGTAGCTGAAAAATACCCTGACAGCAGAACGAGGACCAGCATAAAAATTATAGTTGACACGTCGCCTGAACTCATGGCGTGTTATTTCCTCCTGTGAATCGTATGTTTTCAAAAATCTACTGAATTATCGTATGTATTTTCGTAAAAATCTTACTTTTGCGGACTGTACGCAGGTGATATCAACACTGCATACTGTCTTCCGCCTTCACAGGTGAATTTATGCCGGTTTCTCTGCCGCAGGAGAAGCTGCGGTCACTCTTTGCAACGGGGCAAAGTATTACAAAACAATCTCGGGGGGGTTCTTCCATTATTCTAAGCAAAAAAGTTTCGACAAGGTCCGCGTCTCCACCGTTTTTAAAAGTTTTCAAAAAAACTCCGGCGGCGCATTTACTCATGTCGGGGACAAACGGATTCTTGATTTACGGATTTGCCGCATTTCCGTCGTCCTGAAGGTTTCCCGTAGAACGCAGTTTCCCACGTTCTACGGTTATAATTGTGTTTTTTGAGGTCACTCTTCGTCAGGCAGCTCGTTTACCCCATAGGACTCTTCCTCGGGAACGGGTTCTGTCATCGTCACCTCTTCTTTTTCGGGTGTTTTCACGGGAGCCGACTCCTTTGCGGAAAGTATCGCCTTCCTTAGAGACTCGATCCTGTAGATCAGGATTCCGAAGGCAACCGCGGCGGAAGTGAGAACAAACAATTCTTCAGAAGAAGTCAGAGAACCGACGACACATCCAACGAAAAGGCTTGCTATGACGGCAGTAATTGCAACGTACATAATCTGCACCTTTCATGTATTCGTCTGTGGTCAAAAAATTACTTCTTAAGTGCGATAGCTTCCTTTGCCTTAGCCGCGATGGATGCCGCGTCAAGACCGAAGTAGGAGATGAGCTCCTTTGCAGGGCCGCTGCGTCCGAAGACGTCGTTTACGCCAACCTTGAGTACGGGTGTGGGGCACTTCTCGCTGAGGCATTCGGCAACTGCAGAGCCGAGACCGCCGATGATGCTGTGCTCCTC
>JAZULS010000141.1:0-13336 GCA_045603205.1 Eubacteriales bacterium | reverse complement strand
AGGAGTTGAAGAAGTTCATTTCCTCGGGGGCGTGCTCGAGAACGTAGGAGATGATATACTTGATCATATCCTCAGCCAGACGCATATCATCGGACAGGTCGGCGAAGGCGATCTCCGGCTCGATCATCCAGAACTCGGCAGCGTGGCGGGTGGTGTTGGAGTTTTCGGCACGGAAGGTAGGACCGAAGGTATAGATGTTCTTGAACGCCATAGCGTAGGTCTCTCCGTTGAGCTGACCGGAAACCGTAAGGATGGTGCTCTTGCCGAAGAAGTCCTTGGAAGTATCTACAGTGCCATCCTCGAGACGGGGAAGGTTGTCAAGATCGAATGTGGTGACGCGGAACATCTCACCTGCGCCCTCACAGTCACTTCCCGTGATGATGGGAGTGTGAACATAAACGAAGTTCTTCTCCTGGAAGAATTTGTGGATGGCGAAAGCCGCCAGAGAGCGAACGCGGAACACAGCCTGGAAGAGGTTGGTGCGGGGTCTCAGATGAGAGATAGTTCTGAGATACTCAGGGCTGTGACGCTTCTTCTGCAGAGGATAATCGGGAGTGGACGCACCTTCAAGGGTTACCTCGTCAGCATGGATCTCAAAGGGCTGCTTAGCCTCGGGGGTAAGGATAACGCGGCCGCGGATAACGAGAGCGGAACCAACGTTGAACTTTGAAATTTCAGCAAAGTTAGGAAGTGAATTATCATAAACCACCTGCACGGGTTCAAAGAAAGTACCGTCTGCAAGGGTAATAAATCCGAATGTTTTTGAGTCTCTGATGCTTCTGACCCATCCGCCGACCGTTACGCTGTCACGGTTAACGGAATCCATATCGCGATACAGAGTTCTGATTGAAGTAAGCTCCATAGTTAAGCTTTTCCTCCTTTGGTAGATTGCGTTTTTACTTTACGAGTATATACAAACTAATTTTATCACAAAATTTTCCGTTTGTAAACGATATGGAGAATTTTTACTGAAATTAATCATAAAATTATTGACAAAAGCCTCAAGTTCTCCTTTGTAATAAGAGGGAGACTTGACAATTTAAAGGAATAGTGTTAAAATAAAAGCGTAGACCGTGATTTTTATGTGTCTTGCGGAAATGTCTTTTCACGGCATATCAATTTCAGTCCGTGGGCACAGGAAAGGATTTTACTATGAAGAAAATTTTATCAGTTGCACTTGCAATTCTGCTGGTGCTCTCTACAGCGGTGCTTTTCACAGGCTGTAAGACCGAAAAAACTCCCCTTGAGATGTTCAAACTTGGAAGCGAAAAGCTTACCGGAGCACTTGAGGGCAAGACCCCTGCTGCTTTCGCGGGAGTCGACGACTTTAACAAGATGACAATGTCCGCCGGAGGCATTGACATTGCAGGAATGTTAGGACTTGAAGAATCCCTTGAGGCTTCCGTTGAGCTTGGTGCTTCAATGCTTGATGGCGGAAACGTGATCGTTGACCTTGGACTGGGTCTCGGCGAAGATAAGGTGAACGCTAAGGCTGAGCTGAAGGACGGAACAATGTATGTCTCCGTTCCCGACGCGTCTGAATACTTTATGTATACCTCTGACACTGAGGATCTTTCCATCAACGTTCCCGACACCACCAAATATGAAGAAGACTTTGCAAAGGCTCTTGAAGAATTTGGTGCAAAGTACGTAACCGAGGAAAACATCACCGCAGAGACCGTTGACGTAACCGTTTTCGGTGAGGAGATCAAGGGCGCTAATAAAGTTACTTTGAATCTTGGTGAAGAGGCTATTGAAGAACTTGCTCTTGCGTTTGCAGAAATTTGCGTTGCGCTTTTCGAAGAAATGCCTGCCCCCGAGGATAACACCAAGCCCACCGCTGCTCTCTCCTACGTTTTTGTCGACGAAGAGCTGAAGCAGGTCATCTTCGACGTGAAGAACTCCGGCAGTGAGTCAGCAAAGATCACAGCAGACACAAAGATCAGCGACACATCTTTCGAGATCAAGGGTAATGTAGCGTTTGTCTTCGAAGACGAGACACAGGAATATCCCTTCGCTATTAAGCATAGTATGGCTGACGGCAAGATCGACGGTTCTGTAAACTTTGAGATGGTCGATCTCTTTGGTGACATTCCCGAAGAGGGCGAGGAAGCCGCAGATGAAACCATGTCAGCTTCCGTAACCTACACCGGTACATACACCGGTACATACACCGATACAACAATTGAAGCTGACTACAACGTATCCGTTAAGATGGCGGGCGTTTCCGTAGAACTTCCCTTCAAGATGACCGCTACTGCTGAAGAGGGCAAATACACCTACGTTATGGACATCGACACTAAGATCATGGAGTATGATATTGATACCACACTTACTATCGTTACCGAGAAGGTAGAAGATCTGAAGTCCGGTGAGTACGATATGACCAAGGGTGCGGATATGTACGCAGAAGAACCCACTGACGCGGCAATTTCATTCAGTACAGACCTTATTACATATCTCTCCGAATTTGAGAGTTTTGAGCCTATCATCGGCATGCTTATGTTCGGCGGCGAAGACTTCGGCGGAGATCTTGATGAAGACTTCGGCGACTATGACGACTTCTCAACACCTCTCTTCGAGATCAGCAGCGGCGACGAAGAATACATTTCCTTCAACGACGACGGAACTGCTACAATGTATACCTACCATGAGGTTGAGGTTGATGATAAGGCAGGTACATTTACCATCCTGAACGGTGATGATGATATCGTAATCACTTTTGTTCCCGAGGAGCCTTATGCTGACATCAACGGAGTAACCTACGACTACGAGTATGTTGATTTGGAATACACTTCTTGGTATGAGTTTACAACCGAAGTTGAGGGCAGCAGCCAGGTCTACTTTGAGGTTGACTTCTACGATGACGCTGACCCCGATGCTTACATTTACGTGGACTTTGAGTACGAGATGGACGATACCACTCTGACTCTTGATTATCTTGACGGAACAGGTCCCATCGTTCTTGAGTATACTCTCGATGAAGACGCAGGCATTATGACCATCGGCGACGTTGAGTATGATTACTACAGCTACGATTTTGAATATTGATTCAGTAAAAAACAAAGGCTTCTTCGGAAGCCTTTTTTGTTTTGTGAATTAACAAACAAGCCCACCGATCGTTTAAAATCGGTGGGCTTAATATTTCAGTATGTACTTTAGTCGTTTTTAACGTGAACGTCAAGCTGAGGATAGGGGATCGCAATGTTAAACTTGTCGAGAGTCTTCTTTGTATCCTCAACAAGTCCGAACTTAACAGCCCAGTAATCAGCGCTGTTTACCCAAACACGAAGCTGGAGAGCAACGGAGGAGTCTGCCTGATCAACTACGAATACAACGGGAGCCGGATCGCCGAGAACGTTGTCATAACTTTCTGCGGTGGCGAGAAGCACCTTTTTAGCGAGATCAATGTCAGCCTCGTAAGCGATAGCAACGTCGATATCCACACGGCGGGTATTTTTTACGGAGTAGTTTGATACGTTGGAGTTGGAAAGAGTAGAGTTGGGGATGTTGATAACTACGTTATCGGGAGAGGTCAGTCTGGTGTAGAAGACGCCGACTTTCTCTACGGTACCGTCACCCATGGGAGTGGAGATAAAGTCTCCTTCCATAAAGGGCTTGAAGATCATGATGATGAATCCGCCGGCAAGGTTGGAAAGTCCACCCTGAAGGGCAAGACCCACGGCAAGACCGCAGGAACCGAGAACAGCCAGGATAGTAGCGCTGGGAACTCCGAGTACTTCGATAGCGAGGATGACTACAAGAGTGTTGAGAAGCACCTTAAGGGACGTCTTGATGAGAGACTGAACATTGGAGTCAAGCTTTGAGAAGAACTTGCTCTTCTTGATAGCTTTAATGAAGAGCTTTGTCAGCTTGAAGCCGATGAGCAGAATAAGAATTCCGCAGATGAATCTGAGTCCGAAGGGGACAACGTAGGTGTTTGCGAAGTTGAGAAGATAATTAAGCATAATATCGTTCCTTTCTTTGGTATGTTAAATTATTTTGTTGATTCGAGTATTTTTATGCGGTCTCTGAGGAATGCCGCCTCTTCAAAACGAAGCTCTTTAGCGGCAGTCTGCATTTCACGCCGTAACTCTTCGATTTTTGCTTTTCTTTCCGCGGCAGTTTTCGGAATTTCCGCAGTGGGACGGGCAGAAGCTGATTTCTTTCGTCCATCATCCTTAGCACCGATGCTGATAAGCTCACGGACAGCCTTTTTGACAGTCTGAGGAGTGATTCCGTGCTCTTTGTTGTAGTCGCTCTGTATCTTTCGGCGTCTTTCCGTCTCGTCTATTGCAGACTTCATGGATCTTGTTACGCTGTCAGCGTACATTATGACCTTACCGCCTGAGTTTCTTGCCGCACGTCCGATGGTCTGAATGAGAGACTGCTCACTTCTTAGGAACCCTTCCTTGTCGGCGTCAAGAATAGCTACTAAAGTTACCTCGGGAAGGTCGATTCCTTCGCGGAGAAGGTTGATTCCCACCAGAACGTCGTAAAGCCCCAGTCGCAGGTCACGAAGCAGCTCCGTTCTCTCCATAGCCTCCACGTTGTGATGAATGTATTTTACCTTAACGTCCTGCTTTTCGAGGTACTCAGTCAAGTCCTCCGCCATTTTCTTTGTGAGGGTGGTAACAAGAGTCCTCTCACCCCTCTCTGCACGGGTCCTTATCTCACCGAGAAGGTCGTCGATCTGAGTTTCGATGGGCCGCACGTCGATCTCGGGGTCAAGGAGACCCGTGGGCCTGATGATCTGCTCCACTGTCTGGGTAGAGTGGGACAGGTCGTATTCCGTAGGTGTGGCGGAAACGAGAATGACCTGGTTGAGCTTTTCCTCAAATTCTTCGAAGTACAGAGGTCTGTTGTCGTAGGCCGAGGGAAGACGGAAGCCGTATTCCACAAGGTTACGCTTTCGTGCAAGGTCTCCGCCGCTCATACCTCTCACCTGAGGCATGGTAACGTGGCTCTCGTCCACAAACATTATAAAATCTTTAGGGAAGTAGTCAAGGAGAGTATAGGGCGTTGATCCCGGCTCTCTTCCCGCAAAGATTCTGGAGTAGTTCTCGATTCCCGAGCAGTAACCGATCTCGCGCATCATCTCGATGTCGTATCTTGTTCTTTCCTCGATGCGCTGTGCCTCGATCAGCTTGTTTTGTGAGCGGAAGAAATCCACTCTGTCCACCATTTCCGCTTCGATCTCGGCGATAGCCTTTTCCTTTGACTCATGGTCGATAACGTAGTGGGTAGCAGGGAAGATAGCCACGTAATTTAGTTCCTCTATGACCTTGCCCGTCAGCGGATTTATCTCCGCGATACGGTCGATCTCGTCGCCGAAGAACTCAACTCTGATGGCACGTTCCGTATATCCCGAGGGGAAAACTTCAAGGGTGTCACCTCGAAGGCGGAAATTGTTTCGGGTGAGACTTATGTCGTTCCTGTCGTAGTTGACATCGATGAGCTTTGCGGCGAGCTCGTCACGGGAGATCTCCATGCCCTGCCTGATGCCCACCACCTGTCTTTCGTACTCTTCCGGAGGTCCGAGAGAGTATATGCAGGACACGCTGGCAACTATGATAACGTCACGGCGTTCAAAGAGAGCAGATGTTGCGCTGTGACGTAGTTTGTCTATCTCGTCGTTGATGGAGGA
This sequence comes from Eubacteriales bacterium, assembly GCA_045603205.1. Classification (GTDB taxonomy): domain Bacteria; phylum Bacillota; class Clostridia; order Oscillospirales; family CAG-272; genus RUG11130. Next base: position 7,689 of record JAZULS010000141.1, on the reverse strand, counting down.
GTCCTTTTCGATGTACATATCCTTACCGGGGACGTAAGCCTCGGGCTGGTAGTAATCGTAGTAGGATATGAAAAACTCTACCGCATTATCGGGGAAAAATTCGCGGAACTCGGAGCAGAGCTGAGCCGCAAGAGTTTTGTTGGGAGCTAAAACGAGGGTAGGTCTGTTCACCTTGGCGATAACGTTGGCCATAGTAAAGGTTTTTCCGCTTCCCGTAACACCAAGAAGAGTCTGCATACGGTCGCCTCGGTTTATACCGTCAACAAGTTTTTCAATAGCCTGTGGCTGGTCTCCCTTTGGCTGATACTGGGAAACCAATTTAAAATGATCCATTTGTGCTCCCTCGCTTTCCATTAAATTCAGTAAGGATAGTATACCACAAATACAAGAACATTTAAAGATTCCGACGTGAAATTTTAGAAAATGAAGAATATTTTTCGACAAAAAAGGCTGTCCTCCGAGTATGGAAAACAGCCTGACTTTATCCTGCGGTAAAAAGGATAAATATATCAAAATATTCTACACCCTCATAGACTCTTGTACGAAGCTCATAGAACATAGTGCTTCCGTTGGCGTGGGGGTCGTCAAAAACACTTGACAATCTTGAAGTCACGGGCTTAGTACCGGAGTCGGTCAAAGCTGCAGAATCGGGGAGCTCTGACAAAACGGAAATACTCTCACTTTCATTTACGGGATACATAGGGTAAGTGTCGTGGTCGGTGAGTATATCGCTGAGATTTGTAAACGTATAGTTATATACCGCACCAACCGTAGCCTCGGCGATCTTTACTCCGTCATTAAAATTATCTTCAGTGAGCGAGGTGATCCTTGCAATTATCTCTTCACCGTCGTTGCAGAAGTCGAACCTTAAGTTAACGTTTTCGATATAACACTCTGCAGAATACATTTTCCACTTGTCCCCATCGGAGTCAGCTCCTGCGTGGGTCAAAGTAAAGTTTGCGGGATTCCAAAGAGTTGCGGAATCCGTTTTGTGGGAAGATACCATAGCACGAAGGGAAAAATCTTCGAAGGAGGTTATCTTTTGTGAAGCGGTTTCGTTTCCGTTGGGATTGACGTCCACATTTTCGCTCTCCCCCGAGCCTGATAACAAAGCCGCACCGGTAATTCCAACAATCAAAAAGAGGACAAAGCATACTGCAATTACGACGTAAGCAGTCTTTTTTCGGCGTGGAACGGAGGTGATGTCACTTTTCTCGCTCAGACTGCTCATACAGTAAAGGCAGAATACGGCGCTCTCTTCAATATCAGCGCCGCAGAACGGACATTTTTTCATAACCATATCCCCCTTTGAAAAGTATTAGCCCAGAGTCGGAAGCTCATAGTCGAAAAGGATCTCATTTATCTCCATAACGGAGAGATTTTTACAAATACCGAAGATAACGATGCAGTCAAAGGTGTTTTTTGCGTACAGGGTAGCATATCCCGAGCATTTCAAAAGCTGTTGCACCTCGTTAAGATCAAGCCCCATACCGACAGCCAGGCTGAGCAGTTTTTTTCTTTCGGGAACACGCACACCTGAGAATATTTGATAACCGTATATCTCACTTATTTCGGAGCGTCTGATGGCCTCCGATTTTTTTATGGAGTGTTTTTCCACAAGCTCAGCAAGATATTCGGAGAGGGACGCTTTTACGATAGAATCGGAATTTTCGGTATAGAAATTCTTGAAATCGGAACAGCTTTGCAATTCTTCAAGCATTCGAGAGGTATCTTTTTTCATCATCGTGTCCTTTAAAATGGTTATCGTTTGAATTTAATTTAGCACAAAAAATGCTTGTTGTCAACATTTATTTAAAAGCGTCGATAAATGGCGTAAAAAATCGGAAATATCCCCCAAACTATGCTGACAGCATAGGACATATTTCCGATAAAAAACTATAATTTTAGTGTCAAAGCTCGTCGATCTTGTCAGCAAGTGCTTTCACGGTAGAGATGAAAACTTTCACTTGAGCGGGATTCTTTCGCTCAAGCATTGAAGACACGGCGATAAGAGAGCTTTGAGGCGAGTTGGCGGAGTCAAAAAGCAAGTAGTCGAGGCTTACTCCAAGCTCACTCGCGATAGAGAATACGGCGTCGAGAGAGGGAATGCGACTTCCTCTTTCGATGTGCCCGATGTGAGCAGTGGAGAGCGAGCATATTTCGCCAAGCTTTTCCTGCGTGATATTTTTATCCCGTCGGGCTTTCCGGATTCTCGCTCCCAATGCTTTGTAGTCGATATTTGCCATGACATCACCTCAATTCAGTAATATTTTACTTTATTTTTAACAGTTTATGAATATATTATAGGCATTAAATATTGACAATAAGCAGTATGAGATTGACAAAAAGCACGATTAGTGCTATAATAAAAATGAAATAACTCGAAATTTGTTGAAAGGTAGGAATAAAGAATGAACAAGCTTACAGGAAAGAACAGCTTGAAGGGATTTGTTGCTCTTTTTCTTCTGTTAGGTATGTTGACCTCCTGCGGTATAGGCCAACAGAGCGGGGAAGTAACAACGGAAAGATATACCGAAGGAACAGGCGTGGAACAGACCGAGGAGACTTCAACTGAGGCTGAAACTGAAGAGGTTGTTGACAATACTTTGACGGTTGCTGAGGTCAAGAGTGCCATGAATTCCAATTGGCGAGAAGTTGTGGGCAGTGATATAACTTTTGAAAAAGGGGGGCAAAATGCCTTCGGAGACCAGATTTGGCTGGCTGACCTTGGAAGTGGTACAATTGCAATTGCTGCGTCTGATGGAATAGTAAAATCGGTTTCGATTACCAATGTTTTTAATGTCAAATCAGTTGATGAAGAGTATGCTGCTGAGTCAACTATCGCTCAATTGGATTTACTAATGTCGCATTTGCATATAACTACCAGAAAACATATAATGGATAACCTAATTGAAAATATGACTTACGAAGGAGATACGGAGTCATATAGTAAGTCACATAGTGAGTATACGTTGGATCAGTGGCAGTATAAAATAGAAAATATGCGGTTGTTGGACGCGCTTACGATCACCACAACCATGGATTTTATCGGAGAACTTCCCGAAACTACTAAAGCTACAAAAACAGAAGAGCCTGATGAAGAACCTGAAGAAGAGTCCACAGCAAAAACACTGACTCACTCTGACATTATTGACGGTATAAACGGTGTATTGTCAGAGGCAGAACTGGATGAGGCGGAGTTTGAAGGTCCCACCGAAGACGAAGACGGAAATTCGATTTGGAAGGGAACATGTGCTGATGACATCTACAAAATATCCATAACTGAGACAAACGGCATAGTAACAAAGGTGACTGTAAGTTCGCTGACTGTTACATACGACCTCTCAAGTGAAGCTTTTTCTGCAGTTATAGGATTCCAAAAGGCTTTGCTATTATCACATCACCCCCAAAAGACCCTTCAAAAGATCAGCGATGGGTTAGATGATGCTACGGAATCCGATATAAGAGAAGGTGTCAGTGGTACGGTAACCAGCGAATATGAACTTGATCCATGGAAATATAGTCTGAACGCCAATTTGATCGGTTCAAGATGTATAACCACGGCGACGATGGAGTATATTGGAGAAATCCCCGTAGACGAAGATACAGCGGAAACGACAAAGAAAACAGAAAAGACAGAGAAAACAGAAACAACAAAGACAACAGAAAATACAAACGAAGCACCTCAAACAACGACCACAGAAACTCACGTTCATTCCTACGTTGATCATAAAGGAAAAGCAGCCACTTGCACAGAAAAGGGGTACGGTGACTATAAGACCTGTTCCTGCGGATATACAACGTATAGAGAAACAGCAGCACTTGGACATAATTACGATCTTTCCGATACGGTAAATGCAACCTGCGAGAAGGAGGGATATAATCTGTATAAGTGTTCGAGATGCGGAGATTCATATAAGGAAACATTATATTCTACAGAACACAATTACACTATTGTAAAAACTGTAGACCCCACGTGCGTGGATGAAGGATACAATGTATGGAAGTGTTCGTTATGTTCTGATAAATACAAGGAAACGACAAAAAATGCTACGGGACACCAATATGTTTTTAAAGAAATGAAAGATCCGACTTGTGAAAAAGACGGATATTATAAGTATGAATGTGTAGATTGCGGAGACTCATATAAAGAAACTTCTGAGGCTATGGGGCATATGTGGGTCGACGTCACCGAAGAGATATATCACGAGGAAGTCGGACATTACGAGGATGTTGAGGTGTCTGTGCCTGTTGATATGTACCGTTGTCCCCTCTGTAGCTATGCTCAGCCCAAGTACGAGACTGTCGATGATTATTATGCACACTTCGATGACGTTCACGGAGACGATGCCAACAGCAGTTTCCATAGAGACAGATATGAAGTAGTAGACGGCTGGGGTTACACAACCGAAGAAAGATGGGTAGTTGATAAGAAAGCCTACAGTGAAACGGTTGTCGTCGGTAAAAAATGTACTGCCTGTGGAAAAACAAAATAAGAGTTTGGATTAAATTGGGAGTGTACAATATGAGTAAAACTATTTTTAAGGCAATTACTTTAACGCTGATGGTGTCAATGCTTGTAATTACACTTGTGGGTTGCGATATTTTTGACGTTTTTTACGGTACTTCCGACAGTGCTTGCATAGAGGTTGCGGAAAAGGGCGTAAAATCCCAGGTGTATAAAGAGCTTGGTGTAGTTGCGGACAGATTTGACTCTGAGGTGATCTATAAAGATGGCGATGATCGACTGATTGCGGTTAAATATGCTTTCGATGACGGTGATTGGGGAGGAGCTTATTGCCTCTACCTTGTTGGAGAGTATGTGGTAAACGGCACGTCTATGCTGCCGCCCGGCTTTGATTTTGACGAGAGGCTTGAGGAGTTGAAGGCACTGTTTGGATTATAATTGCCTTCCTCTTTATCTAACATATCAAAAAAGGTTCAGTTTTCGGCTGAACCTTTTTTTTATTTAACTTAAATACAAACCCTGTGGTATTACAGCGCACGTGCAAACTCCTCGGCGCTTTGATAACGTTTTTCGGGAGAGATCTGGGTACATCTTGTGACTATTTTTCCCGCTTTCCCCGCCGCAAGACGTGTACTTGGATGCTCTCCCGTCAGCATTACGTTCAGCAGGATTCCCAATGCGTAGATGTCTGCCCTTCCGTCACTGCTGCCGATTCCGTACTGCTCCGGGGGAGCGTAGCCGATAGTACCGAGGACAACCGTGTCTTTGGAACTTTCCTTTTTCATCATCCGCGAAGCGTTAAGATCAATAAGATATACCTTGCCCTTTGACGAAACGATGACGTTTTCCGGCTTTATGTCCCTGTGTACGATGCCGAGAGAGTGTAGGGCACATACGGCGGAAGAGACATCGCGTAACACTTTAGCGGCACCGCGATAGGTGTATTTTCCGCTTTCAAGCACCTCTGCCACGCTTATGCCGTCGATAAATTCCTCAAGCACCGTTTGACCTTCGTCCGTGTAGTAGGTGTCGTATACCTCGGGGAGATTGCGGTGACGCAGACACTTCAGCTGATCGTAGGCGACAACGGGAGTTTTGTATTCTCTCAGCACAACGTCCCGCCCCGAGCGTATGTGGCGTATACGGAGGACTCTTGAGTTTGCTGGATCCGATAGTGAGCACACCGTTCTATATTCACTTTTTAACAGTTCCGTCAGTTCTTCGTGCTTCAAAGTTTAGTCCTCCCGTGTAATTTCTGATTTATATTATATCATAGAACGAAGTTTAAGTAAACAAAAAACACCGGTTTTGATGAATATTCACTTGAGACACTGCCGCTCTTGACTTTACCCTCTGCCTGCTGTATAATTGAATCATAAAATGATTTTATTTCGGAGAACGTAAATTATGAAGATCTTTGATATGCATATTCATACCGGCGACGGTGAGATAAGACAAAACTATCTACTTGAGCAGATGGAGAAAAGCGGAGTCTGGGGCGGTGCTTTGATCTCTGCTTGTCCCGAGGAGGCGGCTCCCGATCTTTTTAAGCTTCCCTATAAAGAACGAATCGAAAATATTATGGCGTGGACCAAGGGTTATGAAGACAGGCTTATCCCCATTCTCTGGGTACACCCCTTTGAAAAGAACGTGGAAGAGGTAGTAAAGGCAGCAAAGGATTCGGGAATCCGCGCGTTCAAGATAATCTGCGACAAGTTTGCGGTATATTCTCCCGAAAACATGAGACTCCTATCTGCAATTGAGGAAACCGGCCTTCCCGTAGTATTCCATACGGGTATTCTGTGGAGCGGAAACGACAGCTCAAAATACAACAAGCCCGTTGATTGGGAGTGTATGCTCAACTTCAATAACATCAAGTTCTCTATGGGTCACTGCTCATGGCCCTGGCACGACGAATGTATCGCGGTATACGGCAAGTTCCTTAACTCCTACCTTACCCGAAATTCCAGCGAAATGTTCTTCGACATCACCCCCGGCACACCGAAGATCTACCGTCGCGAGCTGCTTACAAAGCTCTACACCGTTGGCTACGACGTAGAAAACAACGTAATGTTCGGTACGGACTCCTTCTCCAACGATTACAACCCCGAGTGGGTCAGCGGCTGGCTGAAGATGGACGGCGAGATTTTCGACGAGCTTGGTCTGACCGCAGAGCAGAGAGAAAAGATCTATTCAGGAAACCTTGAGAGATTTTTGTCGGGGGGATCTATTGAGCACGTTCTTCCTCACATTAATAAATAATAAAAAGGCTGAGCCTATCGCTGTCACAAGCGTCTGGCTCAGCCTTATTTTTACTTGATAATTTTGTACACCAGAGGACCTTTTATCGGCTTTTCGTCGGATATTACCACCGATTCAAGCACTCTGCGTTCGGCGTCATCCAGCGAATCTTCGGTGTTGGTGTACAGTGTCAGTATGGTGTCCCCCACTGCGACCTTGTGACCAACGGAACACGCCATTAGGATGCCCGCACTGTGGTCGATGACGTCATCCTTCTTCGTTCGGCCTGCGCCTAAAATCGAGCAAGCAGAGCCGATTCCCTCTGCATTGATCTTCGTGATATACCCTTCGCGGATAGCCTTGACTTCACGGGTAAACTTTGCCATAGGGAAAAGGGAAGTGTCGTCAACGTAGGATATGTCCCCACCTTGTTCGGCTATCCACTCTCTCATTTTAGCAAAGGCTTTTCCGCTGTCGAGAGCGTGTATTACAGCACTTTCGGCTTCGGTCTTAGCAAGTCCATGGATCTGTGACACCATCTCTGTGGCCAAAACGATACAAAGATCGCGGAGAGGGCCGTGGCTTTTTCCTAAAAGCACGTCGATAGCCTCGATTACCTCAAGGGAATTTCCAACTGCACGCCCAAGGGGTTCATCCATATTTGATATGACCGCGGTGACTCGACGACCACATGAGGAGCCGATCTTAACCATAGCCGAGGCAAGTTTTTCCGCCTCTCCGACAGTTTTCATAAATGCTCCGCTTCCGACCTTTACGTCCAGAACGATATTATGTGAGCCCGCCGCTAGCTTTTTGCTCATTATGCTGGAGGCGATAAGGGGAATACTGCTGACCGTGGCTGTTACGTCGCGAAGAGCGTAGATCTTCTTATCGGCAGGCGTCAAATTTCCGCTTTGTCCCACGAGAACAAGTCCCACCTTCTCCGCCTGAGCGAAAAAATCCTCGGAGGTGAGGGAGGT
>JAZULS010000140.1:0-8102 GCA_045603205.1 Eubacteriales bacterium | reverse complement strand
GAACCTGCTTTGTAGGCTCGATTGTAGCGCGAACCAGGTCAGCGGTAAGCTCGTTGAAGGTCGCTCTTGTGAGAGTGCCGTCGAAGTGCTTGGGACCTGTAGCGTCTGCTGTGATGAAGGGGAGGGTGATGTTTGCAGAGGACATACCGGAAAGCTCGATCTTTGCCTTTTCAGCCGCTTCCTTCAGTCTCTGGAGAGCCATCTTGTCGCGTCTGAGGTCGATTCCGCCGTTTTCCTTCATGAACTGCTCTGCGATCCAGTCCATAACGCGGTTGTCGAAGTCGTCGCCGCCCAGCTTATTGTTACCTGCGGTAGCAAGAACCTCGAATACGCCGTCGGAGATTTCGAGAAGAGATACGTCGAATGTACCGCCGCCCAGGTCGTAGATCATGATCTTCTGCTCTTCTTCCTTATCCATACCGTAAGCGAGAGCTGCCGCGGTAGGCTCGTTGATGATTCTGAGAACCTCAAGGCCTGCGATCTTACCTGCGTCCTTAGTTGCCTGACGCTGAGCGTCAGAGAAGTACGCGGGAACTGTGATAACTGCCTTGTCAACAGTAGTTCCGAGGTATGCCTCAGCATCGCTCTTCAGCTTCTGCAGGATCATAGCAGAGATCTCCTGAGGTGTGTACTGCTTATCGTCGACGGTAACCTTATAGTTAAGACCCATCTCACGCTTAATGCTCATAATGGTCTTGTCGGGGTTTGTGATAGCCTGACGCTTTGCAACCTGACCTACCATTCTCTCACCTGTCTTAGAAAATGCTACGACAGAGGGAGTTGTTCTCGCTCCTTCGGGATTGGGGATGACAGTAGGCTCGCCGCCTTCAAAAACTGCCACGCAAGAGTTTGTAGTACCAAGGTCTATTCCAATAATCTTTCCCATTATAATTTTCCTCCGTATAATTCAGATATGTTTTTTAATTATATTGAAATCAGTTAGCAACTTTGACCATTGCGTATCTGATAACTTTATCACCGTACTTGTAGCCGCACTGGAGTACGTCTACGATCTCGCCTTCGCCGTAGCTTTCGTCATCAACGTGCATTACGGCGTTGTGGAGAGTGGGGTCGAAAGTTTCCCCTGCCTCGCCGAACACGGTAACGTTCATCTTTTCAAGTGTTTCGGGGAGCTTACCGAGGATCAGCTTTACTCCCTCGGCGAATTTTTCGGGATTATCCGCTCCGCCGCCGAACTTTTCAGCGTACATAAGATTATCTATGATCGGAACGATACCCATAACGGTCTCAGCAACCGCTTCTCCGAATACAGCCTCGCGCTCAGTTTTACTGCGTCGTCTGAAATTCTCATATTCGGCAACCAAACGTGCGTATTTGTCCTGGGCGTCAGCGGTAAATGCCTCAAGCTTCTTTTCGGAATCCGCAAGCTTTGTCTTGAGGACCTCAATTTCTTCCTTCAGGCGTTTTTCGCTCGCTTTTTTGCTTTCCTTCTTGTCGGAGGTCTCCTCCCCAGCGGCTTCAGCCTCAGCGGGGACTTCTTCCTCAAGGTTTATATCCTTAGTTTCCTCAGCCATTTGTTTCTCCATTCAATTTTCTCTATTTATCGGAATGACTTTCGCTGCCGTCACCTATAAGTCCCGAAACGCCGTCCGTAAGACTGTCAATCAAGGCAATCGCCCTCGAATATTTCATTCTGGTGGGACCGATAAGTCCGATCGCACCCACGGGAACTCCGTCCTTCTTTACGGTTTTGTAAATCAGAGAGGAGTTATCCATGATTTTTACCAAATTTTCGTGACCGATGTATACTTTCACCTTTCCGTCGGAATCGTTAGCATAAGCGTCTTCGGAAAGTGCCTTCAAGAGGTCGTCTTTCTTCTCAAAAAGCTCAAGCATATCGCGAAGTCGGTCTGTGTCGTAGTAGTCGGGGTATGAAAGAAGCTTGTTTATACCCTCAAACTTTAATTCACCTCCGTCGGAGGATGAGATCACCTCGCAAACGGACTTTACAACGGGGGACACGAGATAATCGTATTCTCCCATGACCCTCTCCATCTCCATGACTATCGGCACCGTGATCTCCGTTGAAAGCATACCTGTAAGGCAAGTGTTCAAAACGTGAGACAGTTTTACGGCTACCTCAGGGATGATGGGATAGTCGGAGCGGACGTACTTCGTCTTTGCCGACTTGCCGATTATCATTACGAGAAGCATAGTATGCTCGTCTATAGGCAGGATCTCAAAGCGGGAAACCGATACTCTTCTCTGCCTGGGTTTGATCTTCAGCGCGGTGTATTTCGAAAACTTTGAAGCAAGCTTTACAGCGGTATCCAAAATGCTGTCAAGCTCGGCTTGCTTTCCGCGAAGACTCTTCTTCAGCTCCGCGATCTCAGACTCGGTAAAGCGGTATCTGTCGATCAGGGAGTTTACGTAAAGTCTGTAGCCAAGCTCCGAGGGGACTCGACCTGCAGAGGTGTGAGGCTGTTCAAGGTACCCCATTTCCTCAAGTTCCGCCATCTCGTTTCTGATGGTTGCGGAGGAGCAAGTGATGATCCCTGCGCTTGACAGGTATTTGCTTCCAACCGGCTCACCGATCTCGATGTGCGACTCGACTATGGCTTTCATTATCTGCCGTTTTCGGTCGCTGAGGGTATTACTGCTGATTTGTTTATCTAAATCCATTTTTATCACCATTCAATCCGTTTAAGCGACCTGTTATTAAAAACGGGGTTCAAATTCAACATTTTAGCACTTAAAGCACCCGAGTGCTAAATGCTATACATAATTTACCACTACCGAGCCTTAAATTCAATAACAATATTGATATTATTTATTAACATTTTGTGAATTTGCGATTGTGAGGTTTAACACTCGGTGGAGAACACCGCTAATTATGGGGGATTTTGTTGTAAGCCCTCCTCTACGGAAAAAACAGCTACGAAATCGACGGATGAAGTGTTGTTAATTTGTTTTGTTTCTCCTCATCCAACACTTCTCACGTAGGAGAAAGTAAAACGGACGACAGCGAGGGGGCCATACTGATGAATCGTAACGCAAAAAAGCGTATTCATCCGTGAGGTCGAATACGCTCTTTTATTTAAGTCAAAAATGAAGTCAGATCTTTCCTTCAAGCATACGTGCGGCTCTGAGGATAGCGACCTGTGTCTTTCCGTCGGGCACTTCCCCTCTCATGACCATATCCACTGCCTCATCGAGAGGAAGGGTGAACACCTCAAGAAATTCGTCCTCGTCAAGTTTTGTTTCGCCAAAGCTGAGGCCTCTTGCAAGGTACATTCCTATCTTCTCTCCCATAATGGCAGGGGATCCGTAGTATATGCCGAGGTCAATAAGCTCCTTCGGCACAATTCCCGTTTCCTCTTTCAGCTCTCTGAGTGCCGCTTCTCTCATATCTTCGTCCGGGGAATCAAGTTTTCCTGCAGGAATCTCCACAAGCACTTCTCCTACGGCGTATCTGTACTGGCGCTCAAGGATAACTCTGCCGTCGTCGGTGATCGGGATAACGCACACCGCGCCCACATGCTTTACATATTCTCTTGTAGAGGTCCCACCGTCGGGAAGCTCTACTGTGTCAAGGTATAAGTGCACCACGCGTCCGTCAAAAACCAGGGTGGATTCTTTCATTTTCTCAATAAGGTCCATATATTCCGCCTCCAAAGCTGAAAATTTCGGTTGTCTTTATTATTCACCGAACAGGCTTACCTGTAATTAAATTAATTATATAACAAATACGTTTCCGTGTCAATCGACTGTTCTTTTTTTACGTTTCCTCAAGGGTACATATATACACAAAGCCCGAAGGAGCCCACCCTTTGCTTAATTTCTTGCTCTGTCGTGTTGAAATTTTAATAAATATGGTTTATAATGAATTAGTAACACTACCCTTTGTGAAGGAAATATTCCGTAATATGAAAATAAACTTAAAATCTTGCCTGAAGCTGGCGCTTACTGCGTTTTTGCTTTTTCTGTGCATCAAATATTTCGAGCCCTTCCTCGGTCTCATAAAAACCATACTCAGCGCGGCATCTCCCCTGCTTATCGGACTCGCCGCGGCGTACATCATTAACATATTGATGAGTTTCTTTGAAATGCATTACTTCAGCAAGTATGCTCACAAGAAATTCGTAAAGAAAAGCAAAACACCCGTTTGCATGATCCTCGCTATCGCAACGCTGCTTGGCATCGTGACTCTTATCATAGGACTCGTTATCCCCGAGCTGGTACAGTGCGTGAAATTCCTTATCGCTGAAATACCGCCGTTGGTCAAGGCTATAGTTCAAAGTGACGTTGTCACAAGACTTCTCCCCGAAAATATTCTGAAAACCTTAGCAGAGACCGACTGGCAGGCGTACCTTTCAAGTATTTCGGGAGTGCTCGTTGACGGCATCGGCGGTGCGGCAGGCATCATTGTTTCCACGCTGACATCAGTCTTCTCCGGAATCGTCACGGCTTTCCTCAGTATCATCTTTACCATTTACATTCTGCTGGATCGCGATCGCCTTAAAGCACAGTGCAAGGCGTTAATCAACAGCTATATCCCCGAAAAAGCGGAGAGAAAGATCCTCTACGGCTTCAGAGTGCTGAACAATTCCTTCCGCAAATATATTGTGGGTCAGTGCACCGAGGCGGTAATTCTCGGGCTTCTCTGCACCGCAGGAATGTTTATTTTCCGATTTCCCTACGCGGGAATGATTGGCGCTCTCATCGGATTTACCGCCCTCATTCCCATCGCCGGAGCATATATCGGTGCGGGTGTGGGTGCTCTCATGATACTGACTCAATCCCCCGTAAAAGCCCTTCTCTTTATAGTATTTATTGTAGTCCTTCAGCAGCTTGAAGGCAACCTCATTTATCCGAAGGTTGTAGGAAAATCTATCGGTCTTCCCGCCATCTGGGTTCTTGCCGCTGTAACCGTCGGCGGAAGCCTTCTCGGCATCATGGGAATGCTGATCGGCGTCCCCGTTACCGCTTCTATCTACAGACTTATCAAAGAAGACGTTGAAAAGCGAAAAGCGTCAGCCGAAAACGCCGAAGTACCTGATGGGCCCGATGAATAATAATTCACAATAGTACAACACAAAAAACAATTAATGCCGAAAGGCAGAAAGAGATACTTATGACAAATCAGAAACTGTTTGAATTTATAAAAAATTGCCCTACCCCTTATCACGCAGTGGCTCACTGTGCCGATATTCTTGACGGCGCGGGATACACCCCTCTGTCCGAAGCAGAAGAGTGGTCTCTTGAAGCGGGGCGCAGCTACTACGTGACCCGCGGAGGCTCTTCCATCATTGCTTTCAGAGTACCGAAGGAAGGTTTTAAGGGATTTATGATGAGCGCCGCTCACAGCGACAGTCCCACATTCCGTATCAAGGACAATCCCGAACTTAAAACCGGTAACTACGTAAAACTTTCCGTGGAAAGATACGGCGGAATGCTCTGCTCCACCTGGTTTGACAGACCTTTAGGCATTGCAGGCAGAGTTTGTGTGCGTACTGAATCCGGAATGGCTGTAAAGCTTGTTGATCTTGGCGAAAGTTCTGCTATGATACCTAACGTTGCTATTCACATGAATCGCAAGGCTAACGACGGAGTTGCCTACAACCCTGCCGTTGATATGCTTCCCATATACTGCACCGCTGACAAAGCAGGCAGCTTTAAAGAAAACGTAGCCTCTGCGGCAGGCGTCAATGTAGAGGATATTCTCTCCTACGACCTTATGCTCTACGCATCCGACAAGGGTACAAGCTTCGGTGGCTTCATCGCCGCTCCCCGCCTTGACGACCTCCAGTGTGCATTTGCTACTCTCGAAGGTTTCCTCACTGCAAATGAAGGTACTTCAATGCCCATTTGGTGTATGTTTGACAACGAAGAGGTTGGCAGTCTTACAAAGCAGGGTGCTGACTCCACCTTCATGTATGACGTTCTGAGCCGCATCTGCTCTGCCCTCTCTCTCGGCGACGATGCTATGAAGAGACTGGTGGCAGGCAGCTTCCTCGTTTCCTGCGACAACGCTCACGCTATGCACCCGAATCATCCCGAGCTGTCCGACCCCAACCACACCGTACAGGTGAACGGCGGTATCGTCATCAAGTACAACGCAAACCAAAAGTACACCTCCGATGCGCTGTCTACTGCAATATTCCGCCTCGTTTGTGAGTCTGCGGGTGTTCCCTGCCAGATCTACGCTAACCGTGCGGACATGCCCGGCGGCTCCACCCTCGGTAACATCTCAAACTCTCATGTATCCCTCAACACCGTGGACATCGGAATCGCTCAGCTTGCAATGCACTCCGCTTACGAAAGCTGTGGAGAATCTGACACGGACTATATGATTCGTGCCTTGAGAGAATTCTTCGGCAGATCTCTGGAAATCAAGACTCCCTATGAGTTTAAAATGATTTAAAAATATGTATATCGGGCAAATTTTTGAACATTTTTACAAAAATTTGCCCGTATTTTTTCTGATATTCGACAAGGAATTTTCAATTTATAATTATCTCCCTATTGAATTTTAATTCAAAATAGTATATAATAAAGTGTGGTGTTTTTTCGTACCGTGTAAGCGGCTCGTTACGGCACATTAAAATGGTTATCTATTAGACTCACATAAAGAAAGGATTCCAAGAAAATATGGAACAGAACACAAGAAGAGTCGGTACTGTATCACGTGGCATCAGATGCCCTATCATCAGAGAAGGCGACGATCTGGCAACTATTACTGCCGAAAGCGTAATCGCGGCAGCTGAAAGCGAAGGATTTAAGCTTCGTGACCGCGACGTTATTTCAATTACTGAATCTATCGTTGCACGTTCACAGGGAAACTACGCATCCGTTGATGATATTGCAGAGGATGTAAGAAACAAGTTCGGCGGCGAGACCGTCGGCGTAATCTTCCCCATTCTCTCCCGTAACCGTTTTGCAATTTGTCTGCGCGGTATTGCTAAGGGTGCGAAGAAGATCGTACTCATGCTTAGCTACCCCTCTGACGAAGTAGGTAACGAGCTGGTCAGCATCGACAAGATCGATGAGGCAGGCGTAAACCCCTATTCCGATATTCTCTCTCTCGAGAAATACCGTGAGCTCTTCGGCTACAACCGCCACGAGTTTACCGGTGTTGATTACGTCGAGTATTATGAAAATCTTATCCGCGAGTCAGGCGCTGAGGTTGAGATCGTTTTCGCTAACCAGGCAAAGGCTATCCTTAACTACACAGACTGCGTTCTGAACTGCGATATTCACACAAGAGCTCGTACAAAGCGCATCCTCAAGGCTGCAGGTGCTAAGATCGTTTACGGTCTTGATGACATTCTTACTGCTCCCGTTAACGGCAGCGGATGCAACGAGAAGTACGGTCTTCTCGGCTCCAACAAGTCTACTGAGGACAAGGTAAAGCTTTTCCCCAGAGAGTGTAAAGATCTCGTTCTTGACATTCAGAAGAAGGTATACGATGCAACCGGCGCTAAGGTTGAAGTTATGGTATACGGCGACGGTGCTTTCAAGGATCCTCAGGGTAAGATCTGGGAGCTTGCTGACCCGGTCGTTTCTCCTGCATTCACTGACGGTCTTATCGGTACTCCCAATGAGCTGAAGCTCAAGTATCTCGCTGACAACGACTTTAAGGATCTGTCCGGCGAAGAACTCAAGCAGGCTATTTCCGAAAGTATCAAGGCAAAGGGTGACAATCTCGTTGGCAACATGGCGTCTCAGGGAACAACTCCCCGTCAGCTCACCGACCTTATCGGTTCTCTTTGCGACCTGACAAGCGGTTCCGGAGACAAGGGTACTCCCGTAGTTCTCGTTCAGGGCTACTTCGACAACTATACTAACTGATTTTAAGGAGATAAAATATGAGCAACAACGTAAGACCTGAAAACATGGCTCGTATCACCACTCCTGAGCTTGCAAAGGCCTTTATCGACGAGCAGATCGCCGAGGTCAGAGCCCGGGTTGGGGCCAAAAAGGTGCTTCTCGCCCTCTCTGGCGGAGTAGACTCCTCTGTAGTTGCCGCACTTCTTATTAAGGCAATCGGCAAGCAGCTCGTTTGTGTTCACGTTAACCACGGTCTCATGAGAAAAGACGAGTCCGAAAACGTTATCAAGATCTTCAAGGACGAGCTTGAC
>JAZULS010000139.1:0-6673 GCA_045603205.1 Eubacteriales bacterium | reverse complement strand
TCCTGCGTCTTCTCTTACTCTGGGGACCTCTGCAAGAACTTCGTCGAACTTCTCGCTCTTACCCTGTGCCTTAAGCTGTGAAACAAGGTTTGAGAGCATACCTCCGGGCACCTGATAGGTAAGGCCGTTAACGTCTACCTTCAGGACCTTAGGATCAAGAAGTCCGGAAGCGATATACTTCTCTCTGAGGGGAGCAAAGTATGCAGATATCTTATTGAGATTCTCCATCTTCAGTCCTGTGTCATACTCAGTACCGGCAAGAGCCGCTACGATTACCTCTGTGGGAGGCTGGGAAGTACCCATCGCCATAGGAGAGATCGCAGTGTCAACAACGTCAACACCTGCCTCAACAGCTTTGAGAATTGTCATGGAAGCAAGTCCGGTAGTATAGTGGGTATGAAGCTGTACAGGGATAGAAACTGTGTTCTTGATAGCACGGACAAGGTCATACGCCGCATAAGGAGTAAGAAGTCCGGACATATCCTTGATACAAATGGAGTCAGCGCCCATTTCCTCAAGCTCTTTCGCATACTTAGCAAAAGATTCGTTAGAGTGAACGGGACTAATGGTATAGCTGATACCCGCCTGAACGTGACCGCCTTCCCTCTTCGCTGCATCAACTGCGCACTTGAGGTTTCTTGAGTCGTTCAGCGCATCAAAAATTCTGAGAATGTCGATACCGTTGGCAACAGACTTCTGTACGAAGTAAGATACAACGTCGTCAGCATAGTGACGGTATCCGAGGATGTTCTGTCCTCTGAAGAGCATCTGGAGCTTTGTATTCTTTGCTTCGTTTCTTATTTTTCTAAGTCTCTCCCAAGGGTCTTCGTTAAGAAAACGAAGGCAGGAGTCAAATGTTGCTCCACCCCAAGCCTCAAGGGAGTGATAACCTACTTTGTCAAGTTCTGCTACGATGGGAAGCATTTCATCTGTCGTCATTCGTGTAGCGATAAGCGACTGATGAGAGTCTCTGAGGACGGTTTCGGTAATTTTTACTTTAGCCATATAATTTCGAATTAATTCCTAAAGGGTAAATTTGCAGCTTAGTGCACCTTAAGGAAATCAGGTAAAAACTTATTTAAAGAAGTTAAGGAATACGCCTGCCGCAACAGCAGATCCGATAACGCCTGCCACGTTGGGACCCATTGCGTGCATGAGAAGGAAGTTTGAGGGGTCCTCTTTCTGACCAACCATCTGTGCAACACGGGCCGCCATAGGAACTGCAGAAACACCTGCGGAACCGATGAGAGGATTGATCTTGCCCTTTGTTAGCACGTACATCAGCTTACCGGCGATAAGTCCACCGCAGGTAGAAATACAGAACGCTATTAGACCGAGAACGATGATATAAAGCGTCGTAGGAGCAAGGAAGTTCTCTGCGTTTGCTGTCGCACCGACAGAAACTCCAAGGAAGATCGTTACGATGTTGATAAGCTCATTCTGCGCAGTTTTTGAAAGTCTCTCGGTAACGCCGGAAACGTTCAGCAGATTTCCGAGCATCAAAAGCCCTACGAGAGGAGCCGCATCGGGGATAATAAGCACAACGATAAGGGTTACAACTATAGGGAAAGCTACCTTCTCGAGCATGGAGACCTGTCTGAGGGTAGTCATCTTAACAGCACGTTCCTTCTTCGTAGTAAGAAGTTTCATAAGCGGAGGCTGTATCATGGGAATAAGTGCCATGTAGCTGTACGCCGCAATGGCAATTGCTCCGAGAAGGGTCGGCGCGAGAGTTTTGGTTACGAGAATAGCGGTAGGTCCGTCAGCTCCGCCGATAATACCGATGGAAGCTGCCGCCTGAGGTATGAAACCGATAAGGATAGCCCCTGCATATGCTACGGGAACTCCAAACTGAGCCGCAGCACCGAGGAAAAGTGACTTGGGATTTGCAATAAGGGGGGTGAAATCCGTCATGGCACCGATTCCGAGGAAGATGAGAGACGGATATATACCCAGTTTTACTCCCAGGTATAAAAAGTCAATCAGAGAGCCCTCAGCAACTACCTTTCCGATATCAACGTGATCACCAAGGAAGAACTCCTCCATGTGGAAAAGATTCGCTCCGGGGAGATTCGCAAGAAGCATACCGAATGCTATAGGGATAAGAAGCAACGGCTCAAATTTCTTGACTACGGCGAGATAAAACAGAACGCCGATTATCACATACATTGCAAGAGTCTTCAGCATAAATACAGGATCTTCTACGAACCTGTAAACACCTGTAGACTGAAAAAAGTTTGTTAAAAATTCCACTTTAAATTACTCCGTTCAGTAATTTGGGGTCAAGCGAGGGTTACGATGAGGTCACCTGTAGCAACGGAAGTTCCTACAGGAGCGTTGATAGCGGTAACAGTACCTGCCATGGGAGCAAAGATCTCGTTCTCCATTTTCATTGCTTCAAGAACGCAAACGAGAGAGTCCTTTTCAACCTTATCTCCGACCTTGACGTTCATTTTAAGAATATTACCGGGCATGGGAGCCTTAACTCCGTCACCTGTTGCCGCCTTGGGCGCAGTCTTGGGTGCAGGAGCACTTGCGGGAGCCACGGGAGCTGTCTGTGCGGGGGCAGTCGCCGCAGGAGTGCTGACCTCAGAAACCTCTTCTACAGTTACGGAATATGTTACTCCGTTTACGGTTACGTTATAGTTTTTCATAATTTATGTCGACCTTTCTGATATTAATCAATTTTGTGAATTCCACGGCTTGCCGCTTCTTTTTCTCTTGAAGGATACAACTCGGAAGGCAGGTACGGTTCCGTCTTCAGACTTGGACTGAAGATACGCAGTGATGGCTGCGGTGATTACTGCAACCGTTACCTCGCTGTCGTCCTCGGTATTATCAGGTTCTTCGACTGTCTGAACAGTCTGAATCTCTGCAGTTGTTTTTGTTTTTTGGGAAGTAGCCTTGGTGACACCTAAGGTGAAAAGCGTTTGCATCAGCCATATCAAAAAGATTACGGCAAATACCCACGCCATAACGATAAGAATCATTTTTCCACCGTCCATCAGGCGCTCTCCAAAGGACATTCCGTTATTCATAACGGAATTCATATCCACGTCTGCTATCGTTCGAAATAAATTCATCTAAATCTCCTTCTCTATTATAAAGGCATGATAAGATGTCTGCGAGAGGTGGGAGTCTGGCTCTTGGAAGAAAGCATAGCAAGAGAAGCCGCAATTCTGAGTCTTACCTCTGTGCTGTCTATAATATCGTCGATCTCGCCTGATGAAGCTGCCTCAACAGGATTTGCAACTGCTTCGTCCCAACGGTTTTCCAAGTCCTCTCTGGTCACATCTACGTTAATTTCATCGTTCCAGAGGAACGCTACTGCACTTGAAGCGTTCATAGCGGCGATCTTGGCAGAATCAAGAGCATATACCACGTCTGCGCCGATTGACTTTGAGCCGAGAACGGTATAAAGTGAGCCATAAGCTTCACCGAGGATCACGGTAACCTTAGGAGACTCAGCCGCGGCGTAAGCAGATGCAAGCTTTGCAAGTTCAGCTGTAAAAGGAGAGGATTCAGATGCCGCATCCCTATCGAATCCTTTTGAATCAACAAGAGTCACTATCGGAATGTTAAAACTATCGAAGAATGACACGAGTCTGGATGCCTTTCGTGCTCCTTCAGCGGTGAGAATTCCACCGTTTACAGCTTTGTTTGTGGAAATGATTCCGACTGAGGTACCACCGAGAGAAGCTATACCGCCTACAACAGAGGGGGCATAGTCAGAATATAGTTCTACAAACTTACCACCGTCAAAAACGCTACTGATAAAATCGTGAACATCGAGAGAGCTTTCGTACATCTCTAAAGAAACAATCTTATTAACATCCTCGGAAGACAGATCTTCAGGAGCTCCTTCAAAGTTGTTGGAGGGTATATAGGAAACAAGCTCTCTTGCAAGTGAGATTGCTTCTGCGTTATCGGCTGCACCAGCGGCTACAATTCCGCTTTCGGCACTTCCCTTCGCGTCGGTAAGGAAAGGCGGATTTACAGAGATACTTGCGCCTTCTGTCTTGATAACAAGATCATACATTCCGCAGATCACAGCACCGGCTCCTGAAACGTAACCCGTTGCAACAGCAATCTGAGGAATAACACCCGAAGCCGCAGAAACAGCCTTCATGATCTTGCCATAGCCTGCAAGAGCGCGTACACCCTCGGGGATGAGAGCACCTGCAGAATCAAGAAAGGCGTATACAGGTGCGCCGTTCTCTGTAGCAAGTCTGTAAAGTTCACATATCTTTCTTGCGTGGGCTTCGCTGACTGCACCGGAGGTTCTTGATGTATCCTGCGCATAAGCAAATACAAGTTTGCCCTCTACAGCACCCCAACCACATATGACACTTTCAAGTTCTGCCTGAGCTTCGGCATCAAATTCGCCTGCACGACGTCTGACAAACGCACCGATTTCGGAAAAAGTTCCGGCGTCAAAAAAAGCTTTAAGTCTTCCCCTTGCGCTGTCAAGGTCAGCTACCTGTCCGTTTGAATCAGCATCAAGAAGTTCGCGAAGAGCAGCTGCCGTTTTCACTTTAACGCGCTTAAGCTTATCGGCAAAAGCTTCAAGATTAAAAATATCCATTCAAATCCTCCGTTTGATTTTATGTTAAAATATAAATTTAATTCAAATATATTGCATATTATTCGCTAAATAAGCGAAAATTATCACATTTTATTTATATAATGATACCTTAAAACAGCGATATTTTCAACCAAAAAATTTCATTGTTTACATTTATTTCATAATTAACTTTATATTTAATTCTATAATAAACAAAAGTGTATTTACACAGTAAATATGAGGTATACTTTTGCAGATAAATCTGCTGCTTATATCGAAACCAAAGGAGACAAGCCTATGATCATAGATTTTCACACCCATGCTTTTCCTCAAAAAATCGCAGGTCGAGCGCTGAATGTTCTAAAAGAAAAGATAAACATAGAGCCATACACCGACGGAACATCCGAAGGGTTAATAAAAAATATGCAGATCTGTGGGATCGACTCGTCTGTGATTTGTAATATAGCCACTAATCCGCGTCAGCAGGAAAACGTCAATGACTTCGCAATCGAGGCTTTGAAGCAGTTCCCAACTCTTGTTCCCCTTGGCTCTGTAAATCCCGAAAGCGACAGGATCGAAAACGAACTCAAACGGTTAAAGGATGCAGGAATCAAAGGCATAAAAATTCATCCGGATTACATGGGTCATGAGATCGACGAGGATTGCTTCGATCCTGTTTTTGAGATATGTGCCTCCCTTGATATGTTCGTTATAACTCACGCGGGATTTGACGTCTACTCTCCCGAACATATCCATGCAACGCCTGACATGATACTGAATGTGATAGAACGCCACCCTGCATTGAAACTGATCGCCGCGCATTTTGGCGGATACCAGATGTATGACGAAGTTTATGAGAAGCTTTCGGGCAAACCTTTGTGGATCGATACGTCTTTTGCAAAACTTAGAAACGGTGACCGAACTCATATGAAACAAATTCTGTTATCCCACGATCCGGAGCGAATTTTATTCGGCAGCGACACGCCTTGGGCTTCCCCGAGAATGACTGCAGATTTTATTGAGAGTCTCGGGCTCCACGATACACTGCTCGAAAAGATATTTGAAACCAACGCACGAAAATTATTAGGAATATGAAAAAAGGGGCTGCAAAAGCCCCTTTTTTCAGTCGTCAATAGACTGGCAGCCAAATTGTTTTATATTCTCGAACATTAAAATCACAAGAGCCTTGTGATAAGGGATAAATTCTCCCACATCAATCATTTTTAATATTTCGTCAAGATCTGCCCACTTGACCTCTTGAACCTCTTCATACTGTAGTTTGAGAGAATCGATATCTAAGTCCTTTTGTAGCAAATAAAAATCATCAAATCCACACTGCCAATTCATGGTAAAGTACGGACGAACATCGGTAAAGTCGTAGGATATCCCCAACTCCTCCTTGAGTTCCCTACGTATTGCTTCCCTGCTACTCTCTCCGGACTGAGCGTGACCGCCGCAGGTGAGATCCCATAATCCCGACCAATTAGATTTAAAGCTCTGTCGGTGCTGGATCAGCATTTCGCCTTGAGAATTAAATATTCCGCAGTGCACGACAAGATAATATTCATCTTTGTTTCTTTTATCACCTCGAACAAGCTGCTTATTGATCAAATTCCTGTCAATATCGTATAAATCAAAAATCTCCATTTCTCAGTATCCTCACAACATAGTCAAGACCACCGGTTGAACCGGTGGCTTGCACAGCCCCTATAAGGGGCAAATACAGGCTTCATCCCTAAAAGCGACTACTGTAGTTTGACACCGCATTACACTTACAGGCAGCCGCACACGTGCGGCTGTCTTTTTGCCTATTTATTCTTGGCACCCGTGAACGGGTCTATGTATTCCTTGAAACTGATTTGATCCGAAGCATTGTCTTCTTCAAGTTGGCTTCTAATGTATTCTGCTATTACCTTTTTGTTTCTACCGACTGTATCTACGTAATATCCTCTACACCAGAAATGCCTCGATCCATACTTGTATTTCAAGTTTGCGTGTCGATCGAAAATCATTAGGGAACTTTTCCCCTTGAGATATCCCATAAACTGTGATATACTTATATGTGGTGGGATACTCACAAGCATATGTATATGGTCTGCACATGCTTCT
>JAZULS010000138.1:0-2801 GCA_045603205.1 Eubacteriales bacterium | reverse complement strand
TCAAAGAAAGTGGTGGCGTACTCCTCGTTCTCTTACACGTTCAGCGAAGAAATATATTCCTCAAGGCAGATGCCCTCTGAATAGATCTCTTTAGCTGCTTCTCTTCCGACGAAACGCCAATGCCACGGTTCAAAGGAAATTCCCGTGAAATTCGTCTTTCCCTCGGGGAAGCGAAGGATAAATCCAAACTTCCACGCGTTTTCCGTCAGCCACTTGTAGGCGTCTTCATTTGCGAATTCGGTGGTGGCGGAGGGCAGGTTGTGCATATCAACGCAAAGTCCCGTCTGATGCTCACTTGTGCCTGCCTCGGCAGAGTAGGTCAGCACCAATGCGGCGGCGGCTTCCCACGTAAGCGAAGGATCGGCGGCCATTTCTTCTCCTATATAATAATTATGAAGATATTCCTGTGACTCGTATGAACGGTAGCCGCTCATAACGGTAACGTCGGTATAGCCCGCAGCCTGCATCTCAATGAACAGAGCCTCAAGAGCCTTCGCCGCACAGTTTCGGAGAAGCTGAGTTTCGCGACCGTCCTGTCGGGTGTTGATAACGTCCACAAGGTCAGCGGGGGCATAGGTTCCGTCAAGGCGGCTGGCGGTGTTCACGAGAATCAGATACTCTTCCGCATCCTCGGGATCCATAAACTTTTCGTATTCCTCAAGATCTGTCTCGAACTTCAGCTCAAGATTTGCTTCATTCTTGCCCGTGTCCTCATCCTCGGTGGTGTCGGGGGTGGATACAGCTTCCTTCAGCTTCAGCGTAACGGGAAGATACACAGTCTCTTCTTTGGTGGAGTTTTCTTCGTCCTTCAACCGTGAGACAGCGACGGTGTTTCCGTCAACTTCAACGGTGATGTTCGTCATGAAGTCTTCGATAAAATCGGTGCAGACCCATATTTCTTCACCGTAGATAAAGCTTTGGGCGGGAAGTGTCATAAGTTGAGAATTTATGGAAACGGTGCGACTGTCCGCCATAAAAATGACGTAGTCTTCGCCCTTTTCGCCTTCGCTGTCAAGCTCGGGATCTGCAAAGACGAACTTCATACTGTCGGTACCGCCGGTTGTGGCAAGTCCGAGATATTCTGCCACGTCTCCAAAGCAAACGTAGGTCACGCCGCCTCTGTGAGCTGTCTCTCCGTCAGCAACTCTGCCTTTTTTGCCGCCGAAAGTGTAGGTCACCGATGATTTTGGCGTGTCAGGGGCAGAATTAAAGTGAAGAACCAACACGATTCCCGATAAAACGAGAAGGATAGCGGCAAGTATGCCACAGATCATGGCGCGTCCGAGGAAAATCTTTCTCTCTCTCTTGCGGCGGATCTTGTTTTCGCGGCGGATCTCTTCCTCAAGACGGCGTCTTGCCTCTCTTGCCTCGGCACGGCGACGTTCATATTCCGCTCTGCGACGGCGTGCTTCCATTGCCTCTTTTTCTCGCTGACGGCGGAGATGCTCGGCTCTTTCGCGCTCGAATCTCTCCTCGGCGGCGGTTTTACGAGGTCGCCTCTGCTGGGGGGAGTATCCGCCTGCGGGATTTCGGGGATCGTATCCAACGCGGGGAGGAGTCTGTCTTGCAAACTGTTCTCCGCGTCCTCTGCTCGGGTTTGCTCTGCTCTGGTTGTTGCTTCTCATAGTGTCAGGACGGGAGGGTCCGTTTCCCGTAGGGGCGTTTGCGGGTCGTCTTGCAGGGCGTTTGCCGTTTCCGTTTTGCATATTTACCTCACCGTTCCTTTCGTGAAATAATCAAAGTCTTAGTGCGCCTTTTCTATAACGGTAAAGAAAGGGCTTTCGGGGGAGTTTATAAGTCTTATTTGGGTGACGGAATATTTGAATCTCGAAAGAGATGCGAAATACTCCGTAAGCTCTCTGCCTTCCGCCGCACCTTCGGGATGACCGGGGTAAACGGCAACGAGAAGCACACCTTCCGTGTCTAAAAGCTCAAGAGCTCCCTTGACGGCAGGCAAAGTTGTGCTTCGGCTGGTGGTGAGAGCCTTGTTTCCGGAGCCTGGGAGGTAGCCAAGGTTGAACATGCCTGCCTTGATCTTGCCCTCAATGAATTCTCCTGCCCTGTGGTGGGAGGCGCAAATAAGTCTCCAGTTGTCGGGACAGCCGTTTCGCTTTAAGTTTTCAGCCGTTGACTCAAGAGCGGCGGGCTGAATGTCGAAGGCGGTGACGCTTCCCGTTTCTCCTACTGCATTTGAGAGGAATACGGTGTCGTAGCCGTTACCCATGGTGAAGTCTGCCACGGCGTCGCCTTCTTTAATATGGGAAAGCAGAAACTGTTTCTGCAAAGATAACAAATCAATCATAGCTTTATAAGGTTTATTCCGCAAGGATCTCCTTTAATTCTTCTTCCTCTTCAAGCAGCTCCATCATCTTGTCCTCCGCCTGGCTTTTTGCGTCAAACAGAGCGGCGGATTTTTTGTAGTCCGAGCCGTCGGGACCTGCAAGAGAAGCGTCGATGGACTCTATCTCCGCTTCGAGAGCAGCGATCTCCTTGGCGATGGCTTCCACTCTCTTGGTAGCTCGGCGGAGCTTGGCGTTCTCTGCTTTTCGCTTCAGATACTCGTCTTTCGAACTTGAGAAAGTTTCGACTTTCACTTCTTCAACTACAGTACCGGGCTTTGAAGCGGCGGATGCTCTGTATGAGTCGTAGTCACCGAAATAAGAGGTACAGCCTGCAGGGGACAGCGTGATGAAGCGGGTGACGGTGCGGCTTACGAAAAATCGGTCGTGGGACACGGCGTTGTCTGTGCCCTCGTTGCCTCTCAGCGCTTTTTCAAGAGCATAACGGGAAGAGATGTCAGG
>JAZULS010000137.1:0-3997 GCA_045603205.1 Eubacteriales bacterium | reverse complement strand
ATGGCGCATATCGCAGGTCTCGTTGCCGCAGGTGTTCACCCCAGCCCCGTGCCTCACGCACACGTCGTTACAACTACAACTCACAAGACTCTCAGAGGTCCCAGAGGCGGACTTATCCTCTGCTGTGAGGAACTTGCAAAGCAGATAGACAAGGCTGTGTTCCCCGGAACTCAGGGCGGCCCCCTCGAGCACATCATCGCCGCTAAGGCAGTTGCCTTCGGTGAGGCTCTTACAGAGGAATTCCGTGACTATCAGCGCCGTATCGTTGAGAATGCTCAGACTCTTGCTGATGCAATGAAGGCTGAAGGTTTCAGACTTGTTTCAGGCGGCACTGATAACCACCTTATGCTCGTTGACCTCCGCCCCTTCGGTATTACCGGCCGTGATATGGAAAAGATGCTTGACGAAGTGCACATCACAGTAAACAAGAACGCTATTCCCAATGATCCTCAGAGCCCCTTCGTAACCAGCGGTATCAGAATCGGAACTCCCGCAGTTACCACCCGTGGCTTCGGTAAGGAAGAGATGGTTCGTATTGCAAAGTTTATCGGCGACATCGCCCGGGACTTTGAAGGCAATCGCGAAAGAATCACCGCAGAGGTTGTTGAACTTTGCGAAAAGTTCCCCATTTACGAGGACTGATCACGAAAAAAATCCCATATCATCGTCTTTGAAGGTGATATGGGATAAATACTCCGACATGGGGTATAATTTATGCAGTTGCAAAAATAGCAGAGGTTATACTAATGGTTATTGATAATAAACAGACTACGATCGCATACAGATGTCCTCATTGCGGCTCTATTGTAAGAAGCGTGGTGGGAATCTTTTCGCTGTCTGCTGAGATGATCCGACTTAAGTGCCCTTGCGGAGAATCCTCCCTTGACATCGTGTATACGAAGGACAAAAAGGTTCGCCTGACCGTACCTTGTATCGTTTGTCCCTCCCCTCATACCTATCTTATATCCTCGGGTGTGTTCTTCGAGCGTGACATCTTCACTCTTGCTTGTACCTACTCGGGACTTGACATCTGCTTCGTAGGAAGTGAAGCCAAGGTTGACGAGGCTATCGCAAAAAGCGAAGAAGAACTTATCGAGCTTGCAGGGGAAGAGGCACTTGAAGCACTTTCAAACAATAAGGGCGAAAAAGAGTCTCTTACCGACCCTCAGGTCCTTGAGGTCATAATGTACGTCGTCAAGGAGCTGGAGGATGAGGGAAATATCCACTGTAAGTGTACTGACGGTGGCGAATACGAGCTTGAGTTTGACGACGACAACGTTTTCGTCGTTTGCAGAAAATGCGGTGCAGAGTATGCAGTCAAGGCGAACAGCGTTTCTGCGGCACAGGCTTTCCTCAACGTTGACGAAATTACACTGACCTGATCTGTCACCTAAGTGTAACTGCCGCATAGAATAATATCAGAGCACGGCAAAAGGTGCTCGGCGAGGGAATCACTCCTCTCGTACCTAAATCAAAAATGAAAAGGATATTATACTATGGGATGCTTATGTAATCTTTTTGACAGCGACGATTTCATCTGGTTCGTAATTCTTGCGATCCTCATCGTTTCTTGCGGCAACTGCTGCCGTGGCTGAGTAAAATAAAAAAAGAGCGCGTCGGGCAAAAGTCCGACGCGTTTTTTGTGGTTATTATCCGTGATAGAGCTTCTTGGTCTGATATTCAGGCTCCATTGTAAGGTTAATGCCGAGTTTTCGATATGTTGCGGAATCTACACCGGAAACGATAACCGTAGCGTGAGCTTCAGCACCACGGAGTTTTTTCAGCTGTTCCATAGCGTGAGCCGCAACGGGGTTTGTGGTGGCTGAGATAGCAAGTGCGATAAGGATCTCATCCGCATGAAGTCTCGGGTTGTGTCCGCCCAGAGTTTCAGTCTTGAGTCTGCTGAGAGGCTCGATAACTACCGGAGGGATCAGGTGGATCTTGTCGTTGATGCCGCCCAGAACTTTCAGAGCGTTGAGCAGAGCCGCGGCAGATGCACCGAGAAGGGTAGAAGTTTTACCTGTAACGATGGATCCGTCGGAAAGCTCAATGGAAACGGAAGGAGCGCCTGTTTCTTCAGCTCTCTCAAGAGCCGCCGCAACGCATTTTCTGTATTCGGTGGTAACACCTGCTCTGTTCATAAGGAGCTCAGCCTTGGAAACGTCGTCAGCATCGGCAACACCGTTACGCTTTTTGCAAAGTGTGTCGTAATATCTGCGGACGATCTCCATCTTTGATGCTTCGCAAACCGCATCTTCGTCAGTTATGCAGTAGCCTGCCATATTTACGCCCATGTCTGTGGGAGACTTGTAGGGACACTGACCGTAGATATTCTCGAAGATGAGCTTGAGAACGGGATAGATCTCAACGTCACGATTGTAGTTGACTGCAGTTTTACCGTAAGCCTCAAGATGATAAGGGTCGATCATATTAAGGTCGTTGAGGTCAACGGTAGCAGCCTCGTAGGCGATGTTTACAGGGTGATTAAGAGAAAGATTCCAAATGGGGAAGGTCTCAAACTTAGCGTAACCGGACTTTATACCGCGCTTGTTGTCGTGATAAAGCTGAGACAGACAAGTCGCCATCTTTCCGCTTCCGGGACCGGGAGCAGTTACAACCACGAGAGAACGCTGAGTTTCGATGTATTCGTTCTTTCCGTATCCTTCCTCACTGGCGATAAGCTTTGCATTAGCAGGGTATCCGGGGATAGGATAGTGGCGGAAAACTTTAATTCCGAGATTCTGGAGCTTCTTGATGAATGCGTCAGCCGCGGGCTGGGCGGTGTACTGAGTTACGACAACGGAGCCGACGAAAAGACCGATGCCCGTGAAAGCGTCGATAAGTCGGATGGTGTCCATATCGTAGGTGATGCCCAGATCGGCTCTCATCTTATTCTGCTCGATAGAGGGGGCAGACACGACGATAACGATCTCCGCCTGCTCCTTCAGCTTCATAAGCATACGGATCTTGCTCTCGGGAGCGAATCCGGGAAGCACACGGGACGCATGGAAATCGTCAAAAAGCTTGCCGCCAAACTCAAGATAGAGTTTGCCGCCAAAGCTCTGGATTCTGTCGAGAATATGCTCAGACTGCATCTGAAGATATTTTTCGTTGTCAAAGCCGATTTTAAACATAGAAAACTCCATAAATAGCATAAAAATCACGAAAATTAGCTGCTCTGCGACACGTGCAGGAACAGCCCTTTTTGTGAATATATTAAAAAACAATACACTAATATTATAAATGATAATTCACACTTTTGCAAGGGATTTAATAAATAAAACATAACAAAATTCCCCTAATTAATCTTGACGAGGATGATTTTATGTGATATACTGTAAAAGTATACTCCATAGGCTGTGACGGAAACAAGTAACGCTTTGCGCAGTCCCTTCAGAGAGTGTTCGGTAGGTGCGAGAACACGGTAGGCTAAGCGTGAATACATTCCCGAGCCGCTTTCCCGAAGCTTTTTCAGTAGGGGAAGACGGGTGCGCCCGTTAAAGCGCCGACGTCAAGCACGTCGTAAGGCTCACCTTGCGAGAGGTGTGCAAACCAGAGGTGGTACCGCGATCATTCGTCCTCTTTTCCCGCTCGGAGAAGAGGATTTTCTTTTTTAGAGAAAAGAGAAGAGTGAAAAGAGAAGAAATAAGAGAATTTGTGGTTTTCCGCTCTGCGAAAAACTTATCAATACAAACACAAACCAAGGAGAAATATAAAAATGCAGATTTATGAAGAACTGAAAGCGAGAGGCCTTATCGCTCAGGTTACAAACGAAGAAAAGATCCGTGAACTTGTCAACAACGGAAAGGCAAAGTTCTATATCGGATTCGACTGTACTGCGGACAGCCTTACCGCAGGACACTTTATGGCGCTTACTCTTATGAAGCGTCTCCAGATGGCAGGTAATAAGCCCATCGCCCTCATCGGCGGCGGTACAACCATGATCGGTGACCCCTCCGGCAGAACTGATATGAGAAAGATGCTCACCAAGGAAGAC
>JAZULS010000136.1:0-24813 GCA_045603205.1 Eubacteriales bacterium | reverse complement strand
CTTGCGGTGTTCGGCGGATTTATGGCTTTTGACCTTGACTCCCCCGAAAGCTGGAGCATTATCTTCTCTATCATCGGTGCCGTCGTGCTTTTGGTCGGCATCATCGGTCTCTTTATCATCAAGGACAGTAACATTACTCCCGAAAAACGCGGATATTTCGCAGGTGTTATTTACAGTTTCCGTCCTTCCACGGTGAAGAAGAACAAGTCTCTGTATCTTCAGCTCCTTTCGTTCATACTTTTCAACACCTCAATTCAGGTATTCATGCCATACCTGATAATCTACTACGAAAAGTCCCTCGGAATGGCGGATTACGTATTCGTTATGGCTCCCGCTATAATCCTTGCATCCGTTGTTACCGCTCTTTGGGGTAAGGTCTACGACAAAAAGGGATTTGGATTCTCCGGCGCTCTTTCCCTCGTTTGGCTTGCCGCAGGTTACGTCCTTCTCTTCTTCTGCAGAGGATATGTTACTGTTTTCATCGGTTCCCTTCTTATGATGTGCGGATACCTTGCAGGAATGGCTGTTTTCGGAGCTAATATACGTGACCTTATCCCCCATGGTGAAGCAGGCGTGTTCCAAGGGGTCAGAATCTTTTCTCAGGTTCTCGTTCCCGGTGTAGTAGGTCCCTTTATCGGTGAAGCGGTACTGAGAAATGCTGAAACTGTAGTAAACAACGACGGAACCACATCGTTTTTGCCTAACGCCAACATCTTTGCCGCGGCTTTTGCGGTACTTGCTATTCTCGTGCTCTTTATTTTCGTAATCAACAGCACTAAAAAGCCCCGCTTGGTTGACTTAAAGACTCCTTTTGAAAACGACAAGTCATCAAATTGGGACGAATACCCTCGCCCTCAGCTTAGACGTGACTCATATCTGCCTCTCAACGGCAAGTGGGACTTAGCTGTGCTGAAAAAAGGTCAGACATCTCCCCTCGGAGAGATCACCGTGCCTTACCCGCCGGAATCAAGAATTTCGGGCATAGGTCGTGAACTCAAAAAAGGCGAAAGGTACGTCTACACTCGCAGTTTTGAGCTTCCTTGCGGATTTGGGAAGGACAGAGTAATCCTTCACTTCGGCGCTGTCGACCAGATATGCGAAATTTCGGTAAACGGCAAGGCATTATGCAGTAGTCAAAACGGATATTTGCCCATTGACGTTGATATAACGGACTGTCTAATCAGCGGCGTCAACGAGATCAAGGTAGTTGTGACCGATGAGACCGACAATGAACTCCCCTACGGAAAGCAGTCAAAGAAGCGCGGCGGTATGTGGTACACTCCCATAAGCGGAATCTGGCAGAGCGTATGGCTTGAAAGTGTTCCCGAAAATCACATTGAAAGCCTGAAGATGACTTCAGAGGACAACCGCGTGACTATCAAGTGTATCGGTGGCGGCGAAAACAAGCTTTTGACACTCACTGAAGAAAACAAAGTTACACAGTACCGTTTCAAGGGCGACACGCTTACCTTAGACATAACCGAGCCTCGTTTCTGGTCTCCCGAGGACCCGTATCTGTATTACTTCACGCTCACTGACGGCGTTGACAAGGTAGAGTCCTACTTTGCATTAAGAGATATTTCAATAAAAGAAGTGGGCTCCCGCATGTACATCTGTCTCAACGGAAAACCCTACTTCTTCCACGGTCTTCTCGATCAAGGTTATTTCAGTGACGGCATTTACACCCCCGCTACACCCGAAGGATATCGCTACGATATTCTTACAATGAAGTCTCTCGGCTTCAACATGCTTCGCAAGCATATTAAGATAGAGCCAGAACTGTTCTATTACTACTGTGACAAGTACGGTATGATCGTCTTTCAGGACATGGTGAACAGCGGAAAGTACAGTTTTGCCGTAGACACTGCCCTACCGACTATCGGAATGAAAACAGGCGTCTCACACAAGGCTTCCCCTCGAAGAAAGCGTGAGTTTGAGTCCGGTGCGGCTCGTACCGTAGAGCTTCTTTACAACCATCCTTCCGTTTGTTATTACACCATCTTTAACGAGGGCTGGGGACAGTACGACGCAGACAGAATCTATACTGAACTGAAAGCAAAAGACCCCTCAAGAATTTGGGACGCCACCTCAGGCTGGTTCGCAGAAAAGAAGAGCGACGTGGTCAGCGAACACGTTTATTTCAAAAAGATACTTCCCACTTCAAAAGCAGACAGTCCCAGAGTTCTTTCTGAATTCGGCGGTTACTCATGCAAGATAGACGGAAACTCCTTCAACCTCGACAACACCTACGCCTATCGCTTCTTCAAGGACGCTGAGAGCTTCTCTAAGGCTCTTGCAGGGCTTTATGTGGATGAGATACTTCCCTCAGTTAAAAACGGCCTCAGTGCCGCTGTATTGACTCAGGTGAGTGACGTGGAGGATGAAACCAACGGACTTGTAACCTACGACAGACAAATCGTAAAGGTTGATCCCGTACTGATGAACAAAATTTCCCGTGTGCTTAAAAAGGCATTTGATGAAAGTCTAAACTAAAAAAATCTCCCGATCGTGATGATCGGGAGTTTTTTTAGTTATTTTACTTTGCACCTTCAACAGTAAAGGATACAGTTGAAGAGAAGAGTCCCAGCTTTCCGCCTTCTCCATAAGGTCTTACCATATAGTAGTAAGTCTCACCGGGGACAATATCCGAGTCGATGAACCAAGTTGTACCCTTCTTATCAACGGTACCAACCAAGGTATATCGACCGCCTTCTTCGGTATTGCGGTACACCTGATAACCCTTTGCGTTGTCAACAGGATACCAGTTAACGTTTACGTTGCCTGCCTTGGTCGCCTCAGTAAATACGGGGGTCTTACCTATGGGGGCAACATACTCGAGAAGACCGATCTTCTCTTTAATGTTCTCATACTTGCCTTCCCAGTCACGTGCAACCTTTTCGTTATCTCTGTAATCGGTAAAGTCGTAGTTTTCAAGGAGGTAATTTGCAAACATATCGGTAAACGTCACAGCACCGTAGTAGTTAACGTGACCGTCATCGTAGTAGTCACGGTTGACGTTGAGAAGTTTATCTGACATAGTGTAATTCAGATACTTGAAGCCTGCCTCCTCAATCTTATCGCAAACGGTATTGGTTCTACCTGCCTCATAAGTGGGCATATAGTGGGGAGTGTTGAGGAACAGAACCTCAAAATCCTTATCCTTGAGATACTCAAGCAGGTCGTCAAGTGCATTTTCACAAACGGGATCCAAAGGACTTCTGATGTCTGTTTTCTTGGCCTTGGGGAAATTCTTCATTGACTTGACGCTTGCATACTCAAGAATGTAGAATCCCATATACTTAGACGTAAAGACCTTCATCTCGTCAAAACTGAAATTATTTTCACTCCAACGTGAATGATACTTTATAAATGAGAAGTAAAGATCAAGTGCGTTTGCTTCAGTTTCAGGATCAATTTCCTTTAACGTATCAACAGACTTAAATATAGCCTGAAGACGGTTTATGGAAGTGAAATTCATAGCGTCGATAAGACGTCTTGTTGCGATCTCGGGCTGTATTCCGTTACCGGCTCCGGGAGTAGAAGCAAAAGGTCGAATATCAATGATGACAAGCTTGGGATCCTGATATTTCAGGGCCTCATCAATGACCTCTGTTACAAGCCACGCAGGCTGGGAGTCAGTAGAAAGAGGATAAACAGTCATTCCATGATCATCATATGCCTTTGCAGCCATCCAATATCTGTCAATACCACTGGTGCCTACGATGATTCCGTCTACGGTATTCTTTTCAAGATCGTAGAAAGTCTCGTAACGTCTGGACATGAGAGCATTTTCGTGCTCGAAAAGGTCACAGAGAACATAAATTACTGCACACAGCACAAGAAGAAATGCGACGGAACGTAACAAATCTTTCTTTGTCATATTTCATTTATCCTCCTATTGTACGCTGATTGATTATAATGTTAGTCTTGTTAGTTTTCCACTCGGTTTGACGCTCGGTCAAAATCCGAAGATTTCTAATCTAAAATGAAAGACAATGCTTGATCAAACCATAACGGTAAAATCTAAAAGATTCGATATACCGATTATCTCTTTACGGTAACTTCTATAGTTGTAGAGTAAAGACCGTTACCCTTGCTGTTACTGAAAGGCCTTACCATATAGTAGTAGGTCTGTCCCTCTTCTACATCCGTATCAAGGAACTCTGTCGTGCCTCTTTCGGTAATTGTAGCGATCTTTGTGAATCTACCACCGGCTTCAGTGTTACGATATACATAGTAGCCTTCGGAATTATCAACGGGATACCACGAAACAGTAACTCCGTTTGGATTATGAAGGCTCGAGAAAATGGGAGTTTTTCCCACGGGCTTAACATACTCAAGCAGATTGATCTTTTTTAGTATCTCGTCGTATGTACCGTTCCAATCCTTTGAAACGTTCTCGTCGTTTCTATGATCGGGAAGGTCGTACTTTTCATCAAGGAAAGCAGCAAACTTGTCGGTAAATGTACGGGCGCCGTAGTAATTAACGTGGCCGTCATCATAATAGTCACGGTTTACGTTAATCATATTATCTTCCATATAGTAGCAAGCGTAATCCACTCCTGCTTCGTCAAGTCTGTCGCAGATGGTGTTTGTTCTTCCTGCCTCAAGCTCGGTAAGATGATGAGGAGTATTGAGGAAGATCACCTCAAAATCCTTGTCTTTAACGTACTCAAGGACCTCGTTAAGTGCATCATCACAGATAGGATCCAGAGGAAGTCTCTCGTCTGTCTTTACACTTTCAGGGAACTTATCAAGGGTTACGATACTGTAGTATTCGTTGACGTAGAAGCCCATATAAGGAGACTTGGGATGCTTCAGCTCATCAAAGCTGAAGTTATCCTCTTCCCAGCGGGTGTGATACTTGATAAATGAGAAGTAATAGTCAAGAGCACTTTCACCTTCGGGAAGGATCTTATCCATAACCTTCTTTGTCTTGAAAATAGACTTCAGACGGTTAATGGAGAAAAATTTCATGCCATCAATAACGCGTCTTGCGTATATCTCCTGATAAACACCGTCTGTACCGGAGTGAGTTGCCGTAAACTGACGGAAGTCAATGATGATAAACTCGGGGTTCTGGTATTTAAGTGCTTCGTCAATGATCTCTGTAATGAGCCATGCGGGCTGAGAGTCCGTTGACAGAGGGTACACGGTCATTCCGTAGTCCTCGTAAGCCTTTGAGGACATCCAATATCTGTCGATACCGCTGGTACCTACGATGATTCCGTCTACGGTATTCTTTTCAAGATCGTAGAAAGTCTCATATCGTCTTGACAGCAGAGAATTTTCGTGTTCAAAGAGATCACAAAGCACCAAAAGCACGGTGCACATTATTAGAAGAAATGCGACAGCGCGTAATATTTCTTTTCTTGTCATATTTCACCTGTCCTCCTATTGTTCGCTCATATAAGAACGCCGCCAAACTGCAGCTAAGCATCCGAAATATATAAACCACGGACGATTTTACAAACTTAAAGCGTTCAACGGAAGAAAATGTTCAAGCATTACCGTTTATCTATGTAAAACAAACGGTAATACTCATTGTTTTGTTGTACTGTTATTTTAAAGATTATTCCCCCGGCCCTTTTTGGAGGATCGGGAGAAAATCATTTTAGCTGTAACGCTTTACGGTAACCTTGATCGGGATAGAGAAGGTTCCAAAGCCAAAGTTAGACTTGTACGCTCTTACCATATAGTAATATGTCTGTCCTTCTTCGGCAGTCTCATCCACGTAAGATGTAAGCTTTCTTGCACGGAGAGTCGCAATGTGAGTATAGTGACCGCCGGGCTCGGTATTACGCCATACCTGGTAACCGGTCGCATTATCAATGGGATACCAAGAAACAGTTACACCTGCGGGATTCTCAAGGCTTGAGAACACGGGTGTTCTGCTGAGGTGCGCAACGTACTCGAGAAGTTCGATCTTCTCAAGGATGTTGTCATAAGTACCGTCCCAATCCTTAGCGGTATTCTTGTCTCCTCTGCGATCTTCAAGCTGATAATTTTCGAGGAGGTAAGAAGCAAACTCGTCGGTAAACGCCTGAGCTCCGTAGAAGTTTGCGTGACCGTCGTTATAGAAGTCACGGGTAATGTTAAGAACGTTGTCCTCCATGCTGTAACACTTGTACTTGATTCCAAGCTCGTCAAGTCTGTCGCGCATGGTGTTCATTCTACCGGACTCATCATAAGTAAGGTAATGGGGGGTATCAAGGAAGAGAACCTCAAAGTCCTTACCCTGAACATACTCGAGGACTTCCTCGAAAGCATCGTTACATACGGGATCGAGAGGTACTCTTTCATCGGTCAGTTCAGAATCGGGGAAGCTGTATACCGAACGGATACTGAATCTTTCGGAAATGAAGAATCCCATAAACTTAGACTCGATATTTTTCAGCTCATCGAAGGTGAAGTTATCTTCATCCCAACGAGAGTGATACTTAATAAAGGAGAAGTAGAACTCAAGGGCATTCTGCTCTTCGTCAGGCTTGAGTATCTCCATAATTTTCTTTGTCTTAAAGATAGCTTTGAGACGGTTGATGGACAAAAAGTCCATAATATCAATAACACGTCTCGCGGAAACTTCCTGCTGAACAAGGTCGTCCCCGGTATTGGTTACAGTAAAGGGACGGAAATCAATGATAACAAGCTCCGGATCCTGATGCTTCAGCGCTTCGTCAAGGATCTCTGTGGTAAGCCACGCAGGCTGAGAGTCCGTTGACATAGGATACACGGTAATTCCGTGATCGTTATAAGCCTTAGAAGCCATCCAGTATCTGTCGATACCGCTTGTGCCGACCATAATTGCGTCAACTGTGCCTTTACTCAAGCTGTAATAGGTCTCATAACGTCTGGACATAAGAGAATTCTCATGTTCAAAAAGGTCACAAAGTACGTAAATTACTGAACACAATACAAGAATAAACGCAACAGCGCGTAATAAATCTTTTCTTGTCATGTTAAACCCTTCCGCCTATTAATATGCCTGATAGAGGAATGTGGTAGCGTCGTAGCTGGGACCGTACATACCGAACACAGCGATTACAACGATAATACCAATGTACAGGATCCAACGGAAGAGGATGTTCTGCTTGCTAATGGTCTCGCGCATCTTGATACCGTTTTCCTGAAGAATGCTGACTGTGAGAAGAACGAGGACTGCGATAAGGAGAACAAACATATTCTTTCTGTCGAGTCCGAGCGTGTACAGTTCGCCATTAAGATTGAACAGGAAGTCGGGATCGGGATCTGTAAACATAGTCTTTACAATGTAAGCAAAGGAATAAAGACCCTGAGACTGTCCGAAGATCTTACCGATGCAGCAGATAAAGAAGGTTCTGAAGATGCAGAAGAGCTTCCAGCTGAAGGTTTCGGTATTGATCTTGAAGAATTTAATCATCTTCTTGAAGAGAGGAGCAAGCGCTACGCTGCTGGCAACGATCGTAGCGTTGTACAGACCGAATGCTACGTACTTCCACTGTGCACCGTGCCATACACCGATCAGAGTAAATACAACGAAGGGCGTAATAACGGAGGGAACCATCTTAGCAACGTTGTTCCACTTTCTTGCACGGCAGAACTTGCTGAGCTTGGTAACGGGCTTGGAAAGCATTACGGGATAGAACACATACTCTCTCATCCATGCGCCGAGAGAAGCATGCCATCTTCTCCAATACTCTGCAAGAGAGGTTGAGAAGTAAGGACGCTCGAAGTTCTGAGGAAGTGTGATTCCGAAGATCTCTGCAGCACCTCTTGCGATGTCGATACCACCGGAGAAGTCAGCGTAGATCTGAACTGCATAGCCGAGCATTGCGAAAATGAACGCACCGCCGGAGTACTCGCCGTAATTCTTAAATATCTGCTGTACGGGAATGGACATTCTGTCAGCGATAACCAGCTTCTTGAACATACCCCAGAGAATAAGCTGAACACCAAACTTAACCTTGGTATAATCAAACTTATGATGCTGGTTGATCTGTGCACCAAGGTCGTCGAATCTGTTGATAGGACCCTGTACTACAGAGGGGAAGAAAGATACGAACAGCGCGAACTTACCGAGGTGGCGCTCTGCTCTGTATTTACCGCGTCCGATGTCGATGATGTAACCGATGGACTGGAATGTGTAGAAGGAAATACCGAGAGGAACGATAACGTTTACAAAGGGAACGTTGATATCGTACTGGAACATAGCAAAGACATCGTTAACGTTTTCGATAACGAAGTTAGCGTACTTTACAAATGCAAGGATACCGAGAGCGATAAGGGCTGTGAGCACCTGAACGCGGTGGATCTTTGCATTGATCTTCTTTTTAAGATCACGCTTTTCTTCTTTACTGAGTTCGTCTCCCTTGGCAGCGATCATATCGTTGTTCTTGTCGCGCATCTTCTGCATGATAAGACCGGATATGTATGCAAGGAGGGTTGTGGAAATAATAAAAGCTACCTGCTTAACTCCACATGAAAGATAAAAACCGTAGCTTGCCAAAAGTAAGATCGACCACTGAATTTTCTTGGGTACGATGTAATACAGAAGAGCAACTACAGCCAAGAAAGCCATAAAGTTGAATGAGGTAAAAGTCATAATTACTCCTTTTATCATTTTTTAGAGTAACCTGCCATTTGACAGACAGGTTACTCCGGTAAAACAGTATTATTCCTCGTCAAGGATCTTCTCAACCATTGCGTGAATTGCTTCTACGCTGTTGAAGTTCTCAGGAACGATAGCATCAACGGTGATGGTGATGTCGTATTCAGCGGTGATTTCGCTTACGATACCCACTACGTCGAAGGAATCAAGAATTCCGTCGTCAACAAGGTTCTTCTCGTTTTCGTAATCGATGTCGTCTCTGATTCTCTTAAGAATTTCTAAGATCTTTTCCATAACTGCAGTAATCCTTTTCTGATATAATATTTTATAATCTGCCGCATACCTGCGGTCTGTTATAACAACAAAAATTTGTGACCCCGTTAACCTCAAAATAAGTCCCAAGACAACAGCCCACAAATACCTGAATAAAGTATACCATATATATCTGTCAAAGTCAATCTAAAAAATGCTAACACTTTCAACAAATTTCTCATGATATGGTAGTTTTTTTATGTTCTTTTACATCATAATGTGTCAACACATATAGACGACTCAAATTTTACGCCATTATTCGCCAGAGAAACGGCAAACATCAGTCGTCCTTCACTATTGAAGGTGTCGGCTTTTTCGATCCCCGCCATGCCGATACCCGAGCATTTTATGATGCTTTCCTTCCCTGTCCAGGTTTTATAAAATGCGGTATATTTGTCTTCAGCTTTTTCAAGGGAACTTTTTTCTTCATTATTAAAAAATCTGTCTGCGATCCCCACAAGACGCTTTTCAGGCTTTGCCCGGTCCACAAGTTCAACATCAAATCCGATGTCGCCGCCAAAGACAGCATCGGAAATTTTGTAGATCCCGTCAGAATCAATTTCTCCCGACACATCATCAACGACAAAAGGAAGGGTCGACTCCGAAGCACAGAGCGCACAGGCAACGCAACCCGAGGTATGGGAGATAGAATAAGTAATATCGGAGCCAATTATATATGGTTTACCGCCGTCTTTTACGCCAAACTCAACATCGGCAACACTGCAAAAGAAAGACAGTAATCGGTCACGGAGAGATATACCAATTTCATGCTCCTCACCGTGGGATAGTTTACCTTCGGTGAACTTTACAGCCAAAAGTATCATTTTTTCGCCTCCGTTTTAACAAAATTTGTATAAATATTATGCTTTTTAGGTCATTTTGTTAAAAATATTATGTACAAATTAGAATTTATGTGATATAATTACTACATCGGAGTGTAGAATTATAACAAAATCTGAGTTGTCGTCAAAGGTTACACTCGCAAATTGATTTTTATTTCGCCGTTTAAAATTCGGCTGATTGGAGACATCTATGAAAAAACACATCATTACCATCGCTCGTCAGTACGGAAGCCGCGGACGCGAGATCGGCATAAAGCTCTCTGAGGCACTTGGATTCAAGTACTACGACCGCGATCTCATCTCCCTTGCCGCCGAAAAGAGCGGTTACAGCCGTGATATTCTCGGCGAGGCTGACGAAAAAGCTGCAAACAGCATACTTTATACTCTTGCTCTCGGTTCATCGGTGTACGCTCACGGCATTGACAACATCAACGTCCCTCTCAACGACAAACTGTACATCGTTCAGTCGAATATTATCAAAGATATTTACGACAGCGGCGAAGGTGCCATCATCGTAGGCCGTTGTGCAAGCCACATTCTGGCTGACCGCGACGACGTTGCTCACATCTTTATCTCTGCGGATTTCGATTCCCGCGTTGAAAACGTTATGAAGCGCAGTGAGATCTCCGAAGCAAAGGCAAGAGACCTTATCGTAAAGACTGACAAGCGCCGTGCCAACTACTACAATTATTACACGGGCAAGAAGTGGGGCAAGATCGAAAACTACGACCTGGTCATCAACTCCGCAAAGACAGGTGTTGACGGCGCAGTGAAAGTAATCTCCGCTTTCCTTGATGCTGAATAAGCTTTAATTCATAGGACTCCTCTCCAAATTACGGAGAGGAGTATTTTTTAGTTGATGGTGCTTTCAGAATCCCTTATGAATTTAAGTGCGGCGGATTTCAGTTTCTCATGCTCCGGTCTTTCGAGCAGGGGGTCTTCTTCGAGAATCGCTCCCGCAAGTCCAGAAGCCAGAGATAAAAGCTCGGTATCGGTACATCCTGCCGCCAGAACAAGAGAGGATTTGCCGCTTTGACGGAGAACTCCGTTTTCACAGAACAAGTCTCCGGGCCCCCGCTGTCTAAGGTCCGCCTCGGCAATTTCGTATCCGTTGCGGAATCGCTTGATGGTGTTCAGTCTGTCAAGAGCCTTTTCTCCCTTGGCATCGGAGACGAGAATAAAGTAGGATTTAGAGCTACCTCGTCCGACACGTCCTCTTAACTGATGGAGCTGAGAAAGTCCGAATCGTTCGGCGTTCTCCACCACCATAAGTGTGGCGTTAGGCACGTTTACGCCGACTTCAATTACGGTTGTGGAAACAAGGACGTCAATATTTCCCTTGCAAAACTCGCTCATTACCCCTTCCCTCTCATTAGCCTTCATCTTGCCGTGGACAAGGGCGATGTTTAATTCGGGAAGGGACACCTTCAAGTCCTCAGCATAGGTTT
This sequence comes from Eubacteriales bacterium, assembly GCA_045603205.1. GTDB lineage: Bacteria > Bacillota > Clostridia > Oscillospirales > CAG-272 > RUG11130. The sequence continues at coordinate 13,624 of JAZULS010000136.1, read as the reverse complement.
CTGCCGCTTTGAGAGGGGGCTTTGCTTCGTCATCAACAAGGTCGAAGAGCATAATATCCGCCATTTCCTCGGGGTTTTCCGAGGTTTTTTCTTTGACTTCCTCGATGGCGGGGCATACTATGTACACCTGATGTCCCTCTGCGACTTGTTTGCGGATGAATCCGTTGAGTCGAACGCGATAGCCTTCGTTGACTACAAAGGTGTCAACAGGCTGTCTTCCTGCAGGAAGCTCATCTATTCTGGAAACGTCGAGAGTTCCGCTGACAATAAGTGACAGCGTTCTCGGAATGGGAGTAGCGCTCATAACGAGAGTATTGATACCCTCGGATTTTTCTGCCAGCGTGGCCCTCTGCATAGCACCGAATCGATGCTGTTCGTCTATTATGACAAGTCCCGCAGAGGCACTCTTCACGTCGTCACTAAGGAGTGCGTGAGTTCCTATAACAAGCACAGGAGTCGGACTCGCAAGTCTTTTTAGTATCTCTCGCCTTGCCACAGTTCCCGTGGAGCCGGTGAGTAGGTACACTTCATAGCCCAGCTTTTCAAAAATGGGACAAATATCCTTATAGTGCTGGGTTGCAAGGAGCTCCGTGGGCACCATAAAGAGACAATCGTGACCGTTTATAAGAGACAAGTAGGCAGCAGCAGCGGCAACTACGGTCTTACCTGACCCAACGTCTCCCGTGAGCATACGGTTCATTGCGTATCCGCTTGTCATATCGGCAACGATCTCGCCGACAGATCTGCTCTGTGCGTTTGTCAGAGCGTAAGGCAAACTGTTAAGGAACGCAGATATATCCGTCTTTTCCATAACGGCACTTGAGGGAGTTCTTCGCCTTCCGCCCTTTAGTCCCAGAGCAATGGATGCGGTAAATACTTCATCGAAGATAAGTCTGCGTTTGGCATTCTCAAGAGCTTTCTCGCTTTCGGGAAAGTGGATGTTTCTAAGGGCATAAGCTGAAGTTGGGAGCGACGCCGCCTTCAGCACTTCTGTAGGCATTGTCTCCTCATATTCAGGAAGTCCAAGCTTTATTGCATCCTTTACGGAGGCAGTAATGATCTTCTGAGTAAGCCCCTGAGTCAAAGGATACACAGGGACGATGCCCTGCAATTCCCTTCCTTCTATATATGGCTCGTATATGGGAGATGTCATCTGCAGAGTATTGTGGGAAAGCGTAAATTTGCCCCAGAATCTGAACGAGGCACCCGTATGGAACACGTCCTTCAAAAAATTCTGATTGAAGTAGGTGATCTCACAGACGCCGGTTTCATCAAACGCTCGCAGTTTGAGAATACTCATACCCCGTCTGATGAGTCTGGCAACGGGCTCGGTTGCCACGGTTAGCACGGTGGACACGGGGCCGGAATATTCGTCGTTTTTCAGTTTCTCCCGTATCACCTCGAGAGTTTGAATATTTCCCCTGTTCTGATAGGCACGGGGATAATAGCAAAGCAAGTCCGAAATTGTAGCTACGCCAACACGCTCAAAGGCTCTGCGCCGGCTGTCACCTATATTTTTTAGCTCTGTTATGGGACTGTGGAGCTTTTTCAAAACATCCCCTCCTTTAAGTTTGATCTTACAGTAAGTTTATAAGGTAGTCTACGTCTGAGTCTTTGGTAGCAAAGCTTGTGGCAAATCTGACAACGGTGTGCTCTTCGTCAGGCTTTTCCCAGACGCTGAAGACCACGTGTTTTGAGAGATGTTCTATCTGCTCTTTGTCAAGTACCACAAAGATCTGATTGGTGACGGTCTCAATGTGGAATCTGTATCCCTTTTCGCGGAAGGCTCGTCTTAATTTTTCCGCCGCCTTGTTTGCGTGCTCGCCTATCTTCAAGTAGAGCCCGTCTGTAAACAGAGTATCAAACTGAACGCCGAGAAGTCTTCCCTTTGCAAGAAGTGCACCGTGCTGTTTGATGCTTGTAGTGAAGTGACGGGGGGCGTTACCGTGAGTAAATACCACCGCCTCGCCGCAAAGGGCACCAACCTTCGTGCCGCCTATGTAGAAAACGTCGCAAAGTTCAGCAATATCTCTAAGAGAAAGATCGTTTCCCGCGGCGCTCAAAGCAAAGCCAAGTCTCGCTCCGTCAAGGAAAAGAGGAATTTCGTACTCGCGGCAGACTTTCGCAATGGAAGAAAGCTCCGCCTTTGTGTAAAGAGTGCCGTATTCGGTTGGATGAGACACGTACACGATTCCGGGGAAAACGCAGTGTTCTCTGTTACCGTCTGCGTAAAAATCAACGAGAAGCTTTTTTAAATCTTCTGCATGAATCTTTCCCTCAAAGTTCGGAAGAGGTAAGATCTTGTGTCCCGTGAACTCCACAGCACCAGACTCGTGGACGTTGATATGCCCCGTATCGGCACTAACGGCTCCCTCGGTGGCGTGGATCATTGTATCTATCACTATCTGATTGGTCTGAGTGCCGCCTGTGAGCAAGTACACCTCTGCGTCTTCACGTCCGCAGGCTTCTTTTATCTTACGCTTTGCAGACTCACAGTATTTGTCGGTGCCGTAACCGGGTAGCTGCTCGAAATTTGTCTCGATGAGACGGTTCAATACCGCCTCGTGAGCGCCTTCGGTATAATCGCTTTCAAAATGTATCATGGAAAGTCTCCGTTAGGTGATTTTTATCGGTGAGTATCAAAAAGCGAAAAGCCCCACTTCCCGATGCTCCCTCGGGTAAAATCATCGGGACTTTTCTTCATCTTATATATTATGCTTGCAGGGGGCGTTATAAAACTTTTCAAGGTCAAGCTGTCTTTTTCCGTCTTTTCTTACAAAGCCGAGACGTCTGCCGAGAGACTCGGAAACGCCCTCATCGGAAAGAGTCACGTTCTTTGCCTCACAGCGGTACATAAAGTTTGTTACCGCTCTCGCCATTATCATCAGCGCTTCGTCATCTTCCACCTCGGGAGCAGATTTCAGGTATTCGATCTGACAGATGCCACCCCTCATATTGAAGGTGCAAATTCCTATAACAAAATTCAGCTTTGTGCCGTCGTCATTAACGTCAGCGGCAAAATATGTAAAGTTTTCAGGGGAATACGGAACACCAACGAATTCGCACAGTCCCTTTGCCGTGTCAAAATCAACTACAGGTCTTACTGCCAACATTTTTATTAAAATCCCTTCAGGTAATTTACTTCTTCCTCGGTCAAATATCTCCATTTACCAAGGGGCAATTCGGGAGAAGAAATATCCCCGATCTTCACTCTCGTAAGGCGGGTAATTTTGAATCCCGCGCTCTCGCACATTCGTCTGATCTGTCGGTTTCTACCCTCGGACAGAACGATCTTAACTCTCGACGTGCCGCCGTCAACAGACAAAACCTCAACTTCGGGACGCTTTACCGTATATCCGTCGATCTCAATAGGTTCAGAGATGCGGACAGCATCCTCCGCGGTAAGTTTCCCCGGAATCTCCGCAATGTACGTCTTCGTGAGTCCGTGGGAGGGATGGGTCAGCTTGTTAGTCAGCTCTCCGTCGTCGGTCATTATAAGAAGCCCTTCGGAATACATATCGAGCCTACCTACGGGGTAAACTCTACGTTTCACTCCGCGAATCAGGTCAAGGACGGTAAGCCTGCCACCTTCGTCGGAAAGGGTACAAACGTATCCTACGGGTTTGTTTAAAAGGATATACGCTTTTCCTCTTTTTTCGGAGGAATTATTCTGCTTTATGATTTTACCTTTATACTCAACCACGTCAACTTCGGGGTCGATCTTCATGCCAAGGGACGCCACCACTCCGTTGACCTTGACCGAACCCTTGGCAATTTCAGCCTCAGCGGCACGGCGGGACATTACCCCACAGTCGGTAAAGTATTTTTGCAGTCTGATCTCTGCCATAAATTCCTCCGAAATCAAGTAAATCTCAGCTTTATTTTTATCTTCCGAACATTCTGAGAATTCGGTCAATGAAGGAAGGCTTTCCCTCAGCCGGGGCAACGTCATGCTCAGCGTAAAGCGGCAGGGTACACTTTTCTTCGCCGTTTGCGTACAAAATGACTTTTCCGAGAGCGTCTCCTGCTTTTACGGGTGCAGGGAAATATCTGTCTGCCTCGATGCGATAAGTCACGCGAGTCCCCTTCGGAAGAGTCAGCGTGACGCTGTCAGCGTTTGAACATCTGACGTAGGGGGTATTGCCGCCGATACACGGCAGATCAATATAAAACTCTCTCGGCTCTGCTACAGTTACCCTCTCCAAAGAGTCAAAACCGTAGTCCAGTAGCTTTTTGTGGTCATTCCAGTCGTCAGAAGCGCTGAGGGTCACGGCTATAAGGCAAACTCCGTCTCTTTCTGCCGCGGAAACAAGGCATCTGCCGGACTTTTTGGTAAATCCCGTCTTTACTCCAACCGCCCCGTCGTAGGTTTTCAAAAGCCTGTTATGATTGACGAGAACCCTCACGCCCTCTCCGTCACTTGACGGTATGGTTGCACTAACGCTTGACACGATCTCTCTGAAAGTGGGATTTTTAAAAGCGTAGGCTGTCAGAGCCGCAAGGTCAGCGGCAGTGGTGTAGTGTTCAGGATCGTCAAGTCCGAGGGGATTGGTGAAATGGGTGTCACAAAGTCCTATTTTTGCCGCGGTGTCGTTCATCAGATCCGCAAACTCGGGAACGCCCCCCGCCACAGCATAGGCAATAGCAGTAGCGGCGTCATTGGCACTCTGCAGCAACAGGGCATAGAGAAGCTCCGAAATAGTGAGGCACTCACCATGTGTAAGGTATATAGATGAGCCTTCCACGCCGATTGCCTCATCCGCAACTTCAACTTTTGCGTCGAGGTCTGCCATCTCAAGAGCGACCACGGCTGTCATTATTTTCGTGGTGCTTGCCATGGGGAGTTTTTCCGTCTCGTTTTTGCCGTATACGATCTTACCGCTTTCCGCTTCGATCAAAATTGCAGATTTTGCGGATAAGGCAAATTCTCCCCCCTCTGCTGAGGCAAAAACGGGAGTCATACCGAATAATAAGCACAGGGAAAGAACTGTCGAAATCAGTCTCGACAAAAGCACACGGTTAAATTTTCTCATACTAACACACCTTTGAGTTTGCATTTGCAAGGCTTAGTATCCGACAGGCTTTCTGACTTATACCGCAGGTGCGTGGCTAAAAAGTAACCTATTATACCTTAAATTAGTTCTTTGAGAAAACTTTTTTAAATTTTTCGATAAACTCGGGAGAGCGCTCGATAGCGGAAATAACGCGGGACACAGTATCCTCAGGTGCAGCAGAAGCACCGCCACCCATATTCAGGATCTCAGCTTTTCCTTCCGCGTCAATGGAGATAAAAGCAACGGGTGTTACGGAAATACCCGTTCCGCCGCCTCCGCCGAAGTTATTGAACACAGGCTTGCCGTTATGAACGGGAGTGTCCTTCTTCATGTAGTCGATACCGCCGGAAGCATATCCGAGAGTGATCTTGGACACGGGAATAATGGTGGTGCCTGCAGGTGTGCTGATAGGGTCACCAAGTACCGTATTGGCGTCAAGCACCGTTTTGATGCTTTCAAGGGCTGTTTTTATGATCTCGCTCTGTTTGTTATCAGACATTTTCTTGTCCTGCCTTTCGAGTGTTTGTTGTATTTGTTTCATGCTTTGCTTTAAGCATTAAAATTTCGATTACCGTTTTAACTGCGTCGATGACTTTGACGGAAAGCTCTACGTCTGCGTTTACCTTGATGTCCGAAGATAAATAGTCCACGTTAACGCTTACTATATCCGACTTGCGTTTTTTCAGCGTTGTCTTGTTATCGAGCACCTCTAAAAGATACGCAACACCTTGAGACGCCACACCGTAGGTCACAGCTGCTGCGGCAGGGTCACTGCCTCCAACCGAGACTTCAAGCCGCTTGACCCTTGTTATCAGTCTGCCCGTATAGGTGTCTACCCGTCTCAAGATACCGAGAATAAAGTCTACTGTGTCACTTAGGGGTGTCTTTTCTCCGTTTTTCGACTTTTCCTTAACCTTAGGCTTGTTTTTTTGCCTTTTCAGCTCGTCAATTTTAGACAGATACTTCTTTTGAGAAAAATCCTTTAATTTTATTTTCTTTTTCTTCTTTTTAAGGACGTTTATTTTTATTGGCCCGACGCCAACCTTCAAAGAAACGTTTCCGGCGGAAAGAACGTTGACCTTGACAGGAGTAAGGAGCAAAAGCACGATGAGCAAAACAATAGCTGCGATTATTAAAGCCCACATAGGCACTCCCCTCCTTCTTGGTAATGTTTATTCTTCCACAATGGTAAGCTGTTCGCTCTCGTCCCCTGCTTTTATAACTTCTCCGTCGGCTGTCTTGATGTCAGGAAGCTCACTGAGTGAGTTAAGTCCGAATACTCTGAGGAAGTTATCCGTAGTTTTATAGAGCATGGGACGGCCGGGTACATCAAGTCTGCCGCAGGGCTCGATCAGCTTCTTTTCGCACATGGACGACACGGCATAGCTTGAGTCAACTCCGCGGACCGTATCAATGTACGCTCTGGTGACGGGCTGATTATATGCCACTATCGCCAGCACCTCCAACGATGAGTTTGAAAGGTTTCCGCCTCTGCGAATACCGAGGGCTGATCGTATGTATGAACCGTACTCTTCCCTTGTGCAGATCTGACAGGTTTCGGGAAAGAGTATCATCATAATGCCTCGGGGAATCTCTGAGCAGTTATTGTACTTTTCCGCGTAGTCGCTGACTATCTTGCGGCAGAGGTCAAGAGGAATGTTCATCGCCTCAGCAAGTTTTGTGTATTCCACAGGATGGCCTGCGGCAAAAAGCACAGATTCAATTATTCGCTCACACTCGGGCACGTTATTTTCAAGGTTATTTTCTCCCGTAACGTTCTCGATAACCTCTTCGGAGATAACTTCACCGTTTATTTCTTCGAAATTCATATTTTTATCCTGTATAATGAAATTTTTGTGATTTTACGCTTCGATCATCTGAGGAACGTCGTCCTCAAAGAGCTCAGAGAGTCTGTTTTCGTCAAACTCACCCGACATGGTAATATTGACGTGAGAATCTGCCAAAACGACGCCGTCTTCCGCGTCCAGGTCGTCCTCCGAAATGCTGACAAATCCTTGTCGGAGCATCTCAAGAAGCGCCATAAATTTCGCTATAAGCTCGGAGCGGCTTCTTGAAGAGGAAAAATAGTCGTCAAGGTATATGTGACCGTCACGTTTTATTCTTTTAACGAAAGTTGAAGCAACAGAAACGATGGACACCTGAGGTCTGTTAATGAGAGGCTCAAAGCGTTCCTTCGCCTTCTCGTCAGTGATCCTGACCTCTGACAGCGCACGGACCAGAGCCTTTGTCAGAAGTTCTGCGGGGTGGTCAGCAACGTACGTCTTGTCAACGGAGATCTCATCCTGCTCCTTTACCATACGAAGACCAAAGGTAGCAAAGCGCAGATTCATCTCTGCAGCGGCATTCTTTGCTCTCTGGTATTCAAGCACCGCCTCCACAAGAGACGCTCTCGGGTCTTCCTCATCTTCACTCTTAGGCAATAGCATACGGCTTTTGATGAGCATAAGCTCGCTTGCCATAAGAAGAAATTCGGAAGCGATCTCGATGTCACGGTTTTCCTCTGCGTTGATATATTCCATATACTGTGAGCAAAGCTCCGCTATGGGAATATCGTTGATATCGATCTTGTTTTTCGAGATCAGCGTGAGAAGCAAGTCAAGAGGTCCCTCAAACTGATCAAGCTTGTAGCTTATGTTTTCCATTTAATCCTCCGGGCTTTTTGTCAAAGTGCGGTTAAAAAGGTAAGCGAATCTAAAAATCCCCAGGGGATAAGTTCAACTACAAACATCATTCCGTCAAGGATCTTGCCGCCTATCCACTGAAGAGGAAAATCTAACACGTTGAGATAGATCAGTGCGAAAAGCCCAAGCATAATATAACGCTCATAGCGCATTATGCCGAAATATAGTCTCGGCGGAAGGATGGTGAGTAAAATTCTCGAGCCGTCAAGCGGCGGCACGGGAATAAGGTTGAACACTGCAAGTCCCACGTTAAGAGAGATAAATACGGACACGAAGGTGAGCCATACTTCCTGCAGATTCTGCCCGAAGCCTACAGGCGAAGGCATCATGAAAATGATCTGCAAAGAAGCATAATAAACGAACATGGTTACAAAAGCCATAATTAAGTTCGACAGGGGGCCTGCAAGAGCTGTAAGTGCCATGTCGCGCTTCGGCTTTCTGAAGTATCTCGGGTTTATCGGCACAGGTTTTGCCCAACCGAAACCGAAAAGAAGCATACAGATAGCTCCGATAGGATCAAGATGCTTCACGGGATTAAGGTCAAGTCTGCCGAGATTTCTCGCGGTAGGATCGCCCAGCTTCATCGCCATATATCCATGGGAAACCTCGTGGACGATAAGCGCCAAAAGCACCGCGGGAATTCGGATAAGTATATCAACAAGTTTTAGTCCGAAAATGCTCATTTTGTCTCCTCAGATCAGTTTTCAAGGGACATAAGATCCTCGAAAGTCTCGCGGCGAACTGCCACGTAGGGCTTTCCGTCGGCGATCATTACGATGGGCGGACGGGGGATCCTGTTATAGTTTGATGCCATGGAATAGTTGTACGCGCCTGTTACGAGAACGGCGATAACGTCTCCCCTCTCGGGCTCCGCGATCTTAACGTTTTCCGCAAGAAGGTCGCCGCTCTCACAGCATCTTCCCGCAAGGGTGCATTCAAAGTCCGCTGTCTCCGATGCGTGAGTAGCGTTGATAACGGTATACTTTGACTGATAGAGAGTATATCTGGGGTTGTCGGTCATACCGCCGTCTACGGAAACGTAGTTTCTAAATCCTTCGAGCTCCTTTACGCTGCCACAGGTGTAAAGTGTTGCTCCTGCCGCCGCTACGATGGATCTTCCCGGCTCCATGTGAATATCGGGCATATCAAGTTCAAGCTCACGGCACATAGCGGAGATCTCCTCGCCAAGTGCCTTCACGTTCGCCTCGTAGTCGATACTCGGATCCTCTTCGGTATATCTTACGCCGAATCCACCACCGAGATTTAACACCTCTGCGGTGTAGCCGAGCTTTTCCTTCATATCCTTAACGAAACGGAGCATAATGTCTGCCGCGTCACGGAAGGGCTCAATATCGAAGATCTGTGAGCCAACGTGGCAGTGGTATCCTACAAGCTCTACGTGATCAAGCTCTGTGGCAAGCTTTACGATGCGCTCAGCGTCACCGGTAACGATAGCGGAGCCGAATTTCGAATCAACGTTACCCGTCATGATCTTCTGATGGGTGTGGGGGTCAATTCCGGGGGTGATTCTGAGGAGGATACGCTGACGGACGCCTGCCGCCTCTGCGATCTCGTCAAGAGCCATAAGCTCGTCCATACCGTCTACCACTATCTGTCCGACTCTGCACTCTATTGCATAGCTGAGGTCAGAGTCGGTCTTGTTGTTGCCGTGGAAGAACACGTTTTCCATAGGAAAGCCTGCCGCCTTTGCGGTAGCGATCTCTCCTGAGGAAACGCAGTCAGCCATCATTCCCTCTTCAGCGATGATCTCGTAAAGTCTCTTGAAGCAGAGTGCCTTGCCTGCGTAGATAGGGGCGGACTTTTCGCCGAGATACTCTGAGAATGCCTTTTTATACATTCTGCACATCTCGCGGATAGAGGTTTCGGAAATCACGATGGCGGGAGTGCCAAACTCACCTGCTAACTCAACAGCGTCAAGTCCGTCGACGGTGAGGTGGCCCTTATCGTTTATGTCAAATGCTCTGTGAAGTATCATAATGTATGTTTCCTTTCTGGAAAGGGACTCGTCATTTCGCCTCGCAATGAGAGGTGATCTGACTCCAAAGCTCGTCGCGGCCAACACCGCTGACGGAAGAATAAAGAATTGTGGCATCTGCTTCTCTGCAGAGCTCGTCGGTCTCAAGAAATTCGGTGATCTTACGCTTTTCGGTAGCGTTCAGCTTGTCCACCTTAGTTGCAACGATAATAAAGGGTCTGCCCGCCTCGATAAGGTAGGACATCATGGCTTCGTCATCGTTTGTAGGTCCGATGCGGCTGTCTATAAGGCACACGGTAAGCTTCAAAAGGTCATCGTTGGGATTATTGGTGAAATATCCGTCGGTGAGGGCGGACCAACGCTTCTTATCCTCGAAATTACGCTTTGCGTAGCCGTAGCCGGGGAGGTCAACGATGTAAAGGGCGTTGTCGATCTTGTAGAAGTTTACGGTAATGGTCTTTCCGGGAGAGCCGCTGACTCTGGCAAGAGATTTTCTGCCGATAAGAGAGTTAAGAAGCGAGCTCTTACCTACGTTGGAGCGGCCTGCCAGTGCCACCTGAGGAATCTTGTCTCTCGGGAACTGGGAAGGAAGTCCGGCTGATATTTTAAGTTCTGTTTTATTTAGATTCAGTTTCATTATAGTCACCTTTGAGGCTTACTGTAGTACGGTTCCAGCTCTGAGCGGATCCCTGAATATACGATGGAGTTTCCTCTTGTACGTCGGAGGAGCTTCGTTCGTCCGCGTTCTTTACGGGTGCAAGAACGTTCCTCAGCACCTCAGAAACGTGTTCGCAGGGGATGAACACAAGCTCAAGCTTAACCTGTGGATCGATCTTATCAAGATCGGGCACGTTTCCTTTTGGAATTATTACCCTTTTAATGCCCGAGGTATACGCCGCGGTGGTTTTTTCGCGGAGTCCTCCGATGGGGAGCACGCGGCCCGTGAGAGTCACCTCACCGGTCATTGCTGTGTCACATCTTGCAGGAACACCCGACAAGGCGGATGTGATAGCAGACACCATAGTAACACCTGCGGATGGACCGTCCTTGGGAACTGCTCCTTCGGGAACGTGAATGTGAATGTCACGCTTCTTGTAGAACTCGGGATCGACATTAAGTTCTGTGGCATGGGCTCTTATGTAGCTGATGGCGATCTTAGCGGACTCCTTCATAACGTCGCCGAGAGTACCTGTCAGCTCGGTTTTACCTGTTCCCTCCATAACGGAGACCTCGATCTTAAGTACGTCGCCGCCCACCTCAGTATAAGCAAGTCCGTTTACTACACCAACGGGATCGGTCTTGTACATATCGTCGTCAATAAACTTACGGGCGCCGAGGAAGGTTGCAAGGCGTTCTTTAGAAATGGTAATGCTCTTTTTGCCGCTGTCGATCATGTATTTTGCAACTTTTCTGCAAAGAGAAGCGATCTCGCGCTCAAGATTTCTAACACCTGACTCTCTTGTATATCCCGCGATAAGCTCTGACAGCGCCTCGTCGGAAAGCTTAAAACTTCTCGCCTTCAGTCCGTGGCGGGAAAGCTGCTTTGGGATCAGGTGATTTTTTGCGATTGCGAATTTTTCGCGGGGAGTGTAGGTGTTAAGCTCGATTATCTCCATTCTGTCGATAAGGGGCATAGGAATGGTAGAGAGCGTGTTTGCGCTGGCAAGGAAAACGCAGTCGGACAGGTCAACGGGAAGCTCCACGAAATGGTCACGGAAGGCGTTGTTCTGCTCACCGTCGAGAACCTCAAGGAGTGCTGAAGCCGGGTCACCGTGTACATCTCTGCAGACCTTATCCACCTCGTCGAGTTGAATGACGGGATTCATGGTTCCCGCTTCGATCAAAGCATTGATGATTCTGCCGGGCATAGCGCCAACGTAGGTCTTTCTGTGACCCCTGATGTCAGACTCGTCTCTGACACCGCCGAGAGAAACTCTCGCGTATTTTCTGCCCATAGCTCTTGCTATGGAGCGTCCGAGAGAGGTTTTTCCAACGCCGGGAGGTCCGACAAAGCAGATGATCTGATTTTTGAGTTCAGGCGCCATCTGCTTTACTGCCAGATACTCAAGAATTCTTTCCTTAATACGCTCAAGACCGTCGTGGTCCTCGTTAAGGATTCGCTCCGCGGTAGGAAGATCCAGTGTGTCTGTGGTGAATTTTCCCCAGGGAATGTCAAGGCAGGTCTCAAGATAGCCTCTGAGAACTGTTGCCTCGGGAGAGCCAAAGGGAGCCTTCGCAAGACGGGTCGCCTCCTTGAGAAGCTTTTCTTCGATCTTCGCATCAAGATGGGCATCCTTGATCTTTTCGATAAACTCAGAGGCTTCGTCGCCTGAATCCATTCCAAGCTCACCCTGAATCACCTTCAGCTGTTCTCTGAGATAATATTCCCTCTGGTTTTCGTCGATCTGCTGCTTAACTTTTTTATGAATTACGGACTCAAGTCTGATAAGCTTGATCTCGTTTTCGATGGTGACCGCAAGGAGCTCAAGACGCTTGTGCTGATCGGTACACTCGAGGATAGACTGCTTGTCCTGGTATCTTACAAGGGCGTTTGCGGCAATGAAGTCCGCAAGAGTGCCCGCTGACTTAATGGACTTGGCGGAATAGATAAGGTCGGGAGCCGCAGAGGGCATAAACTGCATCATATCTTCAAGGCTTCTTACAGCCTCACGCATGAGAGCCTCGCTTTTCACGTCAAGAGTGTCGTCGGTGGTGACGGTGGCAGAAAGCACGTTGGCTCTGAGATATCCGTCGGTCTCAAAATACATGGTAGCACTGCCGCGGCTGATACCCTCAGCGATAACACGGATGGTGTCCTCGGGGGTCTTGAGAGAGTGGCGGATCTTCGCAACGCATCCCTTGCTGTAGAGGTCTGCGGCGGTAGGTCTTTCAACGGCGATATCCTTCTGCGCTACGAGGAAAACGAGCATGTCTCCCTCAAGGGCAGCAGTACAGGCGTTAATGGAGATCTCACGCTGAAGTTCGAAATTTATAGGCATCTGCGGAAACGCAACGAGGCCTCTGAGAGCTATCACGGGAAGGGACAGCTTTTCTACTTTTTCTATGGTTACTGACATTTATATAATCCTTTCGGTTTTGCACATAGATACAGATATTCCATAATAGTATATCATAAAATATCCGCAAAATCTATACCAAAAATAATATTTACGATTTTTTGCGGTATTTTTCGTCGAATAATTACCGACTATCCCCCTTTTCACCGAGTTTTTTGCCGTGCACTTGAAAATAAGAGCGCCAACTGTTAAAATAAATTCAAATTTGACAACTAATATTTCGTGAATTATTATCGCTTATTGTTAGGTGTTAATAAAATCCTCTAAAAGTCTTGCAAATAAAAGGTTTTTCGCAAACAACTCATTTCAACTTGTTATGACTTATTATTTCGTTTTACCCTTGCCCAAAAGTATTATAAGGGCAAAATCAAGGGCAAGAATCATTTGAATTTTAGATTTTAAGTATTGGAAAACGAATTGTTGCAATGTTATATAATGAAATCCGATAAAAAGTAACTTAACAGAAAAAGCGAAAAATTAAGTATTGTATTTGGCGCAGAAACGCTGTATAATATTGGTATAAAGTAAAATTATCAAGGGGATATCCCCTTATTGTTTATGTAATAAACAATAAGCATCCGTTATCGGCAATAAAAAAGATGCGGGATACACCTCTTGCAAATGGCGTAAAAACGACAAAAAGGGGTGGTGTTATGAAGATAACTGCTCAGGAGGCGGCAATAAAATGGAATGTATCTCTGCGGAGAGTTCAGGATTACTGTAAGAACGCAAAGATTGAAGGCGCAGAGCGCCTCGGTCTTAACTGGATGATTCCTGCCGACGCTCAAAAGCCTG
>JAZULS010000135.1:0-23887 GCA_045603205.1 Eubacteriales bacterium | reverse complement strand
AACGAAGCCGTTGCAAGAGGTCTTTACGAGGCGGGGTGCTCCTTCGTCTCCAGCTATCCCGGTACTCCCAGCACAGAGATCACCGAGGCTGCTGCGACCTACGATGAAATTTACGCTGAGTGGGCACCTAACGAGAAGGTTGCTCTTGAGTCTGCTTTCGGTGCGTCTCTTGCAGGACACCGTAGCTTTTGCGGAATGAAGCACGTTGGTCTTAACGTGGCGGCAGATCCCCTTTTCACCATCGCTTATACAGGAGTCAACGCAGGTCTCGTTATCGCCGTGGCTGACGACGCAGGTATGCACAGCTCACAGAACGAGCAGGACTCCAGACACTATGCAAAGGCATCTAAGATTCCTATGCTTGAGCCCTCCGATTCCGCTGAAGCCATCGAGTTCACAAAGCTCGGCTACGAGATCTCCGAAAAGTTCGATACACCCGTGCTTCTCAAGATGTGTACCCGTGTTTCCCACTCTCAGAGCATCGTTGAGGAGTCAGAGAGAGTCGAAGTAACAAAGACATACGAGAAGAACCCCGCAAAATACATCATGATGCCCGGTAATGCCCGTCGTCGCCATCCCGTTGTGGAAGAAAGAACTTCCGCGCTTGTAGAATATGCAGAAACAGCCCCCGTTAACGTACTTGAAGAGGGTGCTTCCAACGATATCGGTATCATCACTTCCTCCACATCCTATCAGTACGTTAAGGAAGTCCTTGGAGATAAGTACCCCGTCTTAAAGCTTGGTATGATCTGGCCTATGCCTGAGAAAAAGATCCGTGACCTTGCTGATTCCGTTGACAAACTGGTGGTCGTAGAAGAGCTTGACGGATTCATAGAGGAGCACGTAAGAAACCTGGGCATCGAGACTGTGGGCAAGGACACCTTCTCCTGCATCGACGAGCTGAGCCAGAACATCGTTGCTGAAAAGTTCGGCCTTCCCACAGAGTGCGGAGTGAAGCTTGAAGAAAATATCCCTGCCCGTCCCCCCGTAATGTGTGCAGGTTGCCCTCACAGAGGACTTTTCTATACTCTCGCTAAAAACAAGATCACCGTAATGGGTGACATCGGATGCTATACCCTCGGTGCAGTGCCGCCTCTTGCCGCTCTCGACAGCACCATCTGTATGGGCGCGTCCATCTCCGGACTCCACGGATTTAACAAGAGTAACAACGGCGCAACCGACGGAAAGAGTGTTGCCGTTATCGGAGACTCCACCTTTATGCACTCCGGTATGACAGGCCTTGTGAATATCGCTTACAATAACTCAAACTCCACCGTCATTATCGTTGACAACTCCATTACCGGTATGACGGGGCATCAGCAGAACCCCACAACAGGTAAGAACCTGAAGGGTGATGTTGCGGCTAAGGTTGATCTCGAAACTCTCTGCCGCGCAATCGGCATTAACAGAGTCCGCGTGGTTGATCCCTACAACCTTGCAGAGTGCGAGGCGGCAGTCAAGGAAGAGCTTGCGGCAAACGAGCCCTCCGTTATCATTTCTCGCCGTCCCTGCGCACTTCTCAAGTACGTTAAGAAGGAAGCGCCTCTCAAGGTAGACGCTGACAAGTGTAAGAGCTGTAAGATGTGTATGAAGATCGGCTGTCCCGCTATCAGCATGGTAGGCGGCAAGGCACAGATCGACAACACCCTCTGCACAGGCTGCGGAGTTTGCTCACAGCTTTGTAAATTTGATGCTCTTGCATCCATCAAGTGAGGAGGCATATAGTAATGGAAACTAAGAATATAATGATTGTCGGTGTGGGCGGACAGGGAAGCCTTCTTGCTTCAAAGCTCCTCGGCAGACTTCTTCTCACAAAGGGATACGACATTAAGGTATCCGAGGTCCACGGTATGAGCCAGAGAGGCGGAAGCGTCGTAACCTACGTAAGATTTGGCTCCCACGTGTACTCTCCCATCATCGACCGCGGTGAGGCTGATTTCATCGTGTCCTTCGAGCTTCTTGAGGCGGCTCGTTACACCGAGTACCTGAAGGCTGACGGAAAGATCATCACCAACACTCAGGAGATCAACCCCATGCCCGTTATCACCGGCGCGGCAAGTTATCCTTCTGATCTGGCTGAAAAAATGAAAAATGCGGGAATTTCTCTCGATGCTATCGACGCACTTAGTATAGCTGAGGCGGCAGGAAACGCAAGAGCTGTTAACCTTGTGCTTCTCGGCAGGCTCTCAAAGTATTTTGACTTCACTCTGGATGAATGGATGACCGCAATTGAAGAAAGCGTGCCCCAAAAGTTCCTTGAAGTCAACAAAAAAGCATTTACACTCGGAAGAGAATCGTAAGAAATCGGAGAAAACTACAATGGCAAACTATTATCAGCCCGAAATAGAAACTGCCTCTTATGAACAGATCAAAAAGTGGCAGGATGAGCGTCTTGTGGCGCAGATAAAGCACGTTTGGGACAACGTTCCTTATTACCGTGCAAAAATGGAAGAAAAGGGAGTTACTCCCGAAGACATCAAGAGCACTGCAGACCTTTATAAGCTTCCTTTCCTTACTAAAGACGACCTCAGAGAGGCTTATCCCTACGGACTTCTTGCAAAGCCCCTTTCCGAGTGTGTAAGAATTCACTCCACCTCCGGTACCACAGGTAAGCGAGTTGTTGCGTTCTATACTCAGCACGACATTGATCTGTGGGAGGATTGCTGTGCGAGAGCCATAATGGCAGTAGGCGGAACCAAGGACGACGTATGTCAGGTTGCCTACGGTTACGGCCTTTTCACCGGCGGATCCGGACTTCACGGTGGATCACATAAGGCAGGCTGTCTGACCCTCCCCATGTCCTCCGGTAACACCGAGCGTCAGCTTCAGTTTATGTGTGACCTCGGCTCCACTATCCTTTGCAGTACCCCCTCCTACGCGGCTTATCTTACGGAGTCTATCTATGAAAGAGGACTTCGCGATCAGATCAAGCTGAAGGCGGGAATCTTCGGTGCTGAAGCTTGGAGCGAAAACATGCGTCACGACATTGAAGAAAGACTCGGCATCAAGGCTTACGACATCTACGGCCTTACCGAGATATCCGGCCCCGGTGTTGCTTACGAGTGTGAGGAGCAGACAGGTATGCACATCAACGAGGACCACTTTATCGCAGAGATCATCGACCACGAAACAGGCGAGGTCCTTCCCGAAGGATCGAAGGGTGAGCTTGTATTCACCTGTATCACCAAGGAAGCCTTCCCCATGATCCGTTACCGTACAAGAGATATTACTATCCTTTCCCGTGAAAAGTGTTCCTGCGGACGTACCTTTGTTAAGATGAAAAAGCCTATGGGAAGAAGCGACGATATGCTTATCGTTAAGGGTGTCAACGTATTCCCCTCACAGATCGAGACCGTGCTTATTGCGCAGGGTTATCAGGCAAACTATCAGATCATCGTTGACCGCGTAAATAACTCCGACACCCTTGAGGTTATGGTTGAGATGACTCCCGATAACTTCTCGGATACTCTCGGTAAGATCACAGAGATGGAAAAGTCTCTCGTAGCTGAGCTGAAGACTATGCTGGGTATCTACGCTAAGGTAAAGCTTGTAGCTCCTAAGACTATAACGCGCAGCGAAGGTAAGGCTGTCCGCGTAATAGATAAACGTAAGATTTAAGGAGGGCGACACATGAACGTAAATCAGATTTCTGTATTCCTTGAAAACCGCAGAGGACAGCTTGCTGAGATCACACATCTCCTCGCGGACAATAACGTAGACCTTCGCGCTATCTCCATCGCCGAAACCGCAGACTACGGAATCCTCCGTATGATCGTAGACGATGCTGACCGTGCGGCGGCAATTCTTCTCGGCAACGGAAACATCCTCACTATGACTCCCGTGCTGGTAATTGGAGTTCCCGACGAACCCTCAAGTCTTTCAAACGTCCTTGCGCTGATCGCTGAGGGTGAGGTTGATATTGAATATATGTATTCACTCTTCACTCACGTGAACGGTAAGGCGTATATGGTGTTTAGAGTGGCAAAGGAGGACGCACTTCGTGATCTTCTTGCTTCTCACGGTATCGAGCCTGTTACAAAGGAAGAGCTTGGACTTAAATAAGATAACTACAAAATACCTCTATAAGATGACGGCTTGACCTTGGGTAGGTTTGCGTCTTTGCCGGCGGAGCTTCCCGAAATAGCAAGCAAATCTACTGGACACGGAGAAATTCTATGAATAAATTACTCGAAAGGCTAAGAGCTCCCGATGCAGACTACCGACCCCATCCCTTCTGGTCATGGAACGACCGACTCGAAGAAGGGGAGTTGAGACGGCAGATCAGAGAAATGGCGAAAGGCTGTCAGGGCGGCTTCTTTATGCACGCACGGAATGGTCTTGAGACCCCGTATATGGGGAAAGAATGGATGAGACTTGTGAACGCCTGCATAGACGAGGCTGAAAAATGCGGTATCCATCCCTGGTGCTACGACGAGCTCGGTTGGCCCAGCGGAAGTGCCGGTGGTGCCATCACCTCTCTCGGTGACGACTACAGAGTAAGATGGCTCAGGCTTCGCAACTATGAGGGGAAATGCGAAGGGGACGTTATCGGATTTTACGCTGTCGGTAAAGATGATTCCTACAGATTTTTGGGAGAGAGGGAGGAGTCTGTCTCACTTGGTGAAGCGCATGAGAAGATAATGTACGCCACCTCATTTTGTGATGACAGCTATTTCGACATACTTGATCCCGCCGTTGTAAAGGCGTTTATCGACCACACCTACGAAGGGTACCTAAGAGAGACGGGAGACGCACTGCATAACGGCAGACTCCGGGGCTTCTTCACCGATGAGCCTCAGTACGCCCTTTGCAAAACCCCTTGGTCGAAGATCATCCCCTCGGAGTTTGAAAGAGAAAACGGTTTTTCCATTATCCCTCATATCCCTGCCCTCTTTCTGGGACGGGACGGACACGAGAAACTTCGCTTTCGCTTCTGGAGGCTTGTGAACCGACTTTTCACAGAATCCTTCGCGAAGCAGATCTGGGAATGGTGTGATGAAAACGGAACACGGCTTACGGGACACGCCATGATGGAAGACAACCTGCTGTGTCAGATACATTGTACTGCCGGCTGTATGCCCATGTACGAATATATGCACATTCCCGGCGTAGACTGGCTCGGACGAGATCCCGCCCGTGACAGAACTACGGGGGGCATGGCGAATCCTACGGTTCCGCTGCAGGTGGGTTCGGTGGCTTCTCAGCTTGGCAAAAAGCAAGTCATCACCGAGACTTACGCTATGTCGGGATGGGACATCTCCTTTGCTCAGATGAAATATCTGGTGGACTGGCAGTTTTTGTACGGTGTGAATCTTGTGTGTCAGCATCTTGATGCCTATAGCCTCCGCGGACACAGAAAGGGTGATTTCCCACCGTCCATGTTCTACCATTCCGCTTGGTGGGAGGAGTACGACAAGTATTCTGAGGCGGTCTCCCGTACGGGCATGCTTCTGGCAAACAGCGTGGACGATCCCGAGACACTTCTTCTCCATCCTATGCACTCCATTTGGCTCAAATATACTAACGACGATATGAACGCCGAGGGTGAGTTTGATGACCGATTCACAGGTACGGTAATGCACCTTGCTATGGCACACCTGCCTTTCCACCTTGGGGACGAAACCATCATTGCCCGACACGGCAGGGTAGAGGGTGACACATTTGTAGTTGGCGAGAGAAGCTACAAGACCGTGCTTATCCCTGAGATATGGGGGCTTGACAGGACCACCTACGAGTTGTTGTTGGCGCTTGCCGAAAACGGTGGTAGAGTGGTGCTTCTCGGATCGGAGCCGGAGTTTATAGACGGTGTACGCTCTTCTGACGAGATAAAACGTCTCACTGACAAGTGCCGCCGCGTGAATTTCTACGATAAAGGCTTTAACACCGAAGCTCTGCTCCGTTTTGCAGATGCTGAAGGCGTGCCTTACGTACATGTAGAGGGAATCGACTGCGACAGCTCTGACGTGCGCGTGAGCGTTCGAACATTTGGGAAAGGGAAAGTCTACTTCTTCCTGAACGCCCACAAGGAAAGCTCCCGCCGCATATCAGTTAGTCTTCCCGAGACAGATGCTGTAAAGCTTGACGTTAACACTCTGAAGTGCGAAAAGGTTAAGCATGTTCTCACCGACGGCAAAACCGTGGCGGAGCTTGAATTTGCTCCCATGGAGTCGTCAATTCTCCTTTGTGGATACGGATTGTCTGCTGAGGAAGTTCCTGCTGAAACCATTCCCCTTTCCCTTGACGACTCAAGCTCCCATTGGACGGTAGACCAAGAGAGCGACGTGAACTGCTTCCTTCTTGAGTACTGCAGTGTGTCCTGCGGTGGGGAATGGTCACCGAGAGAGCACACAATGCGCCTTGGAAATATGATAAGAAGCGGTGATTACGGAAAGGGCGATCCGCGGGTGAAATATACTTTTACTGTTAAAGCAGACGCCGATCTTGCCGGTATGACGGATATGCGCTTCGTTACCGAAGCTCGACTTCCCGTAAAGGTTGCCCTAAACGGAGAGGAAGTGCCGCTTGTTGAGGGCGAGTGGTGGCTGGACCACTCTTTTAGCGTGTTCGATCTGTCGGGAAAAGTGCGCCATGGGGAAAACGAGGTGATCCTTTCGGGCTTCTGTACCGAGGAAGTCACAGAGGGCAAAGTGAGATACTTGCCGAACTCTGATTTCACCTTCGGATACATTACGGGACGTTTCGGCGTGTTTTCCGAGGGCGGATATAACCATGCAGGTAAAAACGCTCTCGTGTGTGACGACGCATTTACCATTGGCAATATGCCTGAACGGATAAACGGCGGTATTATCACAACCGAGGGATTCCCCTTCTTCAGAGGCAAAATTTATCTCTCGAAGACCGTGCACGTGCAAAACGCAGATATCCCCCGTCACATAGATCTCAGTAAAATGACTGCCGCCTGCGCAAGGATCCACGTAAACGGCATAGCGGGAGAGCTTATCGCCTTCGGCAGGCTTGCTGAGGATGTCACCGACCGCCTTCGCGAGGGGGAAAACGAGATCAAAGTGGAGCTGTTCATTGGTAACCGAAATCTGCTTGGACCCCACCACAAGCCCGACGCGGAGATCACCGATCCCGGTCCCGAAGAATTCATTCCCTCAAGAAACCGAGAGATCTGGAAGGATCGCTACGCTTTCATTAGATACGGACTTTGATATTAATAGCATAAAAAATAAGCAGCTACCGAGAACTTGCGGTAGCTGCTTATGTATTGGTGGTATATTACTTTTCTTCAGCCTCTTCGCTGACATTCGCGTCAACTATATCGCTGATGTCGAGGAATGCATTGGTTCCTGTTGCAACGGGAAGTTTGCCGTCCCACTTCTGGATCTTCTCGTACTCGATAACCACTTCGGAAAGGCTCTCTGCAAGGAGGATGTTAGCCTCAGCCTGAGCCTCAGCCTTGGTGCGGATCACCTCAGCCTCCGCCTCTGCGATAACGATAGCCTGCTCCTGCTCGGTCTTGGTCTTGATAAGGTTCTGCTCAGCTACCTGCTTTGCTTCGATAGCGTCGTTGAACTCTGCGGAAAAGTCAAAGTTTACGATGTTGAACTTCTCAACAGTGATGCCGTATTCGTTTACCTTTTCCACAAGGGTGTCCTTGATCTCTTCACCTACCTGAGCGCGGAGGGTGATAAGCTCTTCAGCGGTGTACTTGGCGCTGACAGACTTCATGCTTTCCTGAACTGCAGGGAGAAGGATGATAGTGTCGTACTCTGAGCCGATATTCTTGTAGATGCTGGAGCTTGCAGAGCCGAGAACGCGGTAGTTTACTGCGATCTTACTGCTGACGCTCTGAAGGTCCTTAGAAACTGCAGCAGCTTCGACCTCCTGCATCTGGATCTTGTTGCTGATGATGATAACTTCCTGGACGAAGGGTATCTTGAAGTTGAGACCCTCGGTCATAACGTTGTCGGAAGCCTTGCCGAAGGTGAGAACGACACCGCTGGAACCTGCGGGGACGATAGTCACGGACGCGGCGATAACGATCACAGCCGCAATGGCGATAACGATGGCAAGAATAACGCTTTTCTTGATATTTTTCATTGAAATACTCCGATCTGCTGCCTCTTTGACAGCGAGTGATGATGGGTACGCATCAAAAACGTCCCGTTTATGCTATTGTACACCATTTTGTCGAATTTTGCACGAAAAAGGGAAAAATAAACTGTAAATTTTTTGTTTTTGCTATTCCGCGAAGAATCTTTGGCGGACGAAAAATAAAAAGAACAAAAATTCCCGAGAATACTTGAAAAAAACATTCGGATACGATATACTTATATATGTGAATTTGTATTTTTTTATGACCTGCATTGCGCGGTCGGAAAGGATATACTTATGGCAAAACTCAGAATCGGTATCATTGGATGCGGTGGTATCGCAAACGGCAAGCACATGCCTGCTCTCAGCAAGATCGCTGAAATCGAGATGGTTGCGTTCTGCGACATCGTAGTTGAAAGAGCAGAAAAGGCAAAGAAAGATTACGGTACAGCAGACGCTGCTGTATACGAGAATTACAAGGATCTTCTCGCTGACGAGACTATCGACGTAGTTCACGTTTGTACTCCTAACAGAGCACACAGCTTTATCACTGTTGACGCTCTCGAGGCTGGTAAGCACGTAATGTGCGAGAAGCCCATGGCTATCAACTCTGAAGAGGCTCTCAAGATGATCGATGCTGCAAAGCGTACAGGCAAGAAGCTCACCATCGGTTACCAGAACCGTCAGAACGCTGGCGCTCAGTACCTCAAGAATGAGGCTCTGGACGGCACATTCGGTGACATCTACTACGCAAAGGCGATCGCTCTTCGCCGTCGCGCAGTTCCCACATGGGGCGTATTCCTCAACGAGTATGAGCAGGGCGGCGGTCCCCTCATCGACATCGGAACACACGCTCTTGACCTCACACTCTGGACTATGGACAACTACAAGCCCAAGTACTGTGTAGGTACAACATACCACGCTCTCAACAACCAGACACAGACTGCTAACGCTTTCGGTGACTGGGATCCTGAAAAGTTCACAGTAGAAGACAGCGCATTCGGCTTCATCGTAATGGAGAACGGCGCAACTATCGTTCTCGAGTCCTCCTGGGCGCTCAACGCTCTTGACACAAGAGAAGCTACAACTGTTGTTTGCGGTACTAAGGGCGGTGGAGACCTTATCGACGGTGTTCGTATCAACGGCGTACGTCAGGGTCGTCAGTTCGAGTACTCTCCTCACCTCAATGGCGGCGGAGTAGCATTCTACGACGGCGGCAGCAACAATGATCCCGCATTCATGGAAGCAAGACAGTGGATCGACGCTATCCTCAACGATACCGATCCTTGCGTACTTCCCGAGCAGGCATACTGCGTAACACAGATCCTTGAGGGTATCTACACATCTGCAAAGACAGGCGAACCCTACAAGTTCTGAGAATAAGTCAGGAAACAAACAAGCCGTATTTTTACGGCTTGTTTTTGTTTTGCAGTGTAAACCAACCACCCGCCGCAAAAAATCCTGCGTCCCTCTTTATTTTTTACAGCGTATGTATTATAATATTTACTAAGGAAAACAATTACTCATGACGGAGGAGGAATATATGAAAATACTTGTGGTCGTTGATATGCAGAACGATTTTATTGATGGGTCTCTCGGCACAGCCGAAGCGGTAGCCATCGTACCCTACGTTAGGGAGCTTATAAAAAACTTTGACGGTGAGGTGATCTTCACCCGTGACACCCACGCAGAAAACTACCTTGACACCGCGGAAGGCGTAAAACTGCCCGTGCCCCACTGCATCAAAGGCACTCACGGTTGGCAGATAAGAGAAGAACTTGAAAACATACGCCCTGCAAGAGTGGTTGATAAAGTTACCTTTGGCTCAAAGGAGCTTCCTGCTGTCATCGGCGAGTACGACAACGTGGAGAGCGTCACTCTTGTGGGACTTTGCACCGATATTTGTGTGCTGTCCAACGCCATTCTCTTGAAGGCGTTCTATCCCGAACTGCCCATTTCCGTTGACTCGGCAGGATGTGCGGGAGTCACTACCGAAAGTCATAGCAATGCTCTTGCGGCCATGAAAATGTGCCAGATCGACGTTGTATAATAATGCTGTATCACAATAGGATATTAATATGGACTTTAAAGATCTGTTGAAAATCAAAAATGAAAGCGAAAGAGTGCAGAAAACGTACGAGCTGTTTAACGAGGACATTCGCTTGAATCACTCAAAAGCTGCAAGAGTTGAGTTTCTGACCACAGTCAGATATATTGAAAAGTACCTAAAAAAAGGCGATAAGATTCTCGATATAGGTGCGGGTGCCGGAGAGTACAGCATATATTTTTCAAGACAAGGTTACGATGTGTCAGCTCTTGAACTTTCTGACAATAATATAAAAGACTTTAGAAAAAAGCTAACTCCTGAGGATAAAATTGATCTGAGACAGGGGAACGCCGTGGATCTGTCTGTATATCCCGAGGGAGTCTTCGACGTGGTACTTCTTTTCGGTCCGCTATATCACCTGAAAAACGACGAAGACAAGCTCCGTTGTATAAACGAGGCAAAGCGCGTTTGCAAGCCTGACGGAAAGCTGTTTTTCGCATTTATCTCAAATGATTTCGTGATAATGACGGAGTTTGCATACGAGGATAAATATTTTGTGAATGGCGACTATGACAAGGAAACTTTTAAACTTAATGATTTTCCTTTCGTGTTCCATACTCCGGAGCGTTGCCGACAAATACTCAGCCTCGGCGGAATACAAATTCTGCATGAAGTAGCATCCGACGGCTTCAGTGAGCTTATGGCGGAGAAGATCAACAAACTTGACGATGAAGGATACGAGCAGTATCTCAGGTATCACTATTACATATGCGAAAAGCCTGAGATGCTTGGCTCCAGCAACCATCTGCTCTTTGTGGGCGAGGTTAAAAAAGTATAAAAGCACCAAATCAAAAGGAGGGGAAAGACGTGTGGCGTCAGAAACTAAAAGAGATACTCATTACTGCCGTTAAGTTTGTCACGAATCCACGTTTTCTCCTTTGCTTTGGCGTTGGGTGGATAATTACCAACGGCTGGGCCTATGTGGGTCTTGCAATCGGAACTTTACTTGAGCTACCGTGGCTGATCGCCGCCTGCGGCACATATATGGCGTTTCTTTGGTTCCCCTTTACCCCCGAGAAACTCATCACCGTTACCATAGCAATATTTCTTTTAAAGCGATTTTTTCCGAACGATAAGAAAACTTTGGCTGTCCTTATCGACTTGCACCGAAAGGTAAAGGTGCAGTCTGCAAAGGCTAAAGAGTGGCTTCGGAAAAAGCGGGAGGAGAAATCGTCTCGAAGCGAAAAAAGTAATCTTGGAGATGGCAATAATTAATCACGAAAGGGAGACCGCCATGAAAAAATATAAACTGTCTCTCGCACTTAACGGAAGCTTTGGGCTGAGGGACGCTGAACAGATAGAGCTTATGTCTAAGGTGGGATTTGACGGCTTATTCTTCGGCTGGAGCGAAAACTGTGACGTACGTGAAATAGTCCGTGCCGCGGAAAAGTTTAATATAGAGATCGGCTCTGCTCACGCTCCCTTTTTGAAGGCATCTGATATGTGGGAGACGGGCGAGAGGGCAGAAGCGGCAGTTTCCGAGCTTCTTTCTTGCCTTGCGGACTGCTCAGAGTTCGGTATCCCCACTATGGTGGCACACACCTTCATTGGTTTTGATAGGCATTCGCCTAATGAGAACGGACTCCGCCATTTCGAGCGTGTTGCAGAGACTGCGGAACGCCTTAACGTGAATCTTGCCCTTGAAAACACCGAGGGGGAAGAGTATTTTGACGCACTTATGTCTCATTTTGAGGGGAATAACAGGGTAGGGTTCTGTTTTGACAGCGGACACGAGCTTTGCTACAACAGAGGCAGGGATCTGCTGGGACAGTACGGCGACAGGCTTATGTACACCCATCTCAACGACAATTTAGGCGTTTGCGGAAGTGAAATTACGTATCTTGATGACCTGCACCTGCTTCCATTTGACGGCAAAGTGGATTTTCGGTCTGTGGCATCCCGTCTGGCTAAAGCTGCTTACCTTGACACGCTGACTTTTGAGCTTACAAGGCAGAGCAAGCCCGGCAGACACGAAAATGACGTGTACGCCCGAATGGGGATCGAGGATTATCTTGCCACGGCGTATGAAAGAGCACAGCGGTTTCGCGGAATGGTAGAGGCTTGCGTTGAAGGCACGGCAAAAAAATAATAAAATATGTAAAAGAGGACTTGCAAAACCGAAAAACCTGTGATATAATAAACGGGTCGAACAAATATGCGGATATGGCGGAACGAGCCGAAGGCGAAGGGAGAATGGAACATTCTCCGGCATAAGCGAGTTCACGAGCGTTGCGGAAGACGCGCGCGCGGAGGTGTCCGTGTATTGAGGGAGTATTTCTTCGACCTAAAATTAAATATGCGGATATGGCGGAATTGGCAGACGCGCTAGATTCAGGTTCTAGTCGGGGCAACTCGGTGAAGGTTCAAGTCCTTTTATCCGCAAAAACAAATGAGACTCCTATGGGTCTCTTTTTGTTTTTGAAAATAAGAAGCCCGACGTAACTTCCGGCAAGTTGGCGAGGGTGCATCTTTTTCTCTTTCATTTAATAAAATCAAATACACCCAACCTACGCAAAAATAATCCCTCTTTACAAAGTAAATTCTTTGTGATATAATGAGAGACGTTTGAGAATGTCGAAATTTCTGACTAATAAAAATAATACAGGAGATAGTATTAAATTATGAAAGAGTTTTTTGGCATAGGCGAATATACCCGCACACCTGAAGGGTATATGTCCTGGCAGCATCTCACGTTTGTTTCTCTTCTTATGGTCCTCATGGTGGGGCTTGCAGTTTGGCTTGGCATACGCAACAGAAAGGCTGAGGACAGAGCAAAAAACAAGGTTTTGATCATCGCGGCGATCCTTATCGACACTATCGAAATTTTCAAGATCATTATGATCAGCTACAGAGGGGGAGACGCTTTCCATTGGATGCATGAGCTTCCGCTGTTTCTCTGTAGTATTCAGCTTATCACAATTCCCTTGGCGGCGTTCTCAAAAGGAAGAGTTCGCGAGTCCGCTCTAGACTTCGTTTCTATTTTCGGTATCGTGGGTGCGGTGCTCGGTACGATCGGCGCAGGTCAGAACTATAATGCATACCCCGTTCTCTCCATCGACAACGTGGCGTCGGGTATCACTCACTCTATCTCAGGATTCTGCTCCCTTTATATCTTGATCGCGGGTCTTGCAAGCATGAAGAAAAAGAATATCGCCATCACTTTCGGTATTCTCACAGGATTCTGTGCTGCGGCATACGTTACCAACAGGATCATAGACTACAACTATATGTTCCTGATGGCACCCGACGGAACACCCTACGAGATCATCTACAGCCTCGTTGGTGGTCACAGCGTGCTTTATCCCCTTGCGGTATGGCTTCTCTTTATCATTTACATAACGGGATTCTACGGCATATATTATCTGTGCACGAAGAAAAAAGCACCTCAGGCCGAAAAGTAAGAATAATAAAAAGCGTTGCGGATTTTTCCGTAACGCTTTTTTACTTTAACTTACAAATATTATCTTACAAATATCGCTTCTATACCAAGGGAACCGTGAACGGCAGTAATTTTCACCCGATGCTTGCCGTAGGGGAAGGAATCCTTTACGAGGGCCGATGCCATTCGGTGGAAGGAGCGGACGAAATTGCCCCAGTGTCTGATTACTATCTCTTCTCCACCGTCAACAGAGACTTTCACGTCTCCCGGGCGGAAACCCTCTGCAGGACAGACACCAATGCCCGTACCGGTGAAAGTGAAGCTGAAGGAAGCACCACCTTCAGAGGCTGTAAGTACCTTGCCGAATCTTTCGCCACCGTCGACAAGAGTAAATCCGTCGAGGGAAAGATCTTCGAGATCGGCGCAAGGAAGCATATTCGCCGTATCCGCACATTCGGTACACAGTTTTTCGGGCATTGCGTAGGAGATGAGGGCATCTGCTTCACCCTTCAGCAGCTTTTTAAGCTCGTCTATGTTGAACTCCGCCATAACACTGTGACCAAGATCGCTTGGGTGGAGTGTGTCGGGGATAAGCACCTCAAGGGGAACGTCCTGATCCACAGAATGAAGTCTGAGAGCTTCTCCATGGTCGAATACGGGGATGCTATAGTACTCTGCCACACGGCGATGTGCCGCGACCGAGGTGATGAACTCACTTTTTTCACGGGCTTCCACAATTTCTGCAGATGTAGAAATTAAGAATACTATCTCACGGGTAGGATCTGAATTTTTGATCTGTCGGATGATGGACTCAGTTTGAGCGCAGATCTTGCCGTACTCGTCACCATGGTCGTTGACTGCGAATTCGACGAAGACAAGGCCGGGCTCCTTTGAGAGAAGATCGGCGCGGCATCTGTACATGCCGAGAGCGGTGCCCGTGCCGCCGATGGCGCAGTTGAAGGAATTGATCTCTGCCTCAGGGAAGGTATTTTTGAACCAATCTGTGACGAGGCCGCGATAGCTGGTCTTTTCCATATCCGAGGCTCCCGTGCCGTCGGTGATGGAGCCTCCGAAAAAGCCAATGTTCAGTCTTTTTTGAACTTTTAACCTATATAAAGTGTTAGTCAGCATAAATCTCTCCAAAAAGATGTCAACTTTATTACATTATAACATCTATGGCACACCGTGCGCAAGATATATTAAGCTATAAAATGATATTGTTTTTACCGTACTTGAATTTTTAACGAAATAATAGTATAATTTATATAGAGATAAATGAAATAAGGAGGATCGTTTATGAAACTTACATTTTTGGGAGCTGCTCACGAGGTTACGGGGTCCTGTGCCTTGCTTGAAGCCTGCGGACGAAAAATTATCATCGACTGCGGAATGGAGCAAGGGGCAGACACCTACGAAAACGCTGACTTGCCCGTGTTTCCCGGAGAGATAGACGCGGTGCTCCTGACACACGCCCACATTGATCACTCGGGTAAGATTCCGTCTCTTGTTGCAAGAGGATTCAAAGGTGAGATATATTCCACCGTGGCTACCCACCGCCTTTGCGAGATAATGCTACGGGACTCTGCTCATATTCAGGAAAGCGAGGCGGAGTGGCAGAACAGAAAGGGCAGACGGGCGGACAGAGAGCCCTACGTCCCCCTTTATACCCTTGCCGACGTTGAAAAAACGCTGAAACTGTTTAAGCCACAGCGTTACGGTCAGGCGGTGCAGATTTGCGAGGGTATTTCGGTTACCTTCAGTGACGCCGGACATTTACTCGGCTCCGCAAGTATATGTATTGAAATTTCAGAAGCCGGCATTACCCGTAAGATCCTCTTCTCGGGGGACCTGGGAAACGTCCGCCGTCCGCTGATAAACGATCCGCAGCCCGCACCCGAAGCGGATTACGTGGTCATCGAATCCACCTACGGAGACAGACTTCACGGAGAGAGACCCGATTATGAGGCTCAGCTGACAAGCGTTATTCAGGACACCTTTGACCGCGGCGGAAACGTGGTGATACCTTCCTTTGCGGTGGGCAGAACTCAGGAACTCCTGTACCTTATCAGACAGATCAAGGAAAAGGGGCTTGTGAAGAACCACGGTGACTTCCCCGTGTACGTGGACAGTCCCTTGGCAGTTGAGGCTACTAACATCTACTCCTCGGATATGCGTGATTTTTACGACAAAGAGACGCTTGAGCTGGTTGAGAAGGGTATAAATCCCATTTTGTTCAAAGGTCTCAGGCTGTCTGTTACGTCGGATGAATCGAAGGCCGTAAACTTTGACTTGACGCCGAAAGTTATTATCTCTGCGTCGGGAATGTGCGAGGCGGGACGTATACGCCACCACCTGAAGCATAATCTGTGGAGACCGGACAGCACCATTCTCTTCGTGGGTTACCAGTCCGAGGGAACTATCGGCAGAAAGCTGATCTCAGGAGAAAAGTACGTCCGTCTTTTCGGCGAGGAGATCGCGGTAAAGGCAAATATCGAGACTCTCGCGGGAATCAGCGGTCACGCGGACCGGGATATGCTCCTTGATTGGCTTGACGGTATGAAAATAAGGCCTAAGAAGATATTTGTAAATCACGGTGACGACGCCGTCTGCGACAAATTTGCAAAATATGTTGAAGAACAGACGGGCTGCTACGCTGAAGCACCCTACAGCGGCGACGTGTTCGATCTTGAGACTGGCGAGTGTATGGAGCGGGGCGAGATCGTCAGAGTCAAGAAGAAGCAGACGGAGAAGCAAAGACGGAACAACGCCGTTTATGAGAGACTTCTTGCCGCAGGTCATAGACTCCTCGGCATAATCGACCGAAGCCGCGGATACGCCAACAAGGACCTGTCAAACTTTACCGATCAGATCAACGCCCTTTGTGACAGATTTGAAAAGAGACGTAAAAAGTAAAATGAAAAATGCGACCTGCTTGAAGGTCGCATTTTTTAATATATCACTTGATGTTATTCATAGCCGCCCAAGTTGCCTTGATAACGGGGTCGCGGAGCATACTTTCCATATATATGATGGGGTGACGGGTGCTGTCGAAGGCGTACTTTCTATCGTCGGTGATGGCGGGTGCGGGGATTATTTTGAATTCATACGCCTCGGGATTTGTCAACACAGCGGGAGCTGCCACGTCAAAGAGAATTCTCTTCCAGAATCCGTTGACGTAATAGTGCTCCTTTGAATATCTGTCGGGCAGCTCGTCACGGAAGAATTTTGCAACGGGAGAGTCACCCTTAAAGGCTTCGTTTAAGTCCGCTCTCGTGATGTCGAGTACACACGTGCCGTGGTCGTAGGCGGGAAGAAGAACCAGGGGCACGTCAAGGGAGAAAAGGTACTGTGCCGCTACGGGGTCCCACGCAAGGTTGCACTCTCCGTTAAGACCGTTGTCGTTCTCAAGGTTGGTGCCGCCAAGCCAGATGACGCAGGTGTTACGCTTTATGGCGGGATCAAGGTAGAAAGCAGAAGCAACGTTTGACGCACATCCCGTAGTGAGAACGTAGATGATCTCATCGTTTTCATGGGAGGCACGGATGATATTCTGTACGGCGTCGCTGTCAACGGGATAGTCATACCACATGGGGCGTGTAGCACCACGATACGCAGGATATACGTCTGTTTTTCCACAAACGCCTAACACCTTGAGTATTTCCTCGTAGCTGGCTTCCATACCCCACTTGTAGTCGCTGTTCGGGCCTTTTCCGAAGGTGGAAGCGTTAGCAGAGAGAAGCTCTAACTTTTCGGAGCCGATACAGAAGGCAAGGGCGTACTGGTCGTCCATTTCCATGCCCATATCAGCGTCGTGAATTACCTTTTTAACTCTGTCGGAACGAATATCCGCCAAAATCTGTTCCATTGTCATAAGAAAAAGCCTCCGTGACTGCTCCGGATAAAAAGGAGCGTTCGTTTAAATATATCTTATCAAATTTGAGTACGTATGTCAATAAGAAGAGATGGTAGAGGGGATTAAAAAACATTAGTTTTACGGCTTTTTTTGACAAATCCGAGATTATCATTATAAATTGTTGATTTATATTCGTTAAATTTTCTTATTCGGACTTGATAAAGGTGTTTTTGTGTGCTATAATGATATTTGTAAAGGTGCCCCTATGCTCATGGGGCATAAAATAACATTTTTTAAGGAGAATATCAGATGAAGATCAAACTGATAGCGCTCGCTCTTGTGCTCGTTATGGTTATTCCCATGGTCGTTTCCTGTAAGGACGACAAGAAGGATCCTGTAGACACAGATGTCGAGACAGAAGTAAAAGACGAAGAGCTTGATCCTGAGATCCAGAAGGTCAACGACTACATCGATGAGCTTGCAGGCAAGTATAACTTCGACGGTCAGTCCTTCACATGGATCGGCGGCGGTCATCAGGCTCCCAAGGAAGAAGCTGAGACCGGTGACGTTGCAAGTGACGCTCTCTACTACAGACAGCGTGAGATTGAAGAAAAGTTCAAGATCGATTGGACTAACTACAGCCCCGAGCAGGTTGAAGGCAGCAGCAACCATCCCGTAGTTGACGCTGTTATGCAGGAAGTTCTTGCAGGCGGCGACTCTTACGACGCAGGTTACGGTACAATGGTAGCCGTATCTCAGGCACTCCTTCTCCAGAACACTCTTGTTAACATGGAGAACTACACCGTCCTTGACCTTGACCAGCCTTGGTGGACTGCTACACTTCGTGACACATTCACCATCGGCGGCGCACTCTACTTCCTTAACGGTGCAATTGTCACATCCAACTATCAGGATACATACTGCATGCTCTTCAACAAGGAAGTTGCTGAAGACTACGGTATCGACCAGAAGGAGCTTTATAAGCTCGCTCGTGACGGTAAGTGGACATTCGACAAGATGGTAGAGATTGCTGAAGAGCACATTCCTACCAACGAAAACGGTTCCGGTGTATACAGATACGCAGAGCCTCTCGGCTATGGTATCATGCTCGGTCTCGGCGTTGAGATCACCAAGTTCGACAAGGACGGTGTTCCTTACGTTGAGAAGCAGCTCTCCGCTGAGATCTCTAACCTCGCAGACAAGGTATCTACCATTATGGGTGACGATACTCAGAGTGCGAACAGAAAGGCACACTCTGTAGGCGGTTGGCAGAACGCTGAGGATATTGAAGAGAAGTACGGCTACGAGAAGTTCTTTGATCTCTTTGCTGACGGTAAGTCTCTCTTCTTCTTCTCTTCAACAGGTGACGCTGCTTATCTTCGTGAGAGGGAAGTATCCTTCGGTATCCTTCCTATGCCTAAGGGCAGCGAAGCTCAGGAAAGCTACGTTTGTCAGGCTTCTCCTTGGGGCTCCTTCCAGGTATTCGTTCCCAAGTGCACAAAGGATAACGACACAACTGACGTAATTCTTGAGGCTATGGGAGCTCTCGGTATGAAGCACATCAAGCCTGCTTACTACGACAAGATCCTGAAGAGCAGAAGTACACACGACAGAGACTCTAAGGAAATGATCGACATCGTATTCGAAACAAAGGTATATGACCTTATCGATATGATCGCTCCCGGTGGTACTCCCAACGCATCCGGTCCCTTCGTTAACGCTCTGGAGGGTGCTTTCGCTGAGAACAGTAACGGTATTGCAAGTAAGTACATGATTCAGGCGATGCAGGTAAACATGAATATCGAGTCTGATATCATGCCCAACATCGAGAGAGAAAGATAAACTTTTTCTCAGGATAATCTGTAAAAAATCAAAAAGGTATGCGGAACACATTTCCGCATACCTTTTCTTTTTTGCTCTTGCAGACGGAGCTTAAATGTGGTAAAATAAAGATACCAAACAAATCATCGGAGGATAGATGCTTTGAAAAGAATTATCGCAATTTTAATGCTTGTGGCTTTAATGGCTACCGCTTTAGCATCATGCAATGGCGGCGGGCAGACGGAAACGGGAACGGGAACTGTTTCTGAGACACAGACACCTGATGTTGACCCTGAACTTGCCAAGGAGATCGCCGAGATCGACGAATACGTGGACGGACTGGCGAACACCTATAATTTTGAAGGTAAGGAGTTCGTGTACGTAGGCGAGGGAAGTCAGCAGCCTCGCGAAATGAATGAGACCGGTAACGTGGAAAGCGATGCCCTCTACTACAGAGTTCGTGAGATCGAGGAAAAGTTCAAAATCAAGTGGTCCCACTATAAACCCGAGTACGTTGAAGGTACGGGAGACACCAATCCTGTTTTCTATGCCGTAAACCAGGAGGTTCTTGCGGGCGGAGATTCGTACGACCTTATAAATGCCAGCCCCATATCCATCGGTCAGCCTCTTCTGATCAATAATACTCTCGTTGACGTCAGCAACTTCACGGTGCTTGACTTGAACCGCGAATGGTGGACTGCGTCCCTGAGAGATACATATACCATCGGAGGTGCGCTATACTTCCTTAACGGTGCTATTACCACCACAAACTTTATGGATGCCTATTGTATTCTGTTCAACAAGGAAGTTATAGAGGATTACGGTATTGATGGCAATGAGCTGTACTCTCTTGCCAAGAGCGGTGAGTGGACCTTCGACAAGATGATCGAGATCGCAGACACCGTACCCACAAACGAGAGTAACTCCGGTGTATACCGTTACGGTGATGCAAACGGGCTTGCGATCCTCTACGGTAACGGCGGATCTCTTACCAAGTTTGACGAAGATGACGTTCCCTACGTTGACGCACAGTTGCCTAAGGAAATGTCCGACCTTGCAGACAAATTCTCCGTTCTTATGGGTGACGATACCATATCCGTAAATCTGAAGGGCTTTTTCAGAAGTGAATTTGAGGACCTTGAAAAAAAGTATGGATATGAGAGCTTTTATGAAATGTTCGAGGACGGAAAGATCCTCTTTATGTTTGGAACTACGGATACTGCAAGTACCCTCAGAAGTCGCGAAGTGGAGTTTGGTATCCTGCCTATTCCGAAGGGCTCTGTAACTCAGGAAAACTACATTTCATACTGCGACCCGTGGAGTTATGTAAACGTTTCCGTTCCTAAATGTACAAAGGATCTTGACACCACCGACGTTATCGTTGAGGTTATGGGAGCTCTCGGCGCGAAGTATATCAAGCCGGCTTATTACGATAAGATCCTCAAAAACAGAAGTACCCACGACAGAGATTCCAAAGAGATGATCGACATTATCTTTGAGACAAAGGTGTACGATATGATGGACGTTCTCGGAGTCGGAAACAGCAACAGCAAGACATGTGACATGGTTAATGCTGTAAACGTAGCATTCGAGGATACCTCTGAGGGATTTGCTTCGAGATTTATGATGCAGGCGTGGAAGACTAACGCAAATATTGAAGTTATACTTAATAATATCGAAAACGATAGAAAGTAAATACAAAACGATCCTTCTTCAGCGAGAGGGATCGTTTTTTTCAGTATATTATTTTTTGTTCCAAGTTTCCTTGATGCCTCTGAGATATTCCTTCGGTGAAGTTCCGATTAACTTGGAAAAAGCCTTGTAAAAGCCCGAGCTGCTGGTGAATCCGCTGGCATAAGCTGCGTCAAGTATGTTATACCCGCTTTCCAAAATCAGCTTGACTGTATGCTCGATACGCGCTTTTATGATATAATCGTTGACGCTCATACCGTTGTATCTGCGGAAGATCTTGCAGAAATGGCTGCGGCTCATATGAACCTCGTCTGCGAGAGAATCAATGTTTACTTCTCCCGTCAGATCACGGTTGATTATATCCAGAACATATGCCATAGCGAGAGTGTGGTCGGAGTTGAGGGAGGATTTTTCGCTTGAATATTCAAAGGGGAAGAGTGGCATGGCGCTTTTGCTCCAAGGAGTGAAGCGGTCACTGCCGATCGTAATGTTTAAAGTCCGGGAGATACCTGTTAAAGCTTGAAGCAGGAGTCCCCTCACCATATCTGATGAACTGAGAGCTCCTTTTTCGGATTCTTCTTTGATTTTTGCAAACAGGTGAAGAATTTCCGGGATATTTTCACATTCCGATGAAATGACAGTATTGTTGTGATCGGAGTTTATTCTGAAAATGTCGATACATTCTGAGTTATGAATAAATTCCGGCACGAATTCGTAAATTTCGCATGTGAGAGGCTCACTTGAGATGATACGGCTGAAATGTCGTATGTCTGAGGGCCTGAGAAGGACGATGTCGCCTTCTTTAACGCGGTATAGTTCTTGCCCGATCTGCCAGTCCGCCACGCCGCCGGTGATGATCGCCAACTTAGGCACGGGATAGATGTAGTTTTTGAGATTTGCAGCCGCTTTTGCAAAATCGTTTTTCTGATAACGGAAAAGCGGACGTCCGTTTTTGTCCGAAATAACAAAACCTACAAGGATAGTTCCGCTGTGTTTTGTTTCGATTCCGCTTTTGTCGGTCTGTGCCACACGAAGTCCTCCTCTCTTTGCTTTTTTCTTATTATAACACGTTTTTAACGTCTTGGGTGAAAAAAACGATTATTTTTACCAAATTATTCGATAGTATTCACAGCATCTGAGAATAGAGACAAAAGTGGATGTTTAGAGTACGATAGTGTAAGTATGAAGGGCTTGATAAATGTAAAATAAAATCGGATGCATGTGAGGCAAAATGTGTTCAGCTTCGCCTTCCATCAACTTTAAACGCTAAATAGACAGTACATTATGGCATTTCAGAACAGTTGCAGACGTGTCTGCGACATGGTTTTGAGAGTGGATTGCCCATAGGGGCAAGGAGGTTAAAATGGCATTTATTAACGAAGCACCCAAACAGATTCCCGTGATTCATGAAGCAGACGTTTGTGTTGTAGGCGGTTCCGCAACGGGTGTTTTTGCGGCAGTAAGAGCTGCAAGACTTGGTGCAAAGGTAGTTATCGTTGAGTGTCAGAACAGCTTCGGTGGAGTTGCATCCAACGGACTTGTTTCCGTGTGGCACACGTTCCTTTCTACAGACAAGAAACAGCAGATCATTTCCGGTCTTTCCGAGGAAGTGCTTAACCATATTCCCTGGTATGACCACATCAGATACAGCCAGTCAGACTCTCACCTTTTCAACCCTATCGAGCTGAAGTGTGAGCTTGACAGAATCCTCTTGGAGGAGAACGTAAAAATATATCTCCATACATATTACGCAGGTTTGGCACACAACGGAGAGGACATCGAGGCTATCTTTGTAGAGAATAAGGACGGCCGCGGAGCGATCAAGGCTAAATTCTTTATTGATGCTACCGGTGACGGAGACCTTTGCCGTGACCTCAAGCTTGAGAGATTTGAAAACGCTCACAGACAGCCGCCGTCATACGTATTCATTATGCAGGGTGACGACGATTGCCTCCAGGAGCAGTTTAAGCTTCAGGGCTCTGACGTTGTAACTCACCTTCTTAACGCTCACGCTGAAGAGTTCAACATCGAGCGTGACTGGGGTTGGGCTGTAGGCATTCCCGGACTTAACAAGATGAAGCTGAGAGCTAACACTCATATCTTTGACGTACAGTGTGCGAAGGCTGATGATCTCACCAAGGCTGAGCTTGTGGGACGTGAAAAGATGCGTAAGGTTTGCAGACTTCTCAGAAAATACGGCGATCCGAACGAAGATTATTCTCTCGTTGCTGACTGTTCTTACGTTGGTGTCAGAGACACATATCACTATAAGACAAAGTATCAGGTGAATCATATCGATCTTCTTACGGGACAGAGCTATGACGACTGTGTTCTCCGCGGTACTTATAACGTTGACGCTCACCACGACAAGGAGGGAATCAAGTTCCTTCGCCTTGATGGAACCTATTCTGTGGAAGATTCCTTCGGTAACATCAGACGTGGTAACTGGAGAGAAGAGGCGGGACTTCCTACTGACGTACCCATGCCTACATTCTATCAGGCGCCCTTCAGAATGCTCGTACAGGAGCACTACAAGAATTTCATCGCAGTAGGTCGTATGATCAACGCTAACGATTCTGCATACGGCGCGCTGAGAGTAATGGTCAACCTTAATCAGCTTGGAGAGGCGGCAGGTGTTGCGGCATATCTTGCTCTTCACCGTAACCAGTCTATCCAAGAGCTTAACGGCGTAGACGTTGCACGTACAATGTCTAACTCTGGCTGTGCAAACCTTGGATAAATTTTCAAACAGGGCTTCACTTTATGTGAGGCCCTTCTTTCTTTGAAAAGAAAGAAGCAAAGAAACTTTAGGCATGGGAAAAGACATAGGTTATAGATTTGTTTTCTGTTTTAGGCTTGGTGAGAATCAAACTGCATTTTGAAAAGAAAGAAAGGGAGAAACTTTAGGCATAGGAAAAGGCATAGGTTATAGTTTTGTTTTCTGTTTTAGGCTTGGTGAGAATCAAACTGCATT
>JAZULS010000134.1:0-12577 GCA_045603205.1 Eubacteriales bacterium | reverse complement strand
ATCATCCCGGCTACGCCGCAAAGCGTATGGAGATCGGTGCGGTTGTTGCGGCGGCTCCTGCGGCTAACGTTCGCCGTGAGAGACCCGATCCCGGTGACGTCGTTATCCTCCTCGGCGGTGCTACAGGCCGTGACGGCTGCGGCGGTGCTACAGGTTCCTCCAAGTCCCACACTGCTCAGTCCCTTGAGACCTGCGGTGCTGAGGTTCAGAAGGGTAACGCTCCTGAGGAAAGAAAGCTCCAGAGACTCTTCAGAAACCCTGAGGCTTGCCGCATGATCAAGAGATGTAACGACTTTGGTGCAGGCGGTGTTTCCGTTGCTATCGGTGAGCTTGCAGACGGTCTCGAGATCGACCTTAACGCAGTTCCCAAGAAGTACGAGGGTCTCGACGGCACTGAGCTTGCAATCAGCGAGTCTCACGAAAGAATGGCTGTCGTTATTGAAAAAGAAAATATTGACCGCTTCATCGCCCTTGCAGAAAGCGAAAACCTTAAAGCAGTTCCCGTTGCTACCGTAACAGAAGCGCCTAAGCTGGTTATGCACTGGAACGGCAAGAAGATCGTTGACATTGACCGCGAATTCCTGAACTCCAACGGCGCTGAAAAGCATATCACTGCGGCTCCTGCGGCTCCCGCACTCAAGGCGAAGGAGATCAGCGGTACATTCACCGAAAACATCAAGGCTCTCGCCGCTGACCTCAACATCTGCTCAAAGCGTGGCCTTTCCGAAAGATTTGACTCCACCATCGGCGCAGGCACAGTTCTTATGCCCTTCGGCGGTAAGAATCAGCTGACTCCCATTCAGGCGATGGTACAGAAGATCTCCGTTGAGAAGTGTCACACCGACGACTGCTCCTTCATGTCCTTCGGTTACAACCCCTTCATCACCGAGCAGAGCCCATACCACGGCGCATATCTTGCTGTAGTTGAGTCCGTATGTAAACTCATCGCAACAGGTGCAAAATTTGAGGACGTTTACCTCACCTTCCAGGAATATTTTGAAAAGCTTGGTACTGACGAAAAGCGTTGGGGTAAGCCTCTTGCCGCACTTCTCGGTGCATTCAAGGCTCAGATGGAGCTTGGCATCGGTTCTATCGGCGGTAAGGACTCCATGAGCGGTTCCTTTGAAAACCTTGACGTTCCTCCCACACTCGTTTCCTTCGCAGTTACAACAGGTAAGACTTCTGACGTTATCTCTCCCGAATTCAAGAAGGCAGGAAGCAAGATCGCTGTTATCTGCCCCGAGTATGACGAAAACGGTCTTCCTAAGACTGACTCTCTCCTTGCAGTATTTGACCGCGTAACAACACTTGTAAGAAGCGGCAAGGCTCTCTCCGTTTACACTCCCGGCATGGGTGGTATCGCTGAAGCTATCATGAAAATGTGCTTCGGTAACGGACTTGGTGCCCGTCTTGAGAACATCTGTAATCAGGGTCTCTTTGACTACTGCTACGGCGGCTTCGTTCTTGAAGTTACCGAGGAAATTGAAGGCGCTCTTATGATCGGTGAAGTTACCGAAGGCTGCGGACTCTCCCTCGGCGACGAAAAGGTTTGCATACACGAGCTTCTCGGTATTTACGAAGACAAGCTTGAGAGCGTATTCTCCTGCAACATCCCCGACAGAAGGACTCCCATGGAGAACTTTGAATATAAGGCCACCACATGGGCTGCTCCCGCAGTTAAGTCTGCAAAGCCCAAGGTGCTTATTCCCGCGTTCCCCGGTACTAACTGCGAATTTGACTCCGCTAAGGCTGTAAGAGACGCCGGAGCTGAGCCCGAGATCATCGTTATCCGTAACCTTGACTCTTCCGC
The DNA here is from genome assembly GCA_045603205.1 of Eubacteriales bacterium. Taxonomy (GTDB): domain Bacteria; phylum Bacillota; class Clostridia; order Oscillospirales; family CAG-272; genus RUG11130. The sequence goes on along the minus strand of JAZULS010000134.1, from coordinate 10,767 downwards.
TATTCAGGCAAGCGTTGAGCAGTTCGCTACTGCCCTGAAGGACGCTCAGATGATCTTCATCCCCGGTGGATTCTCCGGCGGAGACGAGCCCGACGGCTCCGGTAAGTTCATCACTGCATTCTTCCGCAACGCACAGATCAAGGAAGGCGTAACTGAGCTTCTCGAAAAGAGAGACGGTCTTATGTGCGGTATCTGTAACGGATTCCAGGCTCTTATCAAGCTCGGTCTCGTTCCCTACGGCAAGATCATCGACACCGACGAGAATTGTCCCACTCTGACCTTCAACACTATCGCTCGTCACCAGTCAAGAATCGTTCGCACAAGAATCGCCTCCAACAAGTCTCCTTGGCTTGCTCTCACAAACGTTGGCGAGGTATACTCTGTTCCGATCTCTCACGGTGAAGGTCGATTCCTTGCTGACGAAAAGCTCATTCTCGAGCTTGCAAAGAACGGACAGATCGCAACTCAGTACGTTGACCTTGACGGCAACGCAACCAGCGACGTTCACTTCAACCCCTACGACTCTATGTACGCCATCGAAGGTATCACATCTCCCGACGGACGTGTCTTCGGTAAGATGGGACACAGCGAGCGTATCGGCGCAGGACTTTACAAGAATGTTCCCGGCGAATACGACATCCGTATGTTTGAGTCTGCGGTTAAGTACTTCAAGTAATTCACGTTTGATACATGACCACTGAAATATTCGGTGGTCATGTTGACAAAATTGATTACACCCTCCTACAAAATCCAGTATGAAAGGATGATTCCTTATGGCATACAAATCTGATATTGAAATTGCACAGAGCTGTGAGATGCGTCACATCAGCGAGATCGCTGCAAGCGCCCACGTTGATGAAAAGTACGTTGAGTTCTACGGCAAGTACAAGGCGAAGATAGATCCCGCTCTCCTTAGCGAAACTGACCGTCCCGACGGAAAGCTTATTCTTGTAACCGCTATCACTCCTACCCCTGCAGGTGAAGGTAAAACCACTACGACCATCGGTCTTGCAGACGGTCTCAAAAAGATAGGATGCGACGTAACCGTTGCCCTTCGCGAGCCCTCCCTCGGACCCGTTTTCGGAGTCAAGGGCGGTGCTGCCGGCGGTGGATACGCACAGGTTGTCCCCATGGAGGACATCAACCTCCACTTCACCGGTGACTTCCACGCCATCGGTGCGGCAAACAACCTTCTGGCTGCTATGCTTGACAACCACATTCAGCAGGGTAACGCGCTGAACATCGACGTTCGCAAGATCACATGGAAGCGTTGTGTTGATATGAACGACCGTCAGCTTCGCTACGTCGTTGACGGTATGGGCGGCAAGGCGAACGGCGTTCCCAGAGAGGACGGATTCGACATTACCGTTGCCTCTGAGATCATGGCTGTCCTCTGCCTCTCAAACAGCATCACAGACCTGAAGGAGCGTCTCTCCCGCATCATCGTTGGCTACACCTACGACGACCGTCCCGTAACCTGTGGTGAGTTGAAGGCGGCAGGCGCTATGACAGCCCTTCTGAAGGACGCTATCAAGCCTAATCTCGTTCAGACTCTCGAGGGAACTCCCGCATTCGTTCACGGCGGACCTTTTGCCAACATTGCTCACGGCTGTAACTCCGTTATGGCTACAAAGCTTGCACTCAAAATGGGCGACTACGCTATCACCGAGGCAGGCTTCGGTGCTGATCTCGGTGCCGAAAAGTTCCTCGACATCAAGTGCCGTATGGCAGGACTCACACCCGACGCGGTAGTAGTTGTTGCTACTGTTCGTGCGCTGAAGATGCACGGCGGCAGAGCGAAGACTGAGCTTGGAAATGAGGACCTTGAAGCACTTGAAAAGGGTATCCCCAACCTTCTCCGTCACGTTTCCAACATTAAGAATGTTTACAAGCTCCCCTGCGTGGTTGCTGTCAACCGCTTCCCCACCGACACCGATGCTGAGATCGACTTCATCATCGCAAAGTGCCGTGAGCTTGGCGTAAACACCATTCTGTCTAACGTATGGGCTGAAGGCGGAAACGGCGGCGTAGAGCTTGCCCGCGAGGTTGTCCGTCTCTGCAACGAGGAAAAGGGTGACTTCACCTTCGCTTACGAAAGTGACGCCACCATTACCGAAAAGATTGAGGCTATTGTCAAGAAGATCTACGGCGGCGACGGTATAACCATTCTGCCTGCCGCAAAGAAGCAGATAGCTTCTCTTGAAGCTCTGGGCTTTGGCAATATGCCCGTATGTATGGCAAAGACACAGTACAGCTTCTCTGACGATCCCACAAAGCTTGGCGCACCCGAAAACTTCAACGTTACCATCAAGAACGTTAAGGTTTCCGCAGGCGCAGGCTTCATCGTTGTTCTCACCGGCGATATTATGACTATGCCCGGACTTCCCAAGGTTCCCGCGGCAGAAAAGATCGACGTTGACGAAAACGGACGTATCACAGGTCTGTTCTGATTCTGAAATATAACAAAAAAAGGTGAAACCGACATTGGTTTCACCTTTTTTATTTAATCAAAGCAATTCTCGTCTCAGCTCATCAGCACTCTTGGGGCTAAGGTATGCGGGGGCGATATCAAACACGGTCTTGCATCCGCTGACACCTTCAGAAGCAAGTCTGTACGCGGCTCTGGCATAAGCTACGATAACGCTGGAAGTAAACTCGGGGTTGGAGTCAAGCTTCAGGCTGTATTCCACAACGTGGCTGTTCTCCAGATTCTGACCCGTCTTACCGCTTCGGATAACAAAGCCGCCGTGGGGGATTCCGCTGTGGTCGCGCTTCAGCTCTTCCATAGTGATGAAATGAACGGTAGTGTCGTAGTCCGCAAAATAGTTGGGCATAGTCTTGATCTCGTTTTCAATTCTCGCCCTGTCCGCACCGTCTTCCACAACTACAAAACACTCTCTTGTGTGCTTTTCGCGGGTTGTAAGCTCGGGAGCCTCACCGCTTCTTACCGCTTCAAGAGCACTTTCCACGGGAATCGTGTACTGTTTAGCGTCGACTACCCCTTCAATACGGCGGATAGCATCAGAGTGACCCTGACTTACGCCCTTGCCCCAGAAGGTATAGGTCTTTCCGTCGGGAAGGATGCTCTCACCGAAAAGTCTGTTGAGAGAGAACATACCGGGGTCCCAACCCACGGAAATTATACCCACTTTTCCTGCCTTCTTTGCCGCCGCGTCAACGTTTGCAAAGTGCTCGGGAATCCTTGCGTGGGTGTCAAAGCTGTCGATAACGTTAAAATGCTTTGCAAGGGAGGGAGTCTGCAGGGGAAGGTCCGTAGCGCTTCCTCCGCAGAGGATCATAACGTCGATCTGATCCTTCAGCTTTTCAGCGTCATCAGCGTGGAATACGCGAACTCCCTTTGACAGGGGCTTTACGCTGGCAGGATCACGCCTTGTAAACACCGCCGCGAGAGTCATATCACTGTTTTGTCCTATTGCCGCCTCTACTCCGCGGCCAAGGTTACCGTAACCGAATATACCAATACGAATCATATATAAAATCCTTCCTGTATGAAGAAAATGCCTTTGAAACTGTTTTATATTTTATCACAAAAATCTCTGAATTTCAATGTCTCGTTAAAAACTGCGGGATTTTTTTTGCAATTCTCTCTCGAATAGTGTTAGTCGCTCGCCTAACTTCACTTGCCTCTTTACAAATCATACCGTTTTGCGTTATAATATAGGTGTAACAACGCTACTTCGGAGGTATTTATGATAGTCAAGCTTATCTCATCCCTTGAAAAATGTTTTCTTGACGACGATATATCAAAAAAGAAGGAATATACCCGTGGATCCTGCTTTGGAAACGAGATATTCCGCTTCTGCGTCTGCTATACCTCTGAGGAAGTCTTCAACAGCCGACGCACGGTGATACCGAAAGTGGAGTCTCCCTTGGCGGACTGTATTGCCTTGAGACGGGTGGAGCAGGTACCCGTGCAAATGCCCATATTCAACCATATGTATGACGAGGACTACCTCCGCACCACACCGGGACTTTATCCCGACATTCTTCTGCCTCTTTCCGAAAGCCCAAGGCTAATATTGACTCATAATCTTCACTGTCTGTGGGTGGAAGTGTCTCCCGACTCCAATTTTGATGGCGGAGAGTACCCCATTACAATAAGTTTTACAGATGCCGAAGATGGTTCTGCCGTAGGATCTGCCACATTCACCCTTGAGATAATCGACGCGAAGCTGCCGGAGCAGGACCTCAGTTTCACCCAATGGTTCTATTGCGACTGTCTGGCGGACTATTACCGCGTAGAAGCCTTCAGCGACCGCCACTTTGAGATAATTGAAAACTTCCTACGCACTGCCCATAAAAACGGCATCAATATGATCCTCACCCCCGTCTTCACGCCACCGCTTGATACCGCTGTGGGCGGAGAGCGGACTACGGTTCAGCTTGTTGACGTGTATCTCGTTGACGGAGTCTACCGCTTCGACTTTGCAAAGCTTGGCAGGTGGATAGATATATGTAAGTCAGTCGGAATCCATCAGTTTGAGATGGCACACTTTTTCACTCAATGGGGAGCGAAACATGCGCCGAAGATAGTCGCTACCGTTGACGGAGAAAAGAAACGTATCTTCGGTTGGGACACCGAGGCGGCTGGGGAAGAATACAGCGCATTCCTCTCCTCGTTTATACCCGAGCTTCTCGCCTTTCTGAAATCCCGCGGTGTTGACCAAAACTGCGTATTCCATATATCTGACGAGCCTACCGCCGAGCAAAAGGAATCATACCTTGCGGCGCGAAACGTAGTTCGTCATCTTCTCGAAGGCTACACGGTTATGGATGCTCTCTCTGACTACGAGTTGTACGCTGAGGGAATCGTTGACAAGCCGATTCCGGGGACAGACCACATCGAGGCGTTTGTCGAAAATGGTGTGGAAGATCTGTGGACCTACTACTGTTGCAGCCAGTCGGGGATAGTTTCCAACAGATACATCGCGATGCCCTCTTACCGCAACCGCATCATCGGTATGCAGTTCTATAAGTACGATATTCGCGGCTTCTTGCAGTGGGGGTACAACTACTACAACGATCAGTATTCCTACTCTCACGTAAATCCCTATCTGTCCACCGACGGAGAGTATTTCTCTCCCGCGGGAGACGCTTTTTCCGTGTACCCTGCCCCCGACGGTACCGCCTTTGAATCCCTTCGTATCGGTGTATTCCACGATGCTCTGCAGGACATGAGAGCCTTTAAGCTTTGCGAAAAGCTTTGCGGACGGGATTTTGTCATGGGTCTGATTGAACCTTGCGGCAAGGAACTGACCTTCAAGGAGTACCCGAAGAGCGAAGAATTCGTACTCTCTGTGAGAGAAGCGGTAAACCTGGCTATTAAAAATGCGTTGACAAATTGAGTCTGAACAATAGAAAATCCCGCCGAAAACTCAAATCGGTGGGATTTTGTTATTTAGTTTAACCGTTTTTGTAAAGGAAACAACCTTCATCGTGGGAATAGATAAATCCCACCGCCTGAAGAAAAGAATAAATTATAGTGGAGCCGACGAATTTCATTCCTCTTTTTTGAAGGTCCTTTGAGATCTCGTCGGATACATGGTTTGTAGTATTTCCTGTTTCGCAAACGACCTCGTCACCTGTAAAAATTCTGAGGTAGTTGTAAAAGGAACCGAACTCACCGGCTATATCCTTGAAAATTCTGCTGTTTGTTATACTTGCGTTAATTTTGAGCTTGTTTCGGATGATCTCTTTGTTTGATAAAAGCTCGTTTATTTTCCCGTTATCGTAAAAGCAGACCCTGTCAATGTCAAAATTGTCATACGCCCGTCTGAACGCTTCTCTTTTGTTAAGAACGCACTCCCATGACAGCCCCGCCTGAAAGGATTCGAGAATCAGCATTTCGTATAAATACCCGTCGTCGAAACGTGGCACACACCATTCGCTGTCGTGATAGTGAACATACGCGGGATTTTTAAGGTTACACCAGGCGCATCGTTTTTTATCCATATTCTCCATCCTTAAATCTCCATCCATCGTTATGTCATAACTTATTATACCACAATTCTCCGCTCTCTTCAATATAGAAAATCCCCGCCGAACTTTGACGGGGAGTGAGATATTATTTTTCGGAAATACACACCGTCATGCTGCATCGCTCTTTAATGTGCGTTGCCTCAAAGTACGTTCTCTCGAGGGGGATCCACTCGTTAAAGAACCGTTTTGCCATATCATATGAGTTACGGCGAAGTATTCTCTCCCTCTGAAGTTCCGGAGAGACGTCAAGAAATACCGAAAAGTCGTAATACCCCTCAAGTTCGGGATGCATTGAATATGCACCTTCTATAACTACGAGCCTTTCGGGGACTACCTCTACTTTATCGGCAAGAGACATTGTCCCACAGTCAAACTTTCTGTAAGTGACACTTCCCCCTTGGCTTAAAGGACAAAGTACCTCCTCCAAAAAGCGTTCTCTGTCAACGTTCCCGCCGACTTCAGCGAACCTTTCGGGTGTCCGCTGTTCGGGTCTCAAGAAGAAATCGTCCATGTGGAATACGGTGCATCCGTAGAGTTCTTCAAGGAAACCTGCAAGGGTTGTTTTGCCGCTGGCACTCCCTCCGTCAACAGCAAGGAACACTCTTCCATGGGCAAGTCGTCGGTCAAGCTCAGAGAAAAGAGGAAGAAACGGGATATATTCCTTTGAAATAACGCGATATGAGGGATGATAACTTTCTCTGAAGGTATCAGAATGATGGATGGACGGATATCCCTCCGACTCCCAACGGCACGCGGCAATATTAAAGTCGTTTTCCGAGAAAGGAAGGGCACCCTCACGGACAAGTTCAAGGACAATATTTAGCTTTTCTTTTAAGTCCGTCACACTGCCCCCGACTCTCTTGGAGGAAGACACGAAAAGCTTTCCAAAGGTATCGGCGGTAAGTCCCGCGTCCATTTTAGTCAACGGCACTCTACAGTATGCGCCGTCGAGTGTTTCGATTTCCGCAGGCACTTCGCGGTTCATCTCCCCATGCTCTGTCAAAATCATTTCAGTTGCCTTTTCGATTGAAGACACAAAATGCTCACAGCCGAAAACGCTTTGGTACAAAAATTTGAAAACATCCTCAATCTGCAGTTTGGGATAGGTCTGATAATGATCTTTCAAAAGTTTGCGGGTCTTCTCACGTTGTTCCATCTTTTGGACCTATCCTTTCTTTGGTTTGGGAGATTTTCGCACTTATTCTTTAAAATTTAACACCCTGGGGTTATCGAGAAGCATAACAAGTAAGGGAATCATCACAATCTGAAGGATAATTCCGGGGAGCGCACCTGTAAATGCACCTGCAAAGAAGGCAGCAAAGGTAAAAGTGCCGCCACCCGCAGCCAGACAAACAAGCATCGCCCCACCCCAAATGAGTCGTCCCACGATCATTGCCGTGATGAGGGAGAGATAAATGTAGGGCTTCTTTCGAGGGAGTCTCTTATGCATCAGCCCTGCCACGGCACCGTAAGCGGCAAGTTCCAACGCCATGCACACCGCCGTTGGGAAAAGCGGAGGCATTCCGATGGTCAGGGAGCGAAAAAGTGGAGCAACAACTCCTACAACAGCACCCCAAATAGGTCCGCAGACGAATCCACAAAGGAGCACGGGAATATGTAAGGGGCAAAGCATAGCCCCAAATTCGGGTATTTGACCGGTGAGAAAAGGCAATACGTAGGCAAGGGCTAAAAAAAGTCCGGAAAGTATCAGTTTCAATACGTTGTTATGTTTTTTCATTGCTAATCTCCTTTAAAAGTGGAGCATTTTGATAAATTATATCATATTACTGCTCAAAAAGAAAGATTTTCATAAAAAATCTACGTCAAACCCTTGTGAACTTTTTGTTAGTCATTTGCAGAAAATGTTACACTGCCGATCATACCGTTTCCTACCGGCACGCTATTTGTCATATTTTAGCGAAATTTCATTTACAAAGCATAAAAACCGTGGTATAATAGTAAAGTATTGGGGAGACCCAGAACGGAAAGGCGGCGAAACTAATATGAAAGATTTTGTTGCTTGGTTGTTAAGTCAAAACAATTCGAGTCTTAAAATCGGTTTATTTGACGTTTGGCATTTTCTTTACTTATTTGTAATCTTCGGCGGTACGTTTATTCTGTCTCTGTACGGTCACAGACACCCCGAAAAAAGGTCCCGTCTCACAAGGATCATGGCTTTGACGGTAATCGTGATGTACGTGGCTGACTTTTTCCTTATGCCGCTGTCCGACAGCTACAACCGCATTGACCCCGGCAAGCTTCCCTTCCATATCTGCACGTTAATGGGAGTACTCGCCCCCTTCGTTCAGTTCAACCCGCGATTTGGAAAGATCAAGCAGACCGTCGTTGTCCTTGCCATCGCTTCAAGTATGATGTGGATGTGTTATCCCGGATCTGCCCTTGGCGGTCAACCTCCCTTCTCCTACGTGATCTCACAGACCTTCATGTACCATGGCGTTCTTTTCTGCTGGGGTGTGCTGAATCTGGCTTTCGGAGACGTGGTGTTAGACTTCCGTAAAATTTGGAAAGAGCTGGTTGGAATTCTTATTATTCTCGTCTGGGCGGCTTTCGGAAACACGGTATACGCCATCGGTTACAACTGGTTCTTTATTGAATACAGTATTTTCCCCTTCTTACCCGATAAGGTAATGCCCTTCGTGGTAGTATTCTGTGTATTCGGCACCAGCTTCCTCGTTTACGTGGCATATTTTGCCATCAAAGCACTCTGCAAAAAGAAAACTACATAAAATTTTCCCCACCAAAAATTGGTGGGGATTTTTGCAGTTTATTTAGCCTTATGCTACGCGAAGATTACTTGCCCCCGTCACAGCCTGAGCAATATCGGGAAGTGTGGGATTTCTAAAAAATATTACTTTTTTCTACAATCTTCCCCCTGCTTTTCATATCCCCAAAGAAGGATCCCTCCACAAACCAAAAACAGCGCTATTGTTAAATTAACCATTGATACACCGCCATTTTCAGCCAAGAGCAGTGAAGAAAAGATAACCCCAAAAACAGGCATCATAAAACTATAGATTGTAACACTTGATGCCTGGTTATATTTTAATAAAATCGTCCAAACCGTATAGGATACTGCATATATTAATGACAGGCACACAAAAACAGGCAACATTCCCACAAAATCGAATTTTCCGTTCAGAGCCAAACCTATCAGCGACAGTACCACGCCGCCGAGGCTCATTTGGTAACCACACAAAACGATAGGATCTTCCTTTTCTGCAAACAGCTTTGTCATAACAACCGAAAACGAATAAGACACGATTCCAATTAAAACGAGGCAGTCACCAAGCAGATTTATATTAAAGCTCAGACCGTCAAGATTCATAATAACAATGCCGGAAAAACCGATAATACATGAGATCAGCTTTTTTGCAGTTAGTTTTTCAAGTTTAAAGATCAAACTTGCGATCAGTACAACAAAAAACACGTCAGTGCTTTTAAGAATCGCACCTTTCACTGAAGTAGTAAATGATAAACCTATGTATAAAAGGGCATATTGCAGGACCGTTTGCAATATCGAAACTATTACAACGCCCATAACGCTTTCTTTTTTCGGAAGGAGAAGTTTCCTTGACTTGGCGCTGTAAGCACCGATCGTAAATACCCCCGAAACAATAAACTGTAATCCTACCCATAAAAGAAGAGACGGAACGTTGGTTTCATCTATATAGTTATAGCCTATTTTAACAACGGGAGTGGAAATCCCCCACAAAGCACAGCAAAAGATCGCCGCGCAAACGGCAAATATTTTGTTCCTCGCAAGCTTATCTATCATATTATCATGTCCTCGACATTATCATTTTTGGTTCATTATACTATATTTTCAGCTTGTTTGCAAGAAAAATCCCTCTGCCGATTTCTTGACAGAGGGACAGTTCATCTATTTAGCTTACGCGGTCAGCAAATTACTTGCTCCCTGATGCAGCCTGAGTGGCGCTATCGGCAAAAGAGGGAAATTATGTAACGCTCTTTTTGATGGTTTCTAAAATCTCTTTTTCCGCCGTTTTACCAAACGCATAAAGAGTAAACGTAACCTTAGTGCCATCTTTTAATTTTAGTGTGTGGAAGTAGCAATCTCTAGAAATGATTTTATCACCTTTACAGAACTTGCTTTCGATATCACAAATCTCATTCTTATTTATAGCTGTTTTTTTGAATGAGATTTTTCCATTTATATCAGCACCTCTTGGAAAAACAAATTTATCTGTATCTATTACCAAAGTACTGCTTCTTTCAGCAAAAAAAGAAACAGCAAACAAAATCCCCATCAATCCACCAAGCATAGTAGGACAAATTTGTAATCCTACATTGGGAATATCCACGATAATGAAAATAATCCCCACTACGAAAAACACAACACAGATTAAAGTCAAAATTGCTAACCATTTTGTTGCTTTAGAAGTATATCTTTTCAATTCGCTCACTCCTTTTTTATATTATAGCACACTTTGAAGTGAAATACAATGCCTATAAAAATCCCCGATGATCTCTCATCGGGGATAATTTTGTCTATTTAGCTTACGCGGTCAGCAAATTACTTGCTCTTGATTGCAGCCTGTGCAGCAGCAAGTCTTGCGATCGGTACGCGGAAGGGAGAGCAGGATACGTAGTCAAGTCCAAGCTCGTGGCAGAACTCAACAGATGTGGGGTCACCACCGTGCTCGCCGCAGAAACCAACGTGGAGGTTGGGATTTACGGGACGTCCGAGAGTGATTGCCATGTTCATGAGTTTACCAACACCGGTCT
>JAZULS010000133.1:0-8161 GCA_045603205.1 Eubacteriales bacterium | reverse complement strand
CGAAATTGATGTCCACCGAAACGACATCACCGATGGCAGGGGAGGGGGCGCTGTCCTCCCGTTTTCGTTGGTTTTCGCCGCACGATATGCTATCACTTCAAAAACAAAAATCCCCGAGCGTTCACTCGGGGATCATCTTTTATAAACTTACGCCTTTGTAGACTCTTCGGTCTTAGCCTCAGTCTCGGACTCAGATGCAGAGCCGCTCTCAACTGTGGACTCAACCTTAGAATCAGCAGATGTACCGGAGTAGTCGCCGGTTACGTTACCGCCTGCGCCGCCCTGGATGAGGTATGCAACGAGAACGAGCACTACGAAAACGATCGCTACGATAGTTGTGAGTGCGGAAAGCTTCTTGTTCATTGTTGCCGCCTTGCTCTTTCCGAAGAAGGTCTCACCTGCACCTGCGATAGTGCCGGAAAGGTTGTGGCTCTTACCCTGCTGCATAAGAACTGCGATGGTAAGGAATACTGCTGCTACTATAAGAATAATACCGATTGCTATCATGAAAATCTCCATTCTGACCGGGGGCACCTCGCGCCGGTCCCATATTTTATGTTTTCCGCGAGGCTCCCGCCCGCATTTTCGTGAAACTATATTTCAAGCCTATCTATTCTATCACAAAAAAATCTCAAATGCAATAGTAAAAATGGCTTTTCTTTGCAGAAGTAGGACTTTTTGTGCAAGTTTTTTCCTATTTTCAGTGGTCTCTGCCCAAAAGCTCGAGGATTTTTTCGAAATTTTCAGGTCTCGGAGCAGAAAAAGTCATTTTTTCGCCCGTGGCGGGATGCACAAGAGTCAGCTCCGCCGCGTGGAGGCACTGTCCGCTAAAAAATGATGGGTGCCGTTTTTCAAACTGAGTTCCGCCGCCTCCGTAGACCGGGTCTCCGAGGAGAGGATGTCCTATGTAGGCGAAATGGACTCGGATCTGGTGGGTCCTGCCCGTCTCGAGCTTTGCCACCGCATGAGTCACAACACCGCCCTCACGGGGAGAGTATTCCGCCACGACTTCGTAATTGGTTGCGGCAAACTTTCCAGCGGGAGTCACCGCCATCTTCCGCCTGTCGGATGTACTTCTGCCGAGAGGCGCTTCCACCCTACCCCTCTCCTGAGGCAGTCTGCCGATGCACAGCGCCTCGTAGGTACGGCACATGGAGTGATCCTTCAGCTGTTCGGACAGGCTGAGGTGGGCGGCGTCATTCTTGGCTACGCAGATGAGACCTGAGGTGTCCTTGTCGATACGGTGAACGATGCCGGGTCTTGCCACGCCCCCGATCCCCGAAAGGGAATCTCCGCAGTGGTAAAGGAGGGCGGAAACGAGAGTTCCGTTTGCGTGTCCCGGCGCGGGGTGCACCACCATTCCCTGAGGCTTGTTGATGACGATAATATCCGCGTCCTCGTAGACCACGTCAAGGGGAATATTCTCGGGCTCCGCTTCGCAGGGCTGAAGCTCGGGCAAGGTCAAGATAAGCACGTCACCCCTGCCGATCTTGTAATTCTTCTTCACGGGAGTGCCGTTTTTGGTAAGTGCGCCCTCCTCTGCCAGCTTCTGAATGGCGGAACGGGTCACGGGGAAACCGAGTTTTTCGCACTCCGCAGCTAAGGCGGCGTCAGCTCTCATTCCCACGGTGTCATCTGTGGCCTCAAGGGTCACGGTCAGGCTCTCGAACAGATCGAGAGTTTCGGAATATCGCGTCTCTTCCATTCGGAGCGCCTCCTTTTTCAAAAATTTATTCTTCGGGGAATTTTAGCAGTACGTGCTTTCCGTCCACACCTGCAACGGCGTTTTCAAAGACGGACTTTGCCTCAGCCTCCGCTTCCACGGGGTCGGGCATCGAGGGGCTGAAATGAGTGAGCCAAAGCTCGCCGACACCTGCGTTTTTGGCGATAGTTGCCGCCTCAAGGGCTGTCATGTGACGGGATTTTCTGGCTCTCTCCGCCTTGTCCTCGGGGAACATTCCCTCGCAGATAAGGAGGTCTGATCCTGCAACGGCGGCTTCTATCTCGGGAGTAGGTCGGGTGTCGGTAACGTAGCTTACTTCAAGTCCGCGACGTGCTTCGCCGAGAACCATATCGGGAGTATAAGTCACGCAGTCAAGCTCCACACTTTCGCCTCTTTGGAGTCTGCCCCAAATCTTTACGGGAACACCCGCCTCTTTCGCTCTTGTGGGATCGAATTTTCCTGCTCTTGACAGGGAAACTCTGTATCCGAGGCAGGTCATGGAGTGCTTACCATGGAAGGCTGTGACCTTGAGGGGAGCTTTACCCTGCCATGCCGCAAAGCATTCCGCCGGCAACTCTCCGCCGCCTGCGGGAATTTCGATGACGGTAACTTCAAAAGGAAGTCCGGGAGTTATAACTGAAAGGGAGGACACGATCCTTGCGGCTCCGCGGGGTCCTGCGATGACAACGGGATCTATTCTACCCTCGTTTGCCATAGCGAGAAGCATACCCGGCAGACCGCTGACGTGATCCGCGTGGAAGTGAGTCAGCAGGATAAGTCCGATCTTTCCCGCGATAAATCCCGTTTCCTTGAGGGCAAGCTGAGTTCCCTCGCCGCAGTCGATAAGTATCGCCTCGCCGTTATATCTGATATAGGCTGAGGTGAGCCATCTGTCAGGCTTCGGCACACTTCCTCCCGTGCCGAGAAGACAAACGTCAAGCATTGGTCGTTTCCTCCTTTTTGTAGGATTAATTTTTCTCTCCGCTTATTATAACATATCCTGAGTGATTTTGCTACGGAATTAGAAACTTTTTATATGGGGCGATCTGTGATCGCCCGTTTTCGTTTGATTTTCCGCCGAACCATATCTCAACCCTGCGTGTGCGTACCCGTGAAATTAGCCTTCTCCAGCGGGAGAAGTTGGATTTTGCGTAGCAAAAGACGGATGAGGTGTTTACGTCGTTTTCACCACACGGAATTGATGTCCACCGCACGTCATCAACGATGGTAGGGGAGGGACTCGCTCCTCCCGTTTCGATGGGATTAGCCGAACGTGATTTATACGCCCTTTCTTTCCGTGAAAGAAAGAGACACAAAGAAAGCCTTCAATATGGGGGCAAGCCCCCCTTGAGAAGCTTCACCCCCCGCGGCACGCTAACCCATCCGCAGGCGTGAACGCACTGCTGTGTTTCGGTTCCTGAAATGAAGCCATCGAATCAATCGGTACCTCACACCCCACAATTTTGAAAATCGTGCCGCATTGGCGATAGATAACGTTTGATTTGTAGCCATATCGTTTCACCTTACCGTGTACAGGCTTCGCCTGAGCAGGTGAACGGTTGGTTACATCTGTAGGGGCGATCTGTGATCGCCCGTTACAATGGGATTATCACCGCACGAAATTGATACCACCGAAACGTCATCTCCCTCTCTCCCCAAAAACCTCAAAAAACCACCCGAAGGTGGTTTTTTATTAGCCTCTCTTGACTTCACTCCAGAGGTCGTTATAAAGCTTTCTTGTCGCCGCATCCATATCGTGGTAATACTGAACTTCCGGCATATCCTCTTCGGCTGGATACAAAATCTCGTTTCCGTAGAAAGCATATTCCTCGTTCTCCGTCACCGCGGTGTTGGGAGAAGCGTAGCAGATGTACTCCGCGTTAGCAAGGGCAACGGCAGGCTCAAGCATAAAGTTGATGTAGAGAAGTGCCGCCTCATAGTTTTGGGCGTTCTTCGGCACACACATAGCGTCCACGAAGATGTTGGTACCTTCCTTGGGATAAACGAAGGCAAGGTCGGGATTGATCTCATTCATGGTAAGGAAGTCGCCCGCGTAATAGGGAGCGATTGCCGCGTTTCCGCCCTGCATCTTATTGAATACCTCGTCCATAACTCTCGCCTGAAGGACGGCGTTCTGCTGGATCAGCTTGTCAGCCGCACGTCTCCAATCGGCAGGATCCGTGGTGTTAAGGTCGATCCCGAGAGCCAACTGAGCGATTGCAAAAGCATCACGAGGATTGTTGAAGTTCAGTATGTTGTCCGCGTAACGGCTGTCCCACATAACTTCCCAGCTGTCGGGTGTACCCTCAACCATGGTGGTGTTATAGATAAGTCCCACCATTCCCACGTTGTAGGGAACGCTGTACTCGCTATTTTCGTCGAAATAAAGTCCCTTGTACTTTTCGTCCACGTACTCGTAGTTGTCGATCATGGAGAAATCAAGTTTCGCAAGGAGTCCCTCGTTCTTCAGCTTTTCTATCATATAGTCCGAGGGAATAACCACGTCGTAGGCTACAGCCCCCGTAGTAAGCTTAGCGTACATAGCCTCGTTGGTGTCAAAGTTGATATAGTTGACCTTGATCCCCGTGAGACGCTCGAACTCACGGTTCACGTCCAGCGTACCGTCAGAGCCGTCGGAGATGTATTCACCCCAGTTGAACACGTTGATGGTGGTTCCTGCGTATTTTGAAAGACCCGTCGCGGGATCAATGAAGTATTGTCCCTCGAACTCAAGTCCGTGATTGTCGCTGCCGCCTCTGCCGAGGAAGATTCCCGCGGGAATGAGACCCACGAGAAGGCAGACAACAAGGACGATGCCCACGCGGCGGAGAAGGGCTGAGTTTTTCTTGCTCTTGGCGTGTTTTTTTGCCCCCTGCGGCTCATCTTTCGATCCGAGAAGATTCGACAGCACCAGAAGAAGGAGCACCACCACGAAAATAAGGGTGGAGAGAGCGTACATATTGGGCTTCACCGTTCTCTTGGTCATGGAGAATATCATCAGCGGCAAGGTCTGAAAGTCCGCGCCGTTGGTGTAGTAGCTGATTACGAAGTCGTCAAGGGACAGGGTAAACGCCATAATGAAGCCTGAAAGCAGTCCCGAATACGCCTGAGGCAGAACTACGTTGAAAAAGGCACGGGTAGGCGTGCTGCCAAGGTCCATTGCCGCCTCCGACAGGTATCTGTCCGTCTGTCTGAGTTTCGGCAGGACGTTAAGAATAACGTAGGGCAGGTTGAAGGTAACGTGGGCAATAAGGAGAGTCCAGAAGCTCAGCGACTGAGCAAGACCCAGCGCTCTTCCCGCAAATACGAAAAGAAGCATCATGGATACGCCCGTTACGATCTCGGGGTTTGTCATGGGAATATTCGTCACCGTCATAATGCCGTCTCTGACAGACTTTCTCTTCAGATGCCAGATGCCCACGGCTGCCATAGTACCGAGGATCGTCGCGATAACGGCAGAGGACAGAGCGAGAACGAGAGTGTTTTTTAGGGCGGTTACGGTGTCGCTGCTGGAAAACAGGTCACGGTACCAGCGCAGAGAAAATCCTGCGAATACTGAGGTGCTTTTTGTCTCGTTGAAGGAGAAAAACACCATCACGAGAAGGGGTGCATACAGAAGTATATAAACGAGAGTGGTAAATATATTTCCGAGGTGCTTATTTTTCACCGTCTGCCTCCTATCTGCCGAAATCGGCTGAAATTTTTACGATCACGGGGTCTTTTCCCCAAGCCTTACTGTCAAACGATTATTTCCTCGTTATCCGAGAAGCGGTTCAGCACCGCCATGCTGACAAGCACAAGAAGCATCAGCACAAGGGAAAGAGCAGAACCTAAGTTGTAGTTGTTCTTATAGATGATCTCCTGTTCGATAACATCACCCACCAGCACGTCGCCGATGCCGCCCAGCTTCTGAGAAATGTAGAAGGTGGAGACGCAGGGTACGAATACCATGGTGATGCCCGACACCACACCGGGAACGCTGAGAGGAAGGATAACGCGGCGGAGCTTTGAGAGGGCGTTGCTGCCAAGGTCCTCCGCGCTCTCAAGAAGAGAGGTGTCGATCTTCGACATTACCGTGTAGATGGGCAGGATCATATAGGGCAGGTAGTTGTAGATCATACCGAAGATGACCGCGGCAGGAGTACCGATCAGCTTCAGAGGGCCGACACCGATCATCTCAAGCAGGTTGTTGATGATTCCGTTTCGCTCCAGAATGTTCATCCAGGAATAGGTGCGGATGAGAAGATTCATCCACATGGGCAGCATCACCAGCATCATCATGATACGCTGGGATGCAGGACCCTTTCTGCTCATAACGTAGGCGAAGGGATATGCGATAACGAGGCATATTGCCGTTGCTATGAGAGAATAAACGATGGAGATAAGGAAGGTGTAGCCATAATCCTTCAGCGCCACAATATTGTCGAAAGTAAATGCTCCGTCACCGTTGGTGAAGGCGTAGTATATGACCATCAGCACGGGGACTACGATGAATATTGCCGCCCAAAGGTAGTAGGGACAGGCAACCAGCTTTGCGCCGAGAGAGTTTTTCTTCATCAGTCCTCACTCTCCTCGTCCTCGTCCACGTCAGGGTTGCTGAGCTCGTCAAGCTCGTCGCTGTAGGAGCTGTAGTCACCGTAAAGTCCGGAATACTCACTCTTCTTCATGATATGTATTGCATCAGGCTCAACGAAGACTCCAACAATGTCACCCTCGTGATGCTCGTCGGTAGTCTGGATCATCCACTTGAAGCCGCACACGTCAACGATGATCTCGAAATGCACGCCACGGAAGGTCACGGAGGTGACGACACCCCGTACCATGCCGCGCTCCACGGGGACGATGTCCACGTCCTCGGGACGGACCACCACGTCAACCGCCTCGCCCACGCCGAAGCCGGAGTCAAGGCAGCGGAAGGTGTGTCCCGCGAAGGTAACCATGTAGTCCTCGCGCATAACGCCGTCGATGATGTTAGACTCCCCGATGAAGTCCGCAACAAAGGCATTCTGAGGCTCGTTGTAAATGTCGATGGGGGAACCGATCTGCTGGATCTTACCCTTGTTCATAACCACCACGGTGTCGGACATGGAGAGAGCCTCCTCCTGGTCGTGGGTCTCGTAGATGAAGGTGATCCCCATCTGCTTTTGAATATTTTTCAGCTCGTTCTGCATATCCTTGCGGAGCTTCAGGTCAAGTGCCGCCAGAGGCTCGTCAAGGAGAAGCACCTTTGGCTTCAGCACCAGGGCGCGGGCAATGGCAACCCTCTGCTGCTGTCCGCCGGAGAGCTTGGTGACGCTTCTCTTTTCAAATCCGGAGAGTCCCACCAGCTTCAGGATTCTCTCCACCTCGGCGCGGATAACGTCCTCGGGAGTCTTTCTTACTCTGAGGCCGTAGGCTATGTTCTCATATACGTTATAGTGCGGGAAAAGCGCGTAACGCTGAAAAATGGTGTTTACCTCTCTCTTGTAAGGCGGAACACCACTCATGTCTTTTCCGTCAAAAAGCATTACGCCTGAGTCGGGCTCGATGAAGCCTGCGATAATACGGAGAGTCGTGGTCTTGCCGCAGCCCGAGGAGCCGAGAAGGGTCACGAATTCCCCGTCGTGGATGTTGAGGGAGAGGTCGTCAAGGACCTTTTCCCCGTCAAACTCGACGGTAATGTTTTTGAGTTCTATTAATTCTTTTCTGTTTTTCATTTTTTGCATCCCCCTTTGCGGCAAAAAGACCGCGTATAGCCGTATTACAGCTCTGCGCGAACCCACATCAAGACTAACCGCAGCCCCCGCAAAGAGTTTTCTACAAAAGACGGCTTATCCGCGGGAAGAATTCTCGGGGTGCGTCTTTGTCGCTACGGTTTCTCTGCTTTTTCCGGTGAGAAAAAGCAAGGTTTTTGTTAAAAACTGTCAGGTGTGAACATCAATATTAAATTTTATGATTCCGCCGTATTAAAGTCCGCCGCCGTTAAGAGAAGGCGCGGGACTCATAGCCAACCGTACGGAATATGATGTTTTGGGAATCCGTCAAATCCTTTGCATTTGGACGGAAGTGTCAGCACAGATGCAAAAATCGTGCAATTATTATAATACAATGATTTAGGGGGAAAGTCAATATATTTCGACAAGTTTTCCTTATTATATGTTCAAGTAGGGAAAAAAGGAGAATTTTGTCTGTATTTGCAGGGCATGACCCATGGGGAATCCCGCTTCGTTTGTGTTTCACCGAACGATATTGGTACACCGTAGGGCGGGGGCTCGTCTCCCGCCGCTTTCGTTTGATTTTTCGCCGTACCATACCTCTACCCTGCGTGTACGTCCCGTGAAATTAGCCTTCTCCAGCTGGAGAAGGTGGATTTTGCGTAGCAAAAGACGGATGAGGTGTTTTCGTCATTCCCCCCCACGATACCCCCCGTTTGCCGCTATCGTCATTTTCTGCCCCAAA
>JAZULS010000132.1:0-18125 GCA_045603205.1 Eubacteriales bacterium | reverse complement strand
CAACGATGACCACCTTGTCTCCGACGGAAACCAAGTCGATCTGCTTAGCACAGTCGATAGCGTGCTGGAAGAGACTGTCGAAACTCTTCTGGCTCATGGCGAGAACGGGATATACGCCCCAGGAAAGTGCCAGCTGATGGAAGGTCTTGCGTGAGGGAGTTGCCGCTACGATGGGTGTGGACGGGCGGAACTTTGAAAGTCTTCTCGCACTGCGTCCGGTCATGGTCAGAGCTACGATGGCGTTTGCCTGAAGGTCCTTTGCAGTAGTACAAGCCGCGTCGCACATGGCGTTGGTGGTGTCGGAATAGTCGATGAGGTATTCTTCGTCATATCCCTTCATCTCGAACACGTCCTGCTCTGCCTGCTCGGCTACCTTCGCCATGACCTCGATGGCACGGAGGGGATATTTTCCGACTGCGGTCTCGCCGGAGAGCATTACCGCAGAGGTGCCGTCGAATACCGCGTTAGCCACGTCGGTGATCTCTGCTCGGGTGGGGTTCGCGTGGGAGATCATGGACTCAAGCATCTGGGTGGCGGTGATTACCATCTTGCCGGCTCTGTAGCACTCCAGAATGAACTTCTTCTGAAGTCCGGGGAGTCTCTCAAAGGGGATCTCAACGCCCATATCGCCTCTGGCCACCATTATTCCGTCGGATGCCTCAAGGATCGCTTCGAAATTATCAACGCCTTCGCTGTTTTCGATCTTGGAGATGATCTTGATGGCGTGTCCGCCGTGGTAGTCTACGAATTTCCTCATATTTATCACGTCTTCCGCGCATCTTACGAAGGACGCCGCGATAAAATCTATGTCGTGCTCAAGTCCGAAGAGGATATCCGCCTTGTCTCTCTCGCTCATGTGAGGCATGTCAAGGTGGATGTCGGGCAGGTTCACGCCCTTGCCGCTCTTCAGTACGCCGCCTTCCACCACGGTGCAGATAACGTCGGTGTCGGTACACTCCTTGACTCTCAGAGTGATGCTTCCGTCGTCGAGAAGGACGCTGTCTCCCGCTTTAAGCTGGGAAGCAAGGTCGGCGTAGCTCTGGCTTGCGATCTTATCATTCCCGAGAACGTCTCTTGATGTGAGGGTGAACTCTTCTCCCGGGACCAGGGTTGCCTCACCGCCCTCCAGCTTGCCGATCCTGATCTCAGGGCCCTTAGTGTCAAGCATGATGGCGACGGGTCTGCCCGTTTTCTCGCGAGCCGCCTTTATATATTCGATAGTCTTTGCGTGATCCTCGTGGATTCCGTGGGAAAAGTTGAGACGCGCCACGTTCATGCCGCTCATGATCATTTTTTCGATCATCTTCGGACTGTTTGTAGCGGGGCCGATGGTGCAAACTATCTTCGTTTTAAGCATATTGTTACCTCGTTTTTTGCTCTGTGTCAACATTATTTAACGTCTATGTTAATTATAATACCTGAGCCGCCTGATTTCAATAATATTTTCAAAATTGACGGGCTTGAAAACAAACAACTTGGGTAAATGTGCTTGAAGTTGACGCCGATTTATGGTATACTGATTTAAATGGGTAGTTATTGCCGTTTGCGAAGGTTCGCTCGGCGGAAAGGCGGAAGCAAGTGAACAAGAAACCCTACGTTATCGCTTTTGCGAATCAGAAAGGCGGAGTCGGAAAGACCACATCCGCTATAAATATAGCCTCCATCGTGGCTGAGATGGGGTATCGCGTGCTGATGCTTGACTGCGACCCTCAGGGAAACACCACCAGCGGTCTCGGAGTCAACAAGAAGAAGGCAAAACACACCATGTACGACGTGCTCATCGACGGCCCCTCCCCTGCGGAAGCTGTGGTGAAGACCGCATATAAGAATCTTTCCCTGGTCCCTGCCACCATTAACCTTGCAGGTGCGGAGTTCGACCTTATCGGTGAGGAAAGACGTGAGCGCCGCGTGTCCGAGTTCGTTGAAAAGCTGGGTGACTCCTTCGATTTCGTTATGATCGACTGTCCCCCCTCCCTCGGTATGCTTACAGTCAACGCTCTCACCGCCGCTGACGGAGTGGTCATTCCTATGCAGTGCGAGTATTTCGCCCTCGAGGGACTTTCTCAGCTGATGATCTCCGTGAAGAAGGTGAAGGAGAGATACAACCCAAATCTCACCATCGCGGGCATCCTTATCACCATGCACAACGGACGACTGAACCTCTCCGCGCAAGTCCTCTCCGAGATCAAGCGCTACTACAGCGACAAGCTCTTCTCGGTGACTATCCCCCGAAACGTAACTCTTTCCGAGGCTCCCGGATTCGGCGAGCCCATCAACTATCACGACCGCTGCTCCAAGGGCTGTGCCGCTTACGAGAAGGTAGCCGCGGAGCTGGTCAGCCGAACCGTCGGCACACCTACATAAGAAAGGGAGAAAAAAGAAAATGGCTAAGAAAAAAGGGCTCGGACGTGGCCTTGACGCGATATTCGACGATAACTCCACCGAAAAGGCAGACAGCGGCGTGCAGACCGTACGCATTTCTATGATCGAGCCGAATCCCGGTCAGCCAAGACGTCAGTTTGACAGAGAGGCTCTTGCCGCTCTTGCTGACTCCATTGCCGCAAACGGAGTGCTTCAGCCCATCATCCTTCGCGAAAGCGGCAACGGAACCTATACCATCATCGCGGGTGAGCGCCGCTGGAGAGCTTCTAAGCTGGCGGGGCTGGTTGAGGTGCCTGCCATCGTCATGGACACCGACGAGCTTGCCGCGGCGAAGATCGCTATGATCGAAAATCTTCAGCGCGAGGACCTGAACCCCTGCGAAGAGGCTATGGGATACGCTGATATTATGAAGAATTATTCCCTCACTCAGGAGGAGATCGCCGCAAGTGTCGGAAAATCGAGAAGTGCCGTTGCAAACTCGCTGAGACTTCTTGAGCTTCCCGAAGAGGTCCTTGAAATGCTTGCCTCCGGGGATATTTCCGCGGGCCACGGCAGAGCTCTTCTGGGTCTTAAAGATAAAAAGGATATTTTGCCTCTTGCAAAGCGCGTTTTGGAGCGTGAAATGTCCGTTCGCGAGACCGAGGCGGCTGTGAAGGCGGCTAACAAGCCCGTGACGGTAGAGGATGAGGATCCCGCTCCCAAGGTGAACTACCTTGCGGACCTTGAGGAAAAGGTTACGGGAAGCCTCGGCAGACGCTGCAAGATCTTCAACACGCCGAAGAAAAAAGTCATTCAGCTTGAGTTTGCCGACAACGAGGACCTTGAGACGCTTCTCACCGATATTTGCGGAAGAAACCCCATTGAGGACTGACGGATAAAACTTTGGTTTTGCGATATACTAATTTCAAAGACGACATGATTTGAGGAGAAAATATGAAGCTTAAATATATAGCGTTTTTCCTTTGCCTTGTGCTGACGCTTTCTTCCTTCACCTCTTGCGGAATGCTCCGCGGAGCTGACGAGACGGGCGCATCCACTCAGGGCGCGGGAAGAGAAACTTCTGTCCAGACCGAGGAGAAAACTCCTGCGGACGCTACCGTAGACAGCGAGGACGGAGAGACAGAGCCCGACGAGAGCGAATCGGAAAGCGAATCCGAAAGTGCAGACGAGTCCGACACCGAAGAGGGAAGCGAAACTGATGAAGAAAAGCCCACCGTCTCCATCGAGGGCGGATTTACGGGAAGCCTTAACGTACCGGACGACCTCTCCTTCGTTTACAGCGTGCCTCAGGGACACTTTTCTGACAAGAATCCCGACGACCTCTACGGCTGTTGGTACCCCGGCTCAGTCTCCCGCGACCTTACCACGGGTGTTGTAACGTGGAAGTGGGACAGAGCGGCGGAGACTCTCGACATTGTTGAAAAATACAACGGAATCTACCGCGGCAAAGAGGGCAAAAAGGTGATCTACCTGACCTTCGACTGCGGATACGAATATCGCCCCGAGGACGGAAGCTATCCCGATGGAGTTACCGCGGACATTCTCGACACTATGAAGGAGAAGAACGCCCCCGGCACCTTCTTCGTTACCGGTGACTACCTTAACGCGGAGCCCGGTCTTGTGGGACGTATGCTTGACGAGGGACATATCGTGGGCAACCACACCCTCAGCCACCCCAGCCCCAATATGACCAGCCTCACTCCCGAGCAGTTTGTCTCTGAAATTAAGGATAACAACGACCTTCTGAAAAAATATATTCCCGACGCGCCGGATATGGTGTACTACAGACCTCCGGAAGGCGGTGCTTGCGAGTGGACAATGGCACTTTCCTACGCGATGGGTCTGAAAACGGTGTTCTGGTCCGCTATCGAGCCCAACGACCACGTAGTAACCGCCCAGAAGGACCCGGCAACAGTGCTCCAGAACAACAAGGAGAAGCTCCACGACGGCGCGGTGTACCTCATTCACGCGGTTTCCGTCTCCAACGCACAGATGCTTGGCGATTTCATCGACTACGTTCGCGCGGAAGGATACGAGATCAAGCCCCTCAGCGAGTTTGAGGGATAAAACGACGAAAAATTTGCCCTGAGGGATATTCTCGGGGCAAATCTTGTTGATTTGAACCCCTGATAAAAACACCTCATCCGTCGGCTTCGCCGCCACCTTCTCCCGCCGGAGAAGGCTCCCAAAGTCGAACGTATAGGATGAAACAATCTGTATGATGGGCGGAGAGAAAATGCCAACAAGCCTTCTCCTATGGGAGAAGGGGGACCACGAAGTGGTGGATGAGGAGTAAATATGATACCTTACAACAAAAATCTCGTTAAAAATGCAAAAGAGTTGCGTAAGAATATGACTCCTGAAGAAAGGCATTTATGGTATGATTTTTTGAAGAAGTTGCCTTTGAATGTAAAACGCCAACATAATATAGAATGTTATATTGTTGATTTCTATATAGCCGAAAAGAAAATTGTCATTGAGGTGGACGGAAGACAACATTTGACAGCCGAACATAAAGAGTCGGATAGGCAACGGGATGAGAAACTGGCG
The DNA here is from genome assembly GCA_045603205.1 of Eubacteriales bacterium. Classification (GTDB taxonomy): domain Bacteria; phylum Bacillota; class Clostridia; order Oscillospirales; family CAG-272; genus RUG11130. The sequence continues at coordinate 13,193 of JAZULS010000132.1, read as the reverse complement.
AAATGGGGCATTGAGGTTTTGAGATATTCAAACGAGAGTATACGAAATAACTTTAATGCTGTTGCTGCAGATATACTAAAACATCTCCATTTGGATTTTGTTGATTTAAAATCCTGACGAAAACGCCTCATCCGTCTTTTGCTGGGCAAAATCCACCTTCTCCCACCGGAGAAGGCTCACTAAATCCAACGCTTAAAACGAAACAATTTTGATGAACGCAGAGGCGATGTGCCAACAAGCCTTCTCCTGTGGGAGAAGGTGGACAAGCTCCCTCAAGGCGTCGCTGAAAGTGCAAAAACAAAAGATATTTAGTCACCAACTACTTGGAGAACGTATGAAAAAACTACTTATTTTACTGCTTATATCCCTTTTTCTCACATCCTGTGCTATGGAACCTGCCGTGGCTGTGGGCGTTGGCAGAACTGAGGCTCCCACAAATGGTCAGAGCACACCCGCAACCGACAGTTCCGAAAGTGAAGACGGCACTGTGGGTACCGACTCCGGTGAATCTGAGCCCGAAGGAGAAGACGTGCCCGTCACCGAAGGATTTGCTTCATACAGCGGTAGTGAGGCTGAGGGAAACCTGAAATATGTCACCCACAAGGGGAAAGTCCTCTCGGATTTTTCTTTCCTCGATGGACTTTCTAAAAATTTCTTCTCCGACACCGACCCCTCAGACAAACAGGGTACGTGGTACTGCGGAAAGACCGTCCGCGACCTTGAAACGGGGGAAGTAACGTTGGTTTTCGACAGGGCGGCTGACGTTCTTGACGCTATCGAAAAATACGGCGCGGTTTATCGCAAAAACGAAGACAAAAAGGTGGTCTACATCACTTTCGACTGCGGATTTGAGAATGGTTACACCGACGATATTCTCGATATTCTGAAGGAAAAGGACGTGAAAGCCTCCTTCTTCCTCAACGGACAGTTTATCAAGACCTCCGCCGACCTTGTGAAGCGTATGCTTGACGAGGGACACATCGTAGGTAACCACGGAAACAATCACAGAGTCATGTCAAAGCTGACTATTGAGGAGCTTTTCTACGAGGTTGAGTCCAACAACGCTCTTCTGCAGGAGGCAGTCCCCGGCGCGCCCTACATGAAGTATTTCCGACCGCCGTCAGGGTCTTGTTCTGCGTGGGATATGGCGCTGTATCAGGCTATGGACCTTGAAAGCGTGCTTTACTCATGGGCGTACTACGACTATGCCGTGGATGCTCAGCCGGAACCCGCCAAGGCTCTTGAACAGATGAAGACGGGGCTCCACAACGGCAGCGTAATCATGCTCCACACAGTAGGCGAGACCAACGTGGAGGTGTTAGGCGATTTCATCGACTACATTCGGGCAGAGGGATTTGAGATACGAAATATTGACGAATAATTTGGGGCGGATCTGTAAAAGGGTCCGCCGTTTTTTCGCGGGAGAGGATTTAATTACGTGCGGCGAAAACCAAACCGAAAACGGGCGACCACAGGTACGCCCCTACAGGGTTTAGGTATGGTGGGGTGATAAATCACAGGAAAGCGGCGGGAGACGAGCCCCCGCCCTACGTGGGAAAGACGAAAATGCGACCTTTTTCTCACATTTCTTTTTTGTTTCGAAGAAACAAAAAAAGAAATGAATAAGCCAAGGAGGTGAGCGACGAGTGAAAACGAGTCGTGAGGAAACTTCGGCGTTTGAGATGGTGCCTAACGTAAGGGCTAAACCAAACGAATACGGGAGGACAGGGGCCCTCCCCTACCGTGATTTGGACGCGAGGCGGACATCAATTTCGTGAGGTGATAAATCAGCGAAAACACCTCATCCGTCTTTTGCTTCGCAAAATCCACCTTCTCCCGCTGGAGAAGGCTAATTTCACAGGCACGCCCCTACGATAATGGTATAGTTATCCTGCTCAGGCGAAGCCTGCCCACGGTAAGGTGAAACGAAATGTAGAAAAACCAAACGTTATCTATCGCCAATGCGGCACATTTTTCTAAATTGTGGGGTATAAGGTTTATATAGATTCGATGTCCCCATTGCAGGAGCCGAAACACAGCAGTGCGTTCACGCCTGCGGACGGGTTAAGTGCCGCGGGGGGTGAAGCTTCTCAAGGGGGGCGTCCCCCATCGCAATATTGCGAAGCAATTTTGTCGTACTTCGCCCCGCGAAGTAGTAAGGCATTTTTTAGTGCAGTTTTTTTACGAAAAAAATTGCGTATAAATGAATTACGTCAAACCAAAACCAAACGAAACGGCGGGAGGACAGGGGCCCCACCCCTACAAATTCAAAAAGCACCTTGTCCGACGATAAGGTGCTTTTTATCGTTAATGTTTTCCCATAGGACTCCACTTTCCCGTGAGGTAAAATATCGTGAACATCACGAAAAGCATCAGGTTGTGGGCGATCATACAAGCCCAGGCTCCGACAAGACCGAAATCGAATATTTGCGTGAAAATGTAGGTTCCGACAATGCGGATCCCCCACATTCCCACGATATTGCATATAAAGGGGAGGACCGTGCGTCCAAGTCCCTGCATCATGCCTTCGATAACGATGGAAACGCCGTAAAAGGGCTCCGACAGCGCTACCATACAGAGCACCGTGGCTCCGAGAGAGATAACAGCGGTGTCTTTTGAGAACAGCGACATCATATTCGGTGCGAAAATGAAGAGAAGAGCGCCGGAAACGATCATCATGGTGACTTCCATCAGAATGATAACTCTCGCCACTCTGCGAAGTCTCGCCTTGTCGCCGGCTCCGTAGGATTCTCCCGCAAGGGTAGCCGCCGCAGTCTGCATGCCGTAGCCGGGGATGTAGAAAGCGGACTCTACCGTGTTGGCGATGGTGTGCGCCGCCGTTGCCACTTCACCGAGAGAGTTGACCATGGAGGCAAAAGCAACGTAGCCGAGGGATGTGCCGAATCTCTGGAGGGCGTTGGGCAGGGCGACTCTGAGGCAAGGTTTTAGGATGGACATATCCGGCTTCATGGAAAGTCCTTTGGGGGAGAGCTCACGGTTTCGCCACAGTGCCGCGGTCATGAGGATCCCACCGAGTGCAAAGGCGATGGCACTTGCCACAGCCGCTCCCGTCACGCCAAGACCGCCGCCGATCATAGTAAAGCTTTTTCCGAAAAGGGTAAGGGTTCTTGTGGGGTAGATGAGCAGGAAGTTGAGGCTCACGTTCACCAGATTTATGACGATTCCCACACGCATGGGAGTCTTTGTGTCGCCGCCGCTCCTCAAAACCGTACCGAAGATTATGGTGGCGGTGCGGAACAGCATGGGCGTATACAGAATGAAGAAATATCTTGCCGCTGTGCTTCTCAGATGCTCGTCCACCTGCATCCAAACGGGGACGAAGGGGCTGAGGGCGAGAGTGATAGCTGTGAAAAAGAGTCCGCAGACGATGACCGCAAGGGCGGCTTGTGAAACGGCGCGTCTTGCTTTCGGGATGTCTCCTGCTCCCCTCGCTTGGGAGATGAATGAAAGGAATCCTACACCGAGGGCGGAAACGGTGCTTCCCACCAGCCAGTTTACCGTGGTGGTAGCCCCAACCGCGGCGGTGGCGTCGGTGCCGAGGGAGCCTACCATGGCGGTGTCCACGTACTGTACCGCGGTCTGCATCAGCTGCTCAAGCATGGTGGGCCACGCGAGAGCGATTATGGTGCCGAGCATCAGGCGGTGCTGGCCTTTATTTGGCGTTACTTTTTCCATACTATCTCACATTCCGTCGCTTCGTCGAGGATGATTTCTGTCCCTGCGGGGGTGACGATGCGGCCCGACTTCGGGTTCTTGATGCTGACGGGGGCGTTTTCGAGAGTCGCCTCCACTTCGGATTTTTCGAAGGCGAGGTCGCAGTCCACGAGGGTACAGTTTATAAGCTTTAATCCCTTGCAGTAGCAAAGAGGCTGTGTGCCGATGATCTTGCAGTTTTCAAAAGTGATGTTTTCCGCGTACCAGGCGAGGTATTCTCCCTTTACGACAGAGTTGCGGACAACTATGTTCTTTCCGTGCCAAAAAGCGTCCTTGGTGTCGAAATTGCAGTCCTCAAAGACGCAGTTTTCCGTGTACTGGAAGGAGTATTTGCCCTTCAAGGAGACGCCTGTGAAGCGAAGTCCCCGTGAGTTGAACATGAAGTATTCGCCTGCGGCGCGGGAGTCTGTCATTGAGATGTTTTTGGTCATCCAGCCGAACTCCGCAGAGTCGATGTCGGTGTCCGCCACGGTGACGTCACGACACTCGCGGAGGGCTTTGATACCGAAAAGCTTTGAGCCTTCGATCTCCACGCCCTCGGAGTACCACAGAGCCGCTCTGCAAAGGGGAGTCAGCTCACAGCCTGCAATTTTCACGTTCGTGTCATGCCAGAAGGGGTAGCGAAGATTGAAAAAACAGTTTTCAGCCACCACGTTGCGGCTTTCCTTCAGGGCGCTTTCTCCGTCTGCGGGTCCGTCGAAGGAGCAGGAGACAACCTTTACGCCGTCAGAACCGTAGAGGGCTCTCTCCTCGTCGAATTTTTTGTTATGTATAAGAGTCATCTTTATCAAATCCTTATTTGTTTTTGCTTCTACAGGATATTATACACTTTCAAAGCCTCTCTGTGAAGAGGGGATTTTGATTTTTTGTGATTTTTTGCGGTAAAATCTACATCTTTAACGCAGGGATACTTGCTTTTTTGACTCGGGTATTATATAATATACTGATTAATAATATAATAGCGTATTTATGGGCAAAAATCGAGAAACAAAACGTCGCGGAGACCGCGACGGGAAGGAAGTATATGATCAAGCTTGAAAATATAACCTATTCTGCCGTAAGCGAGGAAACGGGAGAGAGAAATAAGATTCTCGACGACCTTTCTCTCGAAATTGAGGCAGGGAAGTATATCGTAATAACCGGTCCCAACGGTGGCGGCAAGACGTCCCTTGCCAAGATCATCATGGGACTTTACACCCCCGACGAGGGTAAGGTTTTCCTCGGCGGCGAGGATATTACCTCTTCCCAGGTGTCCGACAGAGCCAAGGCAGGAATTGCTTTCGGCTTCCAGCATCCTCCGAGATTCAAGGGACTTACCGTAAAGGACCTTCTCACCATCGCCGCAGGACGAAAGCTCCGTCACGCGGAAATGTGCGAATACCTCACCTCTGTGGGACTTTGCGCGGCGGATTATCTTCTCCGCGAGGTTGACTCCTCCCTCTCCGGCGGTGAGCTGAAGCGTGTTGAGATCGCTACCGTCCTTGCAACAGGGGCGAAGGTTATGATCTTCGACGAGCCCGAGGCGGGAATCGACCTTTGGAGCTTCCACAGACTGACGGAGACTTTCAGAGAGCTTCACAAAAAGGAAGAAGGCAAAACGCTGATCATCATCTCCCATCAGGAGAGGATCATCAGTCAGGCAGACGAGGTGCTGCTGGTGTCAAACGGACGACTCAGCGGAAGAGGCACACCCGAAGAGATACTGCCGCAGATAGACTCCTTTGCGGCGAGAGCCTGCCGCTATGACAAGGGCTGATCGGAGGAAGTATGGACGCAAAGAAACTGATAAGACAAAACCTGCTTGAGAAGGTTGCTGACCTGCACTCCACTCCCGAGGGAGCGTACAACCTGAGAGAGAACGGCAAACTGGCCGAGAGGGTCAGCACCGGAAGCATCGTAATTGAGAATAAAACGGGGGCACCCGGAATCATCGTCACCGTTGCCGACGGAACGAAGAACAAAAGCGTGCACATTCCCGTTATCATCACCGAAGAGGGAATAAGCGAGACCGTGCACAACGATTTCGAGATCGGACGTGACTGCGACGTGCTCATCGTTGCGGGATGCGGAATCCATAACAGCGGAGAAGAGGCTTCTGCCCACGACGGCGTTCACAGACTGAACATCGGTGAAAACTCAAAGGTAAAGTATGTTGAAAAGCACTACGCCGAGGGCACGGGCGGACGCTCAATGAAGCCCAAGATGACCGTGGAGATGGCGCCAGGCTCAACTCTTGAGATTGAGACCGTTCAACTGGGCGGAGTTACCGATTCCGTAAGAGAATCCACCATCAACGTGGGAGAAAACGCTACGGTTCTCATCACCGAGAGAATTATGACCTCGGGGGAAGAGACTGTGGACTCAAAAACAACCGTAAACCTTAACGGAGGTGGATCTTCCGCAAGGATCAACTCCAGAAGCGTAGCAAGAGAGGATTCCGTGCAGATATTCTATCCTGCCATCAACGGAAACGCGGACTGCTTCGGTCACGTTCAGTGCGACTCCATCATCATGGACCGCGCCAAGGTGCGAAGCATTCCCGAAATTTGCGCTAACGACGTTGACGCAAAGCTCATTCACGAAGCTGCCATCGGAAAGATCGCCGGCGACCAGATACTAAAGCTTATGACCCTCGGACTTACCTCAGAGGAAGCCGAGGAGAGAATACTTGCGGGACTTCTCAAGTAAGTTTCCGCCAAATCTACAGAAAAGAGGATTTTGACAATGCCAAAGGCTTACACTTCAATGACAAAAGAAGAGCTTACCCGTGAGCTTGAAAAACAAAGAGCAATACTTGCTTCCTGGGAAGAGCAGAACCTGACTCTCGACCTTACCCGCGGTAAGCCCAATCAGGCACAGCTTGACCTTTCCACCGATATGCTGGGCGTTATCTCCGACAGAGGTGACTGCTTCTCCGAAAGCGGTCTCGACTGCCGCAACTACGGTATTCTTGACGGTCTGCCGGAGACAAAGAGGATCTTCAGCGAGCTTCTCGACATTCCCGAGGAGATGATCATGGTTCTCGGTAACTCCTCCCTTAACGTAATGTACGACACCATCGTTCGTTGCATGCTCTTCGGAGTTGCAGGCGGACGTGAGCCTTGGGTACGCCAGGGCAGAGTAAGATTCCTTTGCCCCAGCCCCGGATACGACAGACATTTCACCATTTGCCGCACTCTCGGCATCGAGATGATCCCTGTAAGAATGACGAAATACGGTCCCGATATGGATCAGGTATACGACCTGGCTTGCTCCGACCCCTCCATCAAGGGTATCTGGTGCGTGCCGAAGTTTAGTAACCCCGAGGGCATCACCTACTCCGACGCGGTCGTTGAACAGCTCGCGGCTCTGAAGCCTGCGGCTACCGACTTCAGGATCTTCTGGGACAACGCATACGCCGCACACGAGCTCTACGACGAGGAAGTTCACCTTGCAAACATTTTCGAGCTTGCGCGTCAGCACGGAACAGAGGACAACATCTTCTACTTCGCTTCTACCTCCAAGATCACCTTCCCCGGCTCCGGTCTTGCTATCATGGCGGCAAGCGAGAAAAACCTTGAGCAGATCAGACCCATCATCTCTTCTCAGACCATCGGCTACGACAAGATCAACCAGATGCGTCACGTAAAGTATTTCGGCAACGCAGACGGAATCCGCGAGCACATGAAGCGTCATGCGGCTCTTCTCAGACCCAAGTTTGAGACTGTTGACAAAATCTTCGAAAGCCAGCTTGCAGGTCTTGACATCGCTCATTGGAACCAGCCCCGCGGCGGTTACTTCATCAGCTTCTACACCATGCCCGGATGTGCAAGAAGAGTTTACCAGCTTTGCCGTTCCGCCGGTGTTACCCTCACTCCCGCAGGCGCTACATACCCCTACGGACGCGACCCTGAGGATTCCAATCTCCGTATCGCGCCCTCCTTCCCCGAGCCCTCTGAGCTCAGACTTGCAACCAACATTCTCTGCACCTGCGTAAAGATCGCGGCTGCCGAAAAGCTTCTCGAAAAGATGTGAGTTTTCCGTGTAAAGCAGGGAAAACTTAAGGAAAACACCCGCTTTGGCGGTAGTATGGAGGTCATAATGAGTAACATTCCTGAGAAATTCCTTAGAAACTACCACACTCACACAAGCCTTTGCCGTCACGCAAAGGGAGAGATCCGTGAGTACGTTGAGGCGGCGGTGGAGAGAGGACTCAAAACGCTCGGCTTCTCCGACCACTCCCCCTACGCCTTCGAGGATAAGTTTGATTCCTGGTTCCGTATGCGTATCTCCGAGGTGGAGGGCTACGTTAGCGAGATCCTTCGCCTGAAGGAAGAGTTCAAGGACAAGATCGACATCAAGCTTGGCTACGAGATGGAGTATTATCCCCTCCACTTCAAGGACACCATTGACGTAATAAAGCAGTACCCCTGCGACTATCTTATTCTCGGTCAGCATTTCTACGATAACGAGTATGACGGCGAGTATCACGCTACCTCTTACCCCGAAACACCGGAAAAGCTCAGCCGCATCGTGAATCAGATGTGTGAGGCGCTGAGAACGGGCTACTACAGCTGCGTGGCTCACCCCGACCTTTGTAACTTCCTCGGAAGTGAGGAGGATTACGTGAAGACAATGGAGCCACTGCTTAAAACTTGCCTTGAGATGGATATTCCCGTGGAAATAAACCTTCTCGGAATCAGAGGAAAAAGAGGCTATCCCAAGCAGTATCTGTGGCCTAAGGTGGCAGAGATCGGCTGCAAGGTGGTCTTTGGCTCCGACGCCCATTCTCCCGAGGAGCTTCTCTGCACCGAGGATTTTGAGAAGGCCTGCGAGATGGTGGAGAAGTACGGACTCAACTACGTGGACGAAATAAAGCTTATTTCCCCTCACGACGTGAAGTAAAACACGAAAAGGTATATACAAATGGTAATTTCAGATAAGATACGCCGACTTGCGGCAGAGGGTGAAGCGGCACTTGCCGAGATTTTCGCCGACATCGACCGCATCGCGGTGGCAAATACGGAGCACGTCCTTGATGTGTTCCGCGAAAACGAGGTCTCCGAAAGCTATTTTGCGGAAAGTACCGGCTACGGCTACGGTGACCGCGGAAGAGACGCTATTGACAAGATCGCGGCGGGAATTTTCCGCTGTGAGAGCGCGTTTATGCGTCACTCCATGGTGTCGGGCACTCACGCCCTCACCGTGGGACTTTTCGGACTGCTCAGACCCGGCGACGTTATGCTCTCCGCTACCGGACTGCCCTACGACACCATGCTTGAGGTGGTGGGCATCGACGAAAAGGGAGAGAAAAAGACCGACGGCACGGGCTCCCTCGGGGATTTCGGCGTTACTTACCGTCAGATACCCCTCGGGGAGGCGGGAGTTGACCTTGAGGCTCTCATTGAAGCCGTAAGGACAGACGAGAAGATCAAGGTGGTGTACTTCCAGCGCTCCAAGGGCTATCTTGCAAGACCCACCCTTACCGTGGCTCAGATCAGAGAGGCGGCTGCTGTGGTGAAGGAAACTGCGGCGTCCCTTGGCAGAAAGGCTCCCTTCGTGGTGGTTGACAACTGCTACGGCGAGTTCACCGAAGAATTCGAGCCCGTTTACAGCGGCGACGGCCTTGGCGCTGACATGATAATCGGCTCCCTTATCAAGAATCCCGGCGGCGGAATGGCAGACTGCGGCGGCTACATCGCAGGAAGCGCCGAGGCTGTGGAGCTTGCGGGATACAGACTTTGCTGTCCCGGCGTAGGCCTTGAGGCTGGTGCCTCCCTCGGTCAGAACAGAAACATCCTTCGCGGACTCTTTTTAGCTCCCCACGTGGTGGCTCAGGCTATGAAGACCGCTCACCTTGCGGCGTACATTTTCGACGCCCTCGGTTATAAAGTCAGCCCCGGTCCCTTTGAGCGTCGCGGCGACATCATTCAGACGGTGGAATGTGCTACGGGCGAGGGACTCGTTGGCTTCTGCCGCGGGATCCAGTCCGCATCCCCCGTTGACGCCCACGTATCTCCCGAGCCTTGGGCGATGCCGGGATATGCCGACGAGGTAGTTATGGCGGCGGGTGCATTCGTGGGCGGCTCATCTATCGAGCTTTCCTGCGACGGACCCATGAGAGCGCCCTTTACGGCATTCCTACAGGGCGGGATGACCTTTGAGTCAGGCAAGCTTGGCATTATGTGTGCCGCTGAAGCTATGCTTAGGACTAAAAACTAACAAACACGGCTCCTCCTTCCGCTGAAGTTGGAGCCACAAAACATTTTTTTGACGAAATTTTCGGAGGGAATATGGGAATTATTCCGCTTTTTATACTTGCAGTAAGCCTTTCCATGGACGCCTTTGCCATCGCTATCTGCAAGGGACTTGCACTTGGCAAGATCCGTGCACGGGATGCCGTAAAGGTGGGCTTTTATTTCGGATTCTTTCAGGCGTTGATGCCTACGATAGGATATTTTCTCGGTTCTACCTTCAGCAGTTACATAGAGTCCGTTGACCACTGGATCGCCTTCGGACTGCTCGCCTTTCTGGGTATCCGAATGATCGTGGAATCTCTGAAGTGCGACTGCGACGAGGAGGTTTCCGCTGACCTTTCCTTTAAGGAGCTCGGTCTCCTTGCCATCGCTACCAGCATCGACGCTCTTGCGGCGGGAATCAGCCTTTCCGTCCTTAATGCGGACATCACCGTGGCGGCAATCTTCATCGGAGTTATCACTTTTGCCCTTTCCTTCGCGGGAGTTTACGTTGGCGGCATTTTTGGTGAAAAATTCAAGCGTCCTGCGGAGATCGCGGGGGGTGCTGCCCTTGTGATTCTGGGTACGAAGATCCTGATCGAGCATCTTGCAGGTCTTTGAGAGGACTAGTTAAATAAAATTATCTCGGGGGACGGATCTTCCGCTTGCCCGAAGATACGGAGTGAAAAATGAAAGTTCTTGAATATATGAAAAGTCACCTTCTCGTCCTTGATGGCGGAATGGGTACGCTCTTACAGAAGAGGGGGCTTTCGGCAGGGGAGAAGCCCGAGGTTTGGAATATTACTCACCCCGAGGTGATCCGTGAGATACACGAGTCCTACTTTAAGGCGGGCAGTCGTGTGGTTTCCACCAATACTTTCGGCGCCAACTGCCTGAAATACGGCGAAGACGAGCTGAGAGACGTTATTTTTGCGGCGGTACGCCGTGGGACGGAGGCGAGAGAGGCGACGGGGGTTGAAGGCTTTGTTGCTCTTGACGTGGGCCCTACGGGAAAGCTTCTTAAACCCCTTGGAGACCTTGATTTCGAGGAGGCGGTGGAGGTCTTTGCAAAAACCGTTCGTCTCGGCGTGGAGGCAGGCGTTGACCTCATTCTCATCGAGACTATGAACGACCTGTATGAGGCTAAGGCGGCTCTGCTTGCGGCGAAGGAGAACTCCTCTCTTCCCGTGTTCGTGTCCTGTGCCTTCGGTGAAGACGGATGCCTTATGACGGGTGCTGATCCCGAGGCGGTAGTAGCTACTCTCGAGGGACTTGGCGCTGACGCCATCGGCGTAAACTGCTCCTTCGGTCCGAAGCTTCTTGCTCCCGTGGTTAAAAAGATGCTTGAAGTGGCGTCGGTTCCCGTGCTTTTGAAGCCTAACGCGGGACTTCCCACGGTAGTCTGCGGTGAGTGCGTTTACGACCTGACGCCCGAGGATTTTGCCGCTGAGGTTTCCTCCCTGGTTGAGGCGGGTGTCCGCGTCGTTGGCGGATGCTGCGGAACGACTCCCGAATATATTGCTGCTCTTGCAGATGTTACGGCAGACGCTCAGGTAAAGCCCGTAACGGAGAAGAACCTCACTTGGGTGGCGTCAAACACCCACGCGGTGAAGATAGAGAACGAGCCACTGCTTATTGGCGAAAGGATAAACCCCACGGGAAAAAAGCGTCTCAAAGCGGCTCTTCGCGACGGGGAGATCAGCTATCTTATCTCCGAGGCGCTTGCCCAGAAGGAGAAGGGAGTCCACATTCTTGATGTGAACGTGGGTCTGCCCGAGCTTGACGAAGTAGGCTTGCTGAATAAGGCGGTTTGCGAGATCCAAACCGTGTGCGACCTGCCCCTTCAGCTTGACACCTCAAACCCTAAGGCTATGGAGGCCGCCCTCAGACGGTACTGCGGACGGGCTATGATAAACTCCGTCTGCGGCAAGGATGAGGTGATGCGTGCCGTGTTCCCTCTCGTTAAGAAGTACGGCGGCACCGTGGTTGCCTTGACTCTTGATGAAAACGGAATCCCCGAAACCGCGGAAGGCAGGCTTGAGATCGCCCGTCGCATAGTTGATACTGCCGCCAAATATGGGATTTCTAAAAAAGATATAGTTTTCGATACCCTTACCATGACGGTCAGCACGGACCCGTCGGCGGCGAGAGTGACACTGCGAGCTCTTGAGAGAGTAAAGCGTGAGCTTGGCTGTCACACGGTCCTCGGCGTGTCCAACGTTTCCTTCGGACTGCCGTCGAGAGATACGGTAAACTCTGCGTTTTTCACCTGCGCTATGGAAAGAGGGCTTTCCGCGGCGATAATGAACCCCTATTCCGAGGAGATGATGCGTGCTTACTACTCCTTCAAGGCTCTTCACGGGTTTGACGGGATGTGCGCGGACTACATCTCTTACATGGAAGGTAAAACTTCCGCCCCGCCCGTTGCAAACAGCGGAGAAATGACCCTTCGAGAGGCTGTTGTGAAAGGAATCCGCGAGGTTTCGGCTGAGACGGCAAGACGTGCGCTTCAGCTGACTGATCCCATGGCGTTGGTTGAAAATGAGCTTATCCCTGCCCTTGACGAGGTGGGACGTGGATTTGAAGAGAAGAAAGTGTACCTTCCCCAGCTTCTCATGAGTGCAGAGGCGGCAAAGGCGGCTTTCGGCGAGGTTTCGGCGGTGCTTAGCAAGTCGGGAAGTGCGTCGGGGGGCGAAGATTTCGTTATCGCTACGGTAAAGGGCGACGTCCACGACATCGGCAAGAATATCGTGGCTCTCCTTCTCGGGAACTACGGCTTTACGGTGCACGACCTTGGCCGTGACGTGGCTCCCGAGGCGGTTGTAGAGGCGGTGAAGCGAACGGGTGCGAAGATCGTTGGACTCAGCGCCCTGATGACCACAACGGTACCCGCAATGGAGGAGACTATCGCATGTCTCAGACGTGAGGCTCCGGAGTGCAAGGTGATCGTAGGCGGTGCGGTACTGACGGAAGAATACGCAGAGCAGATCGGTGCGGATTTTTACGCCGCAGACGCCATGGCTACGGTGCGTATTGCGAAAAGTATAGTGTAAATAAGAAAAATCTCCTTTCGGCTTCGGCTTAAAGGAGATTTTTGGTGGTTCTATAATAAAAGTTGGGGTAAGCTCAGACAGATATCAAAAAAGATAGGCATATCTGCCGAAATCTGATAAAATAAAGTTGACTAGACAAAACTTTATCGGAGGAGCAGATATGCCTACAGTCAATTATACAGAAAAAGTA
>JAZULS010000131.1:0-4553 GCA_045603205.1 Eubacteriales bacterium | reverse complement strand
TTTACACGGAGGTTATGGGCGAGATCGAGTTCGGTATCACAGGCGAACGCCCCTGCACTCACGACTGCTCCACTTGCGGTGGATGTCACTGAGATTTTTCAAATGTCATTTGAAAATGACATTTGAAAAGTGAAATATTTGCCGAAGGCAAATGTGAAATTGGCTTCGCGAGTGAAATATTTGGCTTTGCCGAATGTGAAATATTTTCTTTTCTTCAGAAAAGAAAATATGATAATTTTTGAAGCCGTAAGGCAGAATGGAGATCGGCGTGAAAGTTGTGACAGTCTAAGACTTGAGTACAACTATTTCACGCGTAAACAAACACTGAAAAATCGTACACTATGATTTTTCTCCGCTTCGCGGACCGTGTTTGTTTCAATTTAGTATATGTAAAGCCGTAAGGCGGAAGGAGATCAATATGGCGCTGACGCCGATGATGAAGCAGTATTTTGAAATAAAGGATCAGTATCCTGATTTTATTCTGTTTTACAGACTTGGTGACTTTTATGAAATGTTCTTCGAGGACGCACAGCTCGCTTCAAAGGAGCTGGAACTGACCCTTACGGGCAGAGACTGCGGCGAGGAGCAGAGAGCACCTATGTGCGGAGTCCCCTTCCATTCCTGCGAGCCCTATATCGGCAAGCTTATTGAAAAAGGGTACAAGGTGGCTATCTGTGAGCAGACCGAGGACCCTTCCAAAACGAAAACTCTCGTGAAGCGTGAGGTAGTACGTATCATCACTCCCGGTACGGTCATAGAAAGCGACCTTCTTGCCGACGATCGTAACAACTACCTCTGCACACTTTATAACGACGGAACAACCGTTGGCGTATGCTTTGCGGATATTTCCACGGCGTACATCTGCGCTACAGCCATGGCTGCGGAAAACGCCGACGACGGTATCACGGGGGAAATTTCAACTTACGCTCCCCGTGAGATCATCACAAACGTTCCCATAAAAAATCTGCCTCATACCGCCGAGTACGTGAAGGAGAGAGTAGGCTCCCTTCTCACTGACGGAGCACCCAGATATTTTGCCGAGGCGGAAAGCCTTGACCGCTGTGAAAGACAGTTTGGTGCAAGACAGATCGAGGGCAAGCCCCGTGCGGCTCTCGTTGCGGCAGGTGCGGCACTTAAATACATAGAGGAAACTCAGATGAAGGACATTTCCTACATCAGAGACCTCTCTACCTACGATTGCTCCGAGTTTTTAGAGATGGATATTTCCACAAGACGAAATCTCGAGCTTTGCGAAACTATGCTTACAAAGGAGAAGCGCGGTTCCCTCTTGTGGGTCCTTGACAGAACGGACACTGCTATGGGCGCACGCCTTCTTAAAAAATATATTGAGCATCCCCTCACCGACGTCAGAGCTATTGTGAACCGTCAGTGTGCGGTTGGAGAGCTGAAGGACAACTTTATGCTCCGTGAGGAGCTTCGCGCTCTGCTTTCGGGCGTGCTGGACCTTGAAAGACTTATCACCAAGGTCATCTACGGCACCGCAGGAGGACGTGACCTTCGTGCCATCGCCGAGACTGTGCGTGTTCTCCCCGGCGTGAAGAAGCTTCTTGCCGACAGTACCACCGGTGAACTTGCCACTATTCGCGAGGGACTTGATACCCTTGACGATATCCTCACCCGCATCGACGAAACTCTCGTTGAGACTCCGCCTTTCCAGGTTCGCGAGGGCGGAATGATCCTCGACGGCTACAGTGAGGACGTTGACAAGCTCAGATACATTATGTCCAACGGCAAAGAATGGATCAAGAAGGTCGAAGCGGAGGAAAAAGAGAAAACAGGACTGAAGACTCTGAAGATCGGGTACAACAGAGTTTTCGGATACTATATTGAAGCACCCCGTTGGGCAAAGGATCAGATACCCGAGAATTACATAAGAAAACAGACTCTTTCCGACAAGGAAAGGTACATTACCGACGAGCTGAAGGAGATGGAGTCCACTATCCTCGGTGCTGAGGACAAGCTTCACGCCCTGGAGTACGAGCTTTTCGTAGAGCTTCGTGACACTGTAGCTGAGGCAGAGGCGAGAATCAGACGAAGTGCTGACGTCCTTGCCCGACTTGACGTGTTTATCTCCCTTGCGGAGTGTGCGGCGCAGAACAACTACGTTTGCCCCGAGGTTGACGGCGGAGACGTGCTTGACATCAAGGACGGACGCCACCCCGTGGTTGAACGATTCGTGAAGGACACTTACTTCGTGCCCAACGACGCTTATCTTAACACTACCGACAACCGTCTTGCACTTATCACTGGCCCTAACATGGCAGGTAAGTCCACCTATATGAGACAGACCGCGCTGATCATCCTTATGGCGCAGATAGGCTCCTTCGTTCCCGCAACTAGTGCCAGAATCGGCGTGGTAGACAAGCTGTTTACCCGTGTGGGAGCATCCGACGACTTAGCTTCAGGTCAGTCCACCTTTATGCTTGAGATGAAAGAAGTTGCCTACATCCTCAGCAACGCCACCCGTAGAAGCTTTATCATCTACGACGAGATCGGCAGAGGCACAAGCACCTACGACGGAATGAGCATCGCCCGTGCAGTAGCAGAATATACCGCCGGCAAGAAGCTTGGCGCTAAGACCATGTTCGCCACTCATTATCACGAGCTGACAAGCCTTGAGGACGAAGTGGCGGGAGTAGTAAACTACAACATCGCCGCCAAGAAGAGAGGCGAAAGTGTTACCTTCCTTCGCAAGATCGTGAAGGGCCCCACCGACGACAGCTACGGAATCGAGGTAGCCCGTCTTGCAGGAGTGCCCGCGGAGATCACCCGCCGCGCAAAGGAGATACTCAAAGAGATCGAAGCAGAGGGTGCGTTCCATGGAAAAGGTGGAAATGCTGCTCCCGAGGCGGCACCCGTGAATGACACCATCAGTCTGTTCTCGGGCGTGGAAAGCGACGTCGCCGAGGACATCAGAAAGACCGATATTAACACGCTGACCCCCATTGAAGCAATGAACCTCATCTTCAAGTGGAAAAATCAGCTGATGTAAATAGTCGATGGCTTGGCTTGAGCCAAGGAGATGAAGTGCCTTATAAAGGCACGAAGAGCGAAGCGGCGAGTTGTCGTGCTTTGCACGATTACTCGAGAATCATTCGGCGCCCCCGATGGTTCTTTCGCAGGACAAAAGCAAATAATGGTCAAAGAAGAAAATACTAGATTATAGCTTTTGTGTTAAAATATTATATCATTCAACACTACAAACGAAAGGAGAACGTCACGTGGGAAAAATTAACGTGCTTGGCTTTGACGTGGCCAATCTGATTGCCGCCGGCGAAGTGGTAGACAGACCCTCTTCGGTGGTGAAGGAGCTTCTTGAAAACTCCATTGATGCAGGAGCTGACGCCATTACTGTGGAGATACAGCGAGGCGGAGTGGCGTTCATCAGAATTTCCGACAACGGACACGGCATGGAGCCTGACGACCTGCCCGTGGCTATCCTTCGCCACGCTACAAGTAAAATTAAAGATGCGGATGACCTGTCACACATCAGCTCCCTCGGGTTCAGAGGTGAAGCACTGGCGGCTATCTCCTCCGTATCAAGACTTCGCATCTTTTCGAGAACTGAGGACTCCGAGTACGGAGCGATACTTACCGCAGAGGGCGGAGAAGTGCTTGACATTACCGAAACGGGTTGTGCCAAGGGTACTACCGTGGTGGTGGAGGATCTTTTCTTCAACGTTCCCGCAAGACGAAAGTTCCTTAAAAAGGATTCCACCGAAGCCGCGGCTGTTGGTGCCGTGGTGGAGAGGATCGCCCTGTCAAGACCCGACATTTCAATGAAATATATCTGCGACGGCGAGGTGAAGTTCGCTACCGCAGGGGATGGAAAGCTTTATTCCGCCATCTATGCCGTTTTCGGAAAGCAGACTGCCTCACGTACCATCGAGGTGTCCCGATCTTCCGACGGAATTACGGTGGACGGCTACGTTTCCGAGCCCGACCTTATAAAATCCAACCGCAATATGGAAAACTTTTTTGTCAACGGACGATACGTCAAGAGCAAAACTGCCATGGCGGCGGTGGAACAGGCGTACCGCACGAGAATTCCCCAGGACAAGTTCCCATTTTGCGTACTGAACATAAGCATTAACCCCGCGGCGGTGGACGTAAACGTTCATCCCGCTAAGCTTGAGATCAAGTTCACCAACGAAAGACTTATCTTTGACGCGGTTTACTACGCCGTAATAAATGCCCTTGAGTCTGCGGTGACCCGTCCTGAGCTGACCTTCCCCACGGGAAGACGCCCCATTGGGACAAAGCCCGCGGAAAACACGCAAAGACCCACCCCCACAAGAGAAAACTACGCTGAAAAGTGGGCATCGGTGACGGAAGAAACTCCGAAAAAAGCGGAAGAAGTGCCGAAAAAGCGTGACTCAAGCTTCTGGATCGACGGAAACGAGGCAAGACGGCTGCTTGGAGCCTTCGTTCCTGCCGATACCCGTCCCGAAAAGCCCCAGCAGATGAAGCTCTCTCTCAACGTACAGAATTCCGAAAGGGTAAACACCCCCGTGACCCCTAAGTCGGATCGT
>JAZULS010000130.1:0-15745 GCA_045603205.1 Eubacteriales bacterium | reverse complement strand
CGCCGAGACCGAGGCTGTGACCGAATCTTCCCTCGTAGCCGGAGGAATTGATAATATCGCGGGCGATCTTGTCCATTTCACCAGCGTCAGCGCCCTCTGTAATCGCGTCGATTGCGGCGCACTGAGCCTTCAGAACGGTGTTGTAAAGCTTCTTCATATCCTCGTCAGCCTTGCCGATAACGATAGTTCTCGTCATATCGGAGCAGTATCCGTTGATTTTTGCGCCATAGTCGAGGGTAAGGAAGCCTTTTTCAAGCTTACGGTTAGCAGGAACTCCGTGAGGCACACTGGAAGACTTTCCGGAGACAGCTATAGTGTCGAATGCGGGCATTTCGGAGCCGTTCTTCTTCATGTAGTACTCAAGCTCGGCCGCTACTTCAATCTCAGTCATATCGTAATTGATTACGCTAAGAAGGTGGTGGAAAGCTCCCTCTGCGATGCGCTGAGCCTTGATTATAGAGTCGATCTCGAACTGATCCTTCACCGCACGGAGCTCTGTGAAGAATTCGTCGAGATTTTTGGTTGTGGTGGATGTTTCCTCAAGCTTTGCCACAAGAGCATTGTAACGGGACAGAGAAAGCTTGGTGTTCTCGATGCCGACTGTCTTGATGCCTTCTGACTTTATTACATCAAACATAGACTTTTCAGGGATAAGGCAAACTGTAACTGAGTCGAAGGACTCTTCCTTTGCGGCTTCGATATATCTGAAGTCTGAATATGCATAGGAATCAGTAAGGGTGATGAGCATATGTCCGTCGGGATTGTTATAACCGGACATATAAAGGAAGTTTTCGGGGGATGTAACGTACACGGCATCGATTCCCTGCTCTGTCATGTATTTTCTCAGTTTTTCGTATCTGATTGCACTGTTTATCATTTTGTGTTTTCTCCGTTCATTTTAAAATATTTTCTAACGTAGGGCTTTTCGATAAGGCGCTTGGACTTAAAGAAAAGGTTGGTTTTATCTTTAATGGGTGGGACGATAATGGAATATATCCCTGCTCTGTTTGCGGCGGCGGCATCGGTAAGAAGCTGGTCGCCGAGAAGTGCCGTGGCTTCTTTCGAAACGTCCGCTGCTGTCATCGTCTCAACAAGTTTTTTTGTTGAGGGCTTGCCCGAATCAAAATGGGCGATGAAGCCGAGGGTACTATTGAACAGCTCGACTCTGTCCTTGTGATTATTGGAAACGAAGGCGACGGTAATGCCCGCTTCGTTCATCCTATTAAACCAAGATCTTAGCTCTTCTGTGGGATGCGGATCGTCGTAAGTAACGAGCGTATTGTCGATGTCGCAGATAAGCAGTTTGATTCCACGTTCGCGAAGTATTTCCGGAGTCACATCTCTGTAAGTATTCACCATCAGACGTGGCATAATATATTTTTCAAAAATCACTTTAAATTCTCCATTATGTTGATAGTTATATTATATACTATAGCCGCAGATTAATCAAGTGATTTTTTCTCTGCCAGAGGACGCATAAATCCCCTTTGAGTGTAGCAGAATATAACAAACAAAAGGAGGCTGGACTTATGGCAGAAAACAATAACGGCGAAAACCTAAAGGTCGGTGAAGAAGACGTTGGCGAAAAATTAGACTATATTATGAAAAGCGGTAGCGTTATTTCCGAGGGAGACGGGGCGACTATCCACTGTCTAACGATAATCGGTCAGATCGAGGGGCATTATCTTCTCGGAGACGGTCAAAAAGCAACGAAATACGAGCATATCATTCCCCTTCTCGTGTCTATCGAAGAAAGCACGGAGATCGACGGAATGCTGATGGTACTGAATACAATGGGCGGTGACGTCGAAGCAGGTCTTGCTATTGCCGAGATGGTAGCGAGTATGTCAAAGCCTACAGTTTCCCTCGTTCTCGGCGGCGGACACTCCATTGGAGTTCCCTTAGCGGTGTCCACGAGAGAATCCTTCATTGTTCCCTCAGCGACGATGACGATTCACCCCGTGAGGATCAGCGGAACTGTTCTCGGAACACCTCAAACCTACTATTATTTTGAGCGTATGCAGGACAGGATCATCAACTTTATAACAAGTCACTCAAAGGTCAGCGAAGAGGATTTCCGCAGTATGCTTATGCGCACGGATCAGATAGCAACTGACACAGGTACGCTGATCGACGGTTACGAAGCGGTAAAATGCGGTCTTATTGACAAGGTCGGAGGACTGACTGATGCACTTTCGACTCTACGTGAAATGATTGAGAAGTCAAAAAAATAAGAGAACCAAACGGTTCTCTTATTTTTTATTCAAATGTACATCGTAATAGGTCATGATGTCCGCTTCCCACAGTTCGGCTGTACCGTTGGTGTCACCCATCGGCTTTATTCCCTGTTCAAGCAGGTAGTTGCCGAAGTATTCGGAGAATTTTACAGCACCTCTGAAGTTAAGGTGGGAATCATCATAAAAGTCAACATTTATATCGATATTAATTTCGCCATAGAAGTCGTTGAAGTCTACGTAATTTACGTTTAACTCCTCGGCAATGCTCCAAACGTAGTTGTAAAGCTTTGCTTCTTCGGGAGTAGCGTTTGAAGGTGTCTTGACGAGAAGAAGCTCGACACCTTCACTCTCACAAAGATCCACGATACGTCTGAGATACTTTTCGTTCTTTTCCGTAATGGGTGTAAGCTCTGTAACATCCGTTGCAGGAAGCACCACCTCTTTGAACTCATTTTTGACAATTACGTGGCCTCTGAGGTAATCGCGGACTTCACCTCTGTCAAAGTCATAGTCGGTCTCCTTCAGTTCTGTCCATCTCGAATGGTATTTTATCACGTTGAACAGCAAAGAAATGGAGTCGTAACCTTCGGCGGACGCAAGTGCCAATTCTACTTTGTTAAAGGATAACGGGATATCGTCCATGAATGAGTAATTCACACCGTCGTCGTAATAATCAAGCTCGCCTGCGAACATAAGAATATCAAGAACTACGAGAGAAGGTTTTTGGGTCTTCAGCGCTTCCTTGATGTAGGTGTATGTTGCCCAAGTTGGCTGCTGCTGTGAAGCAAAAACGTAACTCTTGATGCCGGTTTTTTCATAGATTATCAGCGGACTGAAGGAACAGTATGTGTTTGACGAACCGAAGAACATAACGTCAAACTCATTTTCGGGTTCGTTGTAAAAACCCGATATTTTCTTCGTGTGATTCCACGAGCCACCGAGAGTCTTTCGGCAAAGAAGCTCTGAAACTCCGTTGAAAAGCAATATCAAGACAACGATGAAGATGATAGGAGAGGCGATATTTTTAATCTTTCTAATCATGTTCGCCTCCTAAAACTGGAAATAGATGAACTGGCTTTCGCTGTAGCCCGGTCCATAGATTCCGAAAATGATTATTGCGAAGATAAGTCCGTATGCAACTGCCCAGCGAAGGATGAAGTTTTTGCTGAGAAGCTGCTGTCTTATCTTGATATTATTATAGTGAAGTACGCTGACTACGATAAGGACAAGGACGGAAATTATCGCTACGAACAGTTGATTTGCGTCAAGTCCCAGCTCGTAAAGCTTCCCGTTTGTGAGCATCCAAGGATTTGCTTCTGTGAATATCTTTTTGATAATTCCAAATGCCTCGCTGATATTAGTCGCACGGAAGAATATCCAAGAGAAGGTGACGAGACAGAAAGTAATCACACGCTGAACGACTTTGTGACCTGCAGACTCTCTGTCGATGGAGAAAAGTTTGCACAGCCACTTTCTGATTCCGAGAGTCATAGCACCAAAGATTTGATAAAAGCCGTGGAGGGCTCCCCAAAGTATGAAATTCCAGCTTGCACCGTGCCATAGTCCGCTTGCAAGGAAGACTATCATAATATTCAGATACTTGCGGAGAGTTCCTACGCGGTTTCCGCCCAGGGGTATGTAGAGATAATCCTTGAACCAGCCGGAGAGCGAAATATGCCATCTTCGCCAGAATTCCGCAATACTGCAAGCGAAATAAGGCTGTTTGAAGTTATCCATAATCTTAAAGCCAAGGACCTGTGCCGCACCTCTGGCTATATCCGTGTAGGATGAGAAGTCGCAGTAGATCTGAAGTGCAAAGCAAATAGTAGCAACAAGAAGTGCCGTCCCCCCCTGCTCGGAGTAATTGTTGTAGGCAGTATTGACGATGATCGCAACTCGATCGGCTATAACGAGCTTCTGGAAGAGTCCCCAGAACATAAGGAGAAGGCCGTCGCGAACTCTGATAAAGTCAAAGGCGTGGGGAATCTTAAGCTGAGTAAGAAGATTTTTGGAACGCTCGATCGGTCCTGCAACAAGCTGAGGAAAGAAGGAAACGAAGAGCATATAGCGGAACAGGTTTTTCTCACATTCGATCTCTCCACGGTAGATATCCATGGTATAGCTGAGGGCTTGGAATGTATAGAATGAAATTCCGACAGGAAGGATAACGTCAAATGAGGGATTGACAAGACTGAGGTTTAAGACCTCGAGAATGCGATTTACGTTATCAATTGCAAAATCAAAATATTTGAAAAAGAAAAGAATCGCTAGGTTTGAAACAAAGCTGACGGCAACGGTCAGGTTTTTAAGCCTTTTCTTTCGCTTTTCGTCGGATACGCCGTTGAATTTTGTAATGAAAAGTCCACTTCCCCAAGTAATAAATGTGGAAAGGAACATAAGAAGCGCGTACTTGGCATTCCAACACATATAGAAATAGTAGCTTGCGACGAGAAGCCAGACCCAGCGGATCTTTTTCGGCATCAGGAAGTACACAAGGCATACTATCGGGAAAAACACAAGAAATTCCAGTGAATTAAATAGCATTTTGACTCCTAAATAGGTTCTTTTTCGGTATTATATCATAGTCGGGTAAAAATTGCAAGTAAATGTAAATATGTATGTCCGCTACTCAATCTGTAATTGACAAACAGCCGAAATTTAGGTATAATTATTAGAGAAAATATTATATTTCATATAGATCGGAGACTTATATGGCTATTTTCATGACACACCAGGTCAACGGTAACCTTTGCTACGTTGAAAATCCTCAGGTGCAGAAAAACACCTTTATCAATCAGGTGCCGCAGACTGATCCCCTGCCTAAGTATGATGAGATCAAGGACAAGCTTCCCCGCCCCGTTTGGGACTCTCACGAGGATGCTATCCGTTGCTACAACAAAACCTGGGAGATCGCTTTCAGAAACCTTCGTCCCGCAAATCCTGAGACTGGATTCGTTTCAAATTTCATCGATACCGCATTCAACGGTTATCTCTTCATGTGGGACTCTTCATTTATCGTAATGTTCGGTAAGTACGCAAGCCGCATATTCGACTTTCAACGTACTCTCGACAATATGTATTCCCATCAGCACAAGGACGGCTTCATCTGCCGAGAGATCTGCGAAGAGGCTAAGGGCGAACAGTGGACCCGTGACGACCCTGCTTCAACGGGGCCTAACATTATGCCTTGGTCCGAGTGGGAGTATTATCTTTCAACCGGTGACGTTGAGAGACTCTCAAGAGTTTTTGATCCCCTCTGTGCTTACCATATGTGGCTCCAGCTCAACCGTTCATGGCCCGATGGAAGCTATTGGAGTTGTGGCTTTGCTTGCGGTATGGACAACCAGCTTCGTCCCGAGCCCCAGTATCACTGTCTGCTGTCCCACGGATTCATGAGCTGGATCGACACCTGCGCTCAGCAGTACCTCAGTGCGAATATCCTTATCAAGATGGCTGAGATTCTCGGTCGCGAGGATGAGGTTAAGTGGCTCCGTGATGAGGCTAAGCTTCTCGGAGACACCATCAACAACACCATGTGGGACGAGGAAAAGGCGTACTACTTTGACAAGTACCGCGACGGC
Source organism: Eubacteriales bacterium (assembly GCA_045603205.1). Lineage (GTDB taxonomy): Bacteria > Bacillota > Clostridia > Oscillospirales > CAG-272 > RUG11130. The sequence continues at coordinate 9,927 of JAZULS010000130.1, read as the reverse complement.
TCCCTCAGCAAGGTAAAGTCAGTTGCATCCTATTGGACTCTTATCGCAGACCTTGTGCCCGAAGAAAGACTTGATAGGTTCGTTGCTCACCTTGATAACGAAAATGAGTTCAAGCGTCCTAACAGAGTTCCCACCATTTCCGCTGACGATGCCCAGTACAACCGTGAGACCGGCGGATATTGGCGCGGTGCAGTTTGGGCTCCCACAAACTATATGATCCTCAAGGGACTTGAGAAGCACGGCTATCACAAGCTGGCTTACGAGATCGCTTGCGATTACGTTCGCAACGTAGTTGAGGTATTTAATGAGACCGGTACCGTTTTCGAAAACTATGCTCCCGAAAAAGCTTCCAAGGGTGAAGCAAGACCCGACTTCGTGGGTTGGACCGGACTTGCGCCTATCTCCATTATGTTTGAGTACATATTTGGTATCAAGCCTAACGCCCGTGAAAAGAAGATCACATGGTATATCAACCGCACAGAGCGACACGGAATCGAGCAGTACCCTCTCGGAGACGCTACCGTTGATCTTATTTGCGAAGCTCGCGAAAGCGAAAACGACAAGCCTGTCGTTCACATCAAGAGCGACAAGCCCGTGACCGTTGAAGTTATCTGGAACGGGGAGACTGAGGTTATTGGTGCGTAAAGCTAACTAAATTAAGTCGCAGTTCTGATAAATCATTTATAAAAAACTGATCCTACCTGTAAAGTAAATTGCAGGTAGGATCTTCTTTTGTGTGACTTTTTATGAACTGTTTTACTTTGTCTTGATGTACTTGTCGATTGCTGCAGCGGCGGTCTTACCTGCGCCCATTGCAAGAATAACAGTGGCGGCACCGGTTACAGCGTCACCGCCTGCATATACTGCAAGTCGGGATGTCTGTCCGTTCTCGTCAGTCTTGATTCCTCCGAATCGCTCTGTTTCAAGGCCCTCTGTTGTGTCCTTGATAAGGGGGTTGGGAGAAGTTCCGATAGACATGATAACAGCGTCAACGTCGAGAGTGAACTCGGAGTTCTCCTTAACAACGGGACGACGTCTTCCGGAAGCGTCGGGCTCGCCAAGCTCCATCTCAACGCACTTCATTCCTGCAACGAAATTCTTGTCGTCAGCCAGGATCTCAGTGGGGTTGGTGAGAAGCTTAAATATGATTCCCTCTTCCTTAGCGTGTTCGACCTCTTCTGCACGTGCGGGAAGTTCATTCTCACTTCTGCGGTATACGATGTACACTTCCTCAGCACCGAGTCTCTTTGCACAGCGTGCCGCGTCCATAGCAACGTTACCGCCGCCTACAACTGCGACACGGTTTGCCTTCATGATAGGTGTGTCGCTGTCTTCTCTGTACGCCTTCATAAGATTGATTCTTGTGAGGAACTCATTTGCAGAGTATACTCCGTTGAGATTTTCGCCGGGGATACCCATGAATCTGGGGAGACCTGCGCCTGTTCCGATAAATACTGCCTCGAAGCCGTCATCGATAAGCTCGTCAATGGAAACAGTCTTACCGATTACGGTATTGGTTTCAAAAGTTACACCGAGAGCACGAAGAGTGTCGATCTCCTTTGCCACGATGGACTTGGGAAGTCTGAACTCAGGAATACCGTAAACGAGAACTCCGCCGGGAGTGTGGAGAGCTTCGAAAACTGTTACGTCATAGCCGCGCTTAGCAAGGTCGCCAGCACAAGTAAGACCTGCAGGACCTGAGCCTGCAACAGCTACCTTATGTCCGTTGGACTCGGGCTTGGTTGAGGGTGTTTCGCTCTGTGCGTTGTGTCTGTCGGCAACGTACCTTTCAAGTCTTCCGATAGCAACGCTTTCACCCTTGATTCCTCTTACACACTTAGCTTCGCACTGAGACTCCTGAGGACATACGCGTCCGCATACTGCAGGCAATGAGCTGGACTCAGAGATGATATCATATGCACCTTCAAAGTTACCCTTTACTATCTCGGAAATAAAGGAGGGGATGTTGATGTTTACAGGGCAACCGGATACGCAAGGCATATGCTTACAGTTAAGGCAGCGTGCAGCCTCATCAAGAGCCATAGCCTCGGTATATCCAAGCGCAACCTCTTCAAAATTTTTATTTCTTACGTCGGGTGCCTGAGACGGCATCTCGTTCTTTTTAAGACTCATATTAGCCATTGATCTCGTCCGCCTTTCTCAGAAGATTGCAGGTCTCATCGTGAGCGTGTCTCTCGAAATCGCGGTAGATCGCGGAACGCTTGATGACCTCATCAAAGTCTACCTTGTGACCGTCGAACTCGGGTCCGTCAACACAGGCAAACTTCACCTTTCCGTCAACAGTAAGTCTGCATCCGCCGCACATACCAGTACCGTCTACCATTACAGGGTTCATACTAACTACGGTAGGAATGTCGAATTCCTTGGTCAGAGCGCAAACGAACTTCATCATTACAAGAGGTCCGATAGCAATAACTCTGTCGTATTTCTCGCCGGACTCAATGAGACTGCGGAGGGCGTTTGTTACAAGGCCCTGCTCGCCATAGCTGCCGTCATCGGTCATGATCTTCATTTTTGAGCTTACTGCCTTAAACTCGTCCTCGAGAATAACGAGATCACGGTTGCGGAAACCAACGATACTATGTACCTCACAGCCGTTTTCGGAAAGCATCTTTGCAACGGGATAAGCAATAGCACATCCAACGCCTCCGCCTACGACTGCAACCTTTTTGAGCCCTTCAGACTCGGTAGCGCGGCCGAGAGGACCAACGAAGTCAGCGATATAGTCGCCTTCTTCCTTGGCGTCAAGCTTTGTGGTTGTGGATCCGACGATCTGATAGATAATAGTTACGGTACCCTGCTCTCTGTCGTAGTCGGCAACAGTCAGAGGGATTCTCTCACCGTTTTCATCTACTCTGAGGATAATAAACTGTCCTGCGAGCGCCTTACGAGCAACTCTCGGAGCTTCGATCTTCATCATGGAGACTGTAGGGTTAAGTCTCTTCTTATAGACAATTCTGTACATAATATTTTTCCGTTCTGCCAAATGGCTGTTATTGAAAATTTATTAATAAAAATAGTATACCAAAATTAACGTTATTTGTAAATGGGTACATTTGCTAATACAAACCAAATTATGAAGAGAATTTTGTAATAATTTTCATACACTGGACCAAATCACAGCATATTCATACGGTTTATCCCATATATTGCAGATATAAGTTCTGTTAATCAGGAGAAAAGCTGCATGGAATTCGGTCGAAAAATCAAGAGGAAAAGCAGGTCCACGGATATTCTGATGATATTTGGAACGGTGGTCTGCACCATGACGGTTGTACTAATGCTGAACCCGTCAAGCAAAAAGAAAGACGCTATGTATGTTGCTGACATATTTAGCGAAAACTCGGAAGACACCTCGGGTGAACCCTTCGGATATTTTCGCGGCAGCTGGAATCTTTGGGAATTCATCGGCGACTCAGTATCTTCTTTAATACCGGGTTTGTAAGAAAATGTTTATTATTTTTCTCGCCGTATCCGTGTTATTCTCTGTTATATCAAACGAATGGAGCAAGATAATCAGCTATGGGGCGGCTATTCTGATACACGAGTCAGGCCATTTGGCGACGGCGGCGATTCTCGGCGTAAAACTTTACTCTGCCGCTATGTGTCCCTGGGGCATGAAGCTGAGATTTGACTTTTATAAGACTTCATCTATAAAAGAGACGATCGTATCTCTTGCCGGAAGCGCCGTTGGGATACTTTCGTCTCTTTTGGTTTTGTTAATTTTCGGCAAAAACAAAGTGTTTATGGACTTTGCAATTATATCTCTGTCACTTTCGGTTTTGAACTTACTACCGATAAAGAACCTCGACGGCGGACAGATACTCGAAAGCTTGCTGTACCGATATTTACTTCCAAACAACGCGCTGACCGCTTACACGGCGATTTCAGGACTCTTTGCCGTTGCGTTTTGGGTTGCTTCGGTTTGGGTACAGTTCAAAGCAGGGGTGAATCTATCACTACTTATGATAAGCGTGTATTTTCTCTTTTCAACCCTCGTTTTCACTTGATACTGCGACAAGCGTGGGCACTGTATCCGAGAGAGTTCAGCTTATCTGCACATTTTTTTGCCGCATCTTCAGAATCAAAAATGCCGAAAACGGAAGGTCCGCTACCGCTGAGCATAGCACCGAGGGCACCAAGCTCAAGCATAATACTTTTAGCCGCAGCCGCTTCCCTATGATCGGTGATAACCACGTCTTCAAACGTATTGTACATATTTGAGACGAGCTTTGGTACGTCACCGTTTCCTACTGCATCCATAACTGCTTCAAGGTCTCCGAAGGGCTCTGAAAGGCTGTCTCCGTGCTTCTCGTCGATCTTTCTGTAGGCGGCAGGCGTTGATACCCCCTCGCCTCCCTTAGCGATTACAAGAATCAGATCGAGTCCTGAAGCAATATCCGTCAGCACTTCACCTCTACCCGTTGTAAGGCAGGTTCCGCCTTTTATGCAGAAAGGAATGTCAGAGCCAAGGGTGGCGCCTATCTCGCAAAGAGTCGTAGTTGAAGCTTTCGTGTTATAAAGCTCGTTAAGCAAAATTATGGCAGCAGCCGCGTCCGAACTTCCGCCGGCAAGTCCTGCGGAAACAGGGATATTTTTTTCGATGGTGAACCTTACGTCGTAATTTGCAATACCGAAATAATCAAAGAACTTTTCAGCAGCACGCCAAACGAGATTATCTCTGCCAAGGGGAATTTCAACAGAGGGACACTCGACGGAAATGTTTTTTTCCGTACTATCACCAAGTTCAGCAGATACGTAGTCGCAGAGAGACACCTGATGCATTATACTCCGAATATTGTGAAATCCATCTTCTCTTCGCTCCATTACGTCGAGAAAAAGATTGATCTTAGCGTAAGCAGGAATTCTCATATTTAATGTACAAGCTTCAAGAGAAGATTTTTTACCGTATCAACTGCGCCGATAGGACAAAGTTCCTGACAACAGTAACAACGTATGCACTTTTTGTAGTTGATCTTCGCTTTGTGCTTACCTTTCTTTTTGATAATTTCAATGGTTTCCTGAGGACAGTAGCCAACGCACTTCCCGCAACCGATACATCTGTCGTTGTTCACTTTGGGTTTCGGCTCAAAGAAACGAGCTACGGAGCCTCCGAAGTAGTTGGGAAGATTTCTAAGAAGGCCACCTGCTTTTGAGTCAGGTCTCTCAAGCACATGACTGTCATTCGCCTTTGGAAGAATGTCATCGGGAGACTGTCTGGAAATACCGAGTCTCTCTGCGCCGTAGTCAAGATAAAGTGTTTCACCGGGAGTTCCTATAAACTTCTCGGCAACTATATCAAGAGCAAAGGTATTTTGTGAAGAAAGAAGAATATCGGTTTTTACGGGTGTGCCGTTGGTAGGACCGTTTCCTTCCATTGAGATGATACCGTCGCAGATAGAAATTATCGTCTTAGAAGACATCAGCGTGAGGTTCAGGTCCACAAGCATTTCGCTGAAATCAGAAAGCTGACTGTATGCGGCGTGCATTTCGAACTTCATTGTGCCGGGGATGACACCAAAAAGGTTTTTGACAGCACAGGACAGCCCGGTCAGAGAGTGTGTTTTCAACTTACAAATATTAACGATAACATCGCAGTCTGCAATTGGCGTAATAATATCGAACTTCTTTAGTTTTTTTCCGCCATCAAACGCTTCGGGTCTGAAGGAAGTGTCCGTATTTAATTTCAGAGATGTTTTCTCCGAAAGCTCCTTCATACCGGTAACTTTATAAATGTATGAAAGGGTTACGGGAGAGTAAGGTCCGCCGGGACTCTCTGCAAGAATGATATCTTCAGCGCCAAGTTCACGTAAAACGTTAAAAGCTGCCTCGATTACAGCGGGATTTGTAGTGGCGGCGGTTGAGACATCCTTAGCAGACACGAGATTGGGTTTTATAGCGATTTTTTTACCTTTAACAAGGCTTTCGTCCACTCCGATCTTCACAAACTGATTTTTTAGCAGTTCTGTCAGGACCGAAGGCTCGTAGGAGTCGCAAAAATCAGCCGCAACGGACGGAAAAATCGTATTTTTATCCTGCAATGATATTCACCTCTGATCAAATGATATTACAGAAGAAATTTTCGCTTCTATTTTTAATAATTATATCATCAAAGGCACTTTTTATCAATAGGAAATCGCACAAACAAAACTACGGTGATTTACGTATTTTGAAAAAGATTCACGGAATAATAAGCCTTAGAGCAATTCCGGAATTGCTCGATAATATAGATTCGGTGCAGGGCAAAAAATCTCTGCTCTGCACCGCTTTTTATTATTCAAGTTTGAGTCTCAGCTTCTCAAGAGCATTCTTCTCTATTCTGCTGACATAGGAGCGAGAGATACCAAGTTTTTCCGCTACTTCTCTTTGAGTTTGAGGATTTACGGTGCTGAGTCCGTAACGGAGAGTGACAATCTCTCTTTCTCTGTCTGTCAGCTCGGTTTTTATGTATTCTATCACTTTGCTGATTTTAATTTTGAGGTCAAGATCGTCCGCGATGGTATCGTCTACTTTAATTATATCAAGATAAGTCAATGGGTTACCGTCTCTGTCAGAATCTATGGTTTCGTTCATTGAAACTTCACCTGAAAGTTTTTTCTGGGACCTGAAATACATAAGAATTTCGTTCTGAATACATTTTGCCCCATAGGTCGCGAATCGTGCACCTGCGGTAACGTTAAAGGAATCAACTGCTTTGATGAGTCCTATAGTTCCGATTGAAATCAGATCCTCGGTATTTGGATGAGCCCCATAATATTTCCGTACGATGTGGGCAACGAGCCTCAAATTATGTGAGATCAACTTGTTTCTCGCCACCAAATCCTTATGTTTGAAGTGTTTTTCAAACAATTCCCTCTCCTCTGCCTTGTCTAATGGCGGCGGAAACTGACTTGAAGACCCTGCATTTAAGAAAACGTACGTCATCCCCGCCAGCACGGACAAAATCATCTCGATCATAAGCTCTCCGTTTCAGCATAAAGCTTAATAGATTTTATGGGATTATATGTTTTTAATGTTTGTCTGTATTCCGCGATATAAAATTATAAAAAATCAAGTCAGCGTTTATTTTTCGAAATTCTGAACATAATATTACTGTTCGCATAATGTTATGCGGATGCTTGAGGGACTCTGCCTTGGGGCAAATTCAGTTTCTTTCAGGGACGAAAGGTACGGTCTGTATGCTTGACAGAATATCTTTGATTCTTGTGGTAGTAGGTGCTCTGAACTGGGGCTCCATCGGACTTTTCAAATTCGACGCGGTGGCTTGGCTTTGCGGCGGACAGGATGCAGTCTTAGCAAGAATCATATATACGGTGGTTGCACTGGCTGGTCTTTGGTGCATCTCACTTATTTTCAGATCGAGAGAACGAGCTGAATACTGAAAAAAGCATCAGTCGACGAAATGTCGGCTGATGCTTTTTTGTCGATTAAAGATTTTCAAGAGCTGATTCGATATCAGCGATGATGTCTCTAACGTCTTCAATTCCCACGGAGAAACGGATGAGGCTGGGATCGACTCCGCACTCCTCAAGCTGTTTGTCGGAAAGCTGACGGTGAGTTGTGGATGCAGGGTGAAGCACACAAGTACGTGCGTCTGCAACGTGAGTAACGATGGCAGCCAATTTTAGTGAATCCATAAACTTAGTTGCCGCATCGCGACCGCCTTTAAGCCCGAAGGAAACTACGCCGCAAGTGCCGTTCGGCATATACTTCTTTGCTACGTCGTAATACTTTGAACTCTCAAGTCCGGGGAAATTCACCCAATCCACCTTATCATGTGCCTCAAGGTACTTTGCAACAGCAAGAGCATTCTCGCAGTGACGCTGCATACGAAGTTCAAGCGTTTCAAGTCCGAGGTTGAGAAGGAAGGCGTTCTGAGGAGACTGCATAGAGCCAAGGTCTCTCATGATCTGAACGTTGATCTTTGTGATATAGGCGAGAGGACCGAACTTTTCAGTATAAGTAACCCCGTGATAAGAATGGTCGGGAGTACAAAGTCCGGGGAATTTCTCGGGGTAACGGCTCCAATCGAATTTACCGCTGTCAACTACTGCTCCACCGAGGGCAACAGCGTGTCCGTCCATATACTTTGTGGTGGAGTGAGTTACGATGTCAGCACCGAATTCGATAGGACGAAGATTTACGGGTGTGGGGAAAGTGTTATCAACAATAAGCGGTACTCCGATGTCGTGTGCCGCCTTTGCAAACACCTCAACGTCGAGAACTGCGAGAGAGGGATTACAGAGAGTCTCTGCAAACACAGCCTTTGTATTGGGCTTGGAAGCCGCAACGATCTCCTCATAGGTAGAGTCGGGTGAAATAAAGGTTACGTCGATACCCATCTTGCGAAGAGTTACGTCGAAGAGGTTAAAAGTGCCTCCGTATATCGCCGCAGATGAGATAACGTGACCGCCGTTCTCGCAAATGTTGAAAATAGCGTAGTAATTCGCCGCCTGACCTGAGGAAGTGAGCATTCCGGCAACACCGCCTTCAAGGTCGCAGATCTTTGCAGCAGCTGCATCGCACGTGGGGTTAGCAAGTCTTGTGTAGAAGTAGCCCGCCTCTTCAAGGTCGAAAAGTCTGCCCATCTGCTCACTGGATTCGTACTTATATGTGGTGCTCTGGTAAATAGGGAGCACTCTTGCTTCTCCGTTTTTGGGAGAATATCCGCTCTGTACACATTTTGTGCCTGTCTTATATGCCATTTGAGTCTCCTTTTGCCGAAAATTCGGCACAGGTAAAAGATTTATTCGGGTTTGTAGCTGTCCTTGAGGGAAACTACTCTGTTGAAGGTGTTTTCATGACGGCTGTCAGCGGTGTAATAGCCGAGTCTTACAAACTGATATTTTGCGCCGGGTGTACGGTCTGTTCCGCCCTCGATCTTAGCGTTCTCGATCTTTGTAACGGAATCGGGATTGAGATAATCGTTGTAAGTCTTATCCTCGGGGATGTCACCAACATTCTTGATGGTAAACAGCTTGTCGTAATGCATAACGGTGATGTCCTCAGCGTTATCTCTTGAGAGCCAGTGGATAGTTCCCTTAACCTTGCGTCCGTCAACGGGGTTACCGCATCCGGTCTTAAGGTCAGCTGTACAAAGGATCTCGACGATATTGCCGTTTTCATCTTTGATGATCTCGTTACACTTGACGATGTACGCTCCCATAAGACGTACTTCGCCGTCGGGCTTCATTCTGAAGAACTTCGGAGGGGGATTATCGGAGAAATCTTCTCTATCAATATACAGTTCGCTTGTGAAAGGAACCTTTCTTGTACCGAGCTCGGGACACTTGGGGTGATTGGGAAGCTCGAAATACTCAGTCTTATCTGCAGGATAGTTTGTGATCTTCACCTTGATAGGATCAAGGATCGCAACGCGACGGAGAGCAGTTCTATTGAGTTCTTCTCTGATGCAATACTCAAGAAGCTCAATATCGACAAGGCTGTATGACTTAGCGATACCGGCACGGCGAACGAACTCGAAAATAGACTCGGGAGTATAACCGCGACGTCGCATACCGCAGAGCGTGGGCATACGGGGGTCATCCCAACCGTCGACGAGACCGTTTTCAACAAGGTATCTGAGGTAACGCTTGCTCATTACGGTATGCGTTACGTTAAGACGAGCGAACTCATACTGATGAGGCTTCTTCTCGAATCCGATATTATCTACAACCCAGTCGTAAAGGGGACGGTGGTTCTCAAACTCAATGGAGCAGAGAGAGTGTGTGATACCCTCTGTTGCGTCCTGAATGGGGTGTGCAAAGTCGTAGAGAGGATAGATGCACCACTTGTCGCCCTGTCTGTGGTGGGTGATGTGGATGATTCTGTAGATGGCGGGGTCACGCATATTCATGTTGGGGCTCGCCATATCTATTTTCGCACGAAGAGTTCTCGAGCCGTCCT
>JAZULS010000129.1:0-2210 GCA_045603205.1 Eubacteriales bacterium | reverse complement strand
CCAGAAGGAAGATGTCCTTCGGGATAATCGCTTCGTGGTTTCCCTCCACGTAGTACTGCGGGACAGTGCCGTTGTTCTTGATCCGCTTTTTCGTCAGGAAGTCCGTGGTGTAGGTCTTTTGAAGCAGGGCGTCACCGATGTATTTCTCATTGGTCAGGATCTTCTTTATGGTGCTGGTATGCCATTTTGCTTTGCCTGCGCCGGTGAGAATGCCGTCCGCTTCAAGCCCTGCGGCGATTTTATCCATGCTCTTGCCTTCGAGGTATTCCCGGTATATGCGCTTGACGATTTCTGCCTGCTCCGGATCGACGATCAGGTGGCCGTCAGCGTCCTTGGTGTATCCGAGGAAACGGTTGTGGTTGACCTGTACCTGTCCCTGCTGGTAGCGGTACTGCAGGCCGGGCTTTACATTTTGTGAAAGGCTCTGACTTTCCTGCTGGGCAAGGGACGCCATGATCGTCAGCAGTACCTCCCCCTTGGCATCCATTGTGTTGATGGACTCTTTCTCGCTTTACTTTACTTTATAGGAAATTCCGATTTTGAGGGCACAAAAAACAAACGCACGTTCGTCGAACATACGTTAGATGATAGGATAATGAACATAATTAACAGACCATGAGTGACAGAAGGTTAAAAGATATAGAATCCATCTTCACCGAACTCATCGTCAAGTTCATCATCATTGAGGAAATAATCCATATCAAGAAGAGCATCCTCGCTCATATTGCGAATGTCCTGGGATGTCAGTCCTTCGGGTGGATTTTCCATGTATTTTTTTCGCAGTTCCTCTATGTTGGGCTTCATTCAGTCACACTCCCTGGAGAGAGTGTACCATGTTTGAAAAGAGAAAGGAAACTATGCTGACGACCTCTTTCCACGAGAGTGGGACATTACTTTCTCGTACATTTCTTCAAGAGAAACGCGCTGGTGATTGAAGTAGAGTTCCAGAAATTCCATTGTAGCGCCGCACTCACATTTTAGCGGATCATAGCCGAATGAATTGAGGATAGCAGTGCGCCATTGATTGAAACTCAGAAAAAAGGAATGCTTTTCACGGGAAATTGCATGGTGAAGATTCTTATCAATCTCACGGTTTCTGGCATACAGGCCTCCGTACCGGATCATTTTGAAATGTTTCTCCGGGATATGTCGGATTAACCGCTCTATGAATTCCATGACGGGGATGGTTTCTTCTACATAAACATCATCCTCATGACGGTTGTAGTGGAAGGTGACAAAGTCGCCATCATACTTGTCAATTCGGGAAGTGGCAATGACGGGACGACCAAGATAACGGCCAATATACTTTGTAACGACTTTCGGATCACATTTATTCGGTTTGGCATAAACATAGAATCCATGTTTGTGCTCTTTGTAACAGGCGGCTTTGACTTTTTTGAAGGAGGAACCAAGTTTGGATTCCATCTCATTCAAGAGAGCAGTGCGAAAAGCGTTACGTAAATAGGTGTAGTTAAAGTGTTTGACATTACGCCAAAAGCCATCATCGCTGTAGCCTCCTTCGGAGACGAGACAATGAATGTGTGGATTCCATTTCAGGTCTCTTCCGAAGGTATGCAGAACCATGATAAAACCAGGAGTGAAGTTTTTGGACTTGTTAAGATTAAAGAACAAAGAAGAAACAACGCTGGTGACAGCATGGAAGAGACAGTTGAGCAGGGTGCGGTCTTCAAGGAAGAACTGGCGGAGGTTTTCATCGATGGTAAAGACGCAGTGCCTGTGAGTGACATTGATCAATTTAAATGACATGCGTGTGGTGCGTTTCATGGAATACATATTTCCGCAAGTAGGGCAGAAGCGGCTGTGGCAACGGAAGGGAACAAACTTCAATTTACCACATCTGGGACAGCCATACATCGCCCCGCCAAAAGCAGGGTCACCACAATGAATCATCTTCTCGACGTTTTCGATGACAGCGTCACGAGGATGAAGAGTGTATACCATTTCTTCATAGTGATCGGAAAAGATTTCCTGGAGAATATTCATGGAATCATTATGAGGGAAATGAAGGAAAAAGAAAACCCCGACTCCCCTCATGAATGAGGGGCTGGGGGAGTTGATGCGTCGAAGACGCTTTTTTACTTTATAGGAAATTCCGATTTTGAGGGTACAAAAAACAAACACACGTTCGCAGAACATGCGTTAGATGATAGGATAATGAACATAATTAACAGACCATGAGTGACAGAAGG
>JAZULS010000128.1:0-9731 GCA_045603205.1 Eubacteriales bacterium | reverse complement strand
CCGTCGCAGATAACCCGCAGCGGTCCGGTAATGCCCTTGATAAGATTGGCAGCAAGACTTGTGACATAGCCGGTGGCGCCGCCTATCAGGGGGATTTTGCTGTATTTATGCACATCTGCGGCTATGCGGGCGTCAATGCCCACGGAGCAGATGTTGACGCTGTATCTTCCGTTGCAATCGATAAGGTCGATGGGGCGCACCTGACCGTTGATAAGCTCTTCCAGCTCGAAGAAAAGCTTGCCCTCGTCGCCGAAGGTTTTGATAAAGTCGTTGCCGGTGCCGGTGGGGAAGTGGGTGACGGCCACGTGATCCCATCCCGCCGCGCCGCATATGCACTCGTTAAGAGTGCCGTCGCCTCCGCAGGCGTACACACGCAGATGACCGTCAAAAGTTTCAGCCGCTTTTCTTGTAAGCAGAGTAGCGTCGCCTTTTCCGCTTGTTACCGCGATCTCATATTCCACGTCGGGGGTGTCGGTATTTGCAAAATGATCCTTGATACGCTGTGCCAGAGAGACCTCGCAGTTTTCTTTTCCCGCGGCGGGGTTGAGGATAAACAGATGCTTGGTTTTCAATCTTTACTCCGTTCTGCCGTGAAGACGACACAAAAATACTATATAAAAATATTATAAACGATTTTTGTCGAAATGTGAAGAGAATCCTAAGAAAAAATTGGATTTCTGCTTCGAAAAGTGTTTTTTTGGACGAAAATTATGTATGGGAGGGCAGTATGGTGTTTTTTTGGACTGAAAAGTGCTTTGTGGAACGAAAAAATGCAAGTATTATTGCGCTCGGTGTTGTGTTGGCGAGGAAAATATGTTATAATTATATATTATAATGGTATAGTTGTATGCAATCTTAGGGAAGGTGGGTGAAACCTTATGAGAATACTCGGAATCGACCCGGGAATCGCCATCGTCGGTTGGGGAATTATCGACTTTGCGGCGGGGAAATGTACTCCCGTTGCCTACGGTGCCATAAGGACGAGCGCGGATACTCCCACCGAAGACAGACTTACCGCAATTTACGCGGAGCTTGACGCCATAATAAAAAAATATAAGCCCGAGACTTGCGCCATTGAAGAGCTGTTCTGGAACACCAACCAGAAAACGGGAATCATCGTTGCCGAGGCAAGAGGAGTTCTCCTTCTTTGTTTGAGGCAGAACGGACTTGACATTAACGAGTATACGCCCCTTCAGATAAAGCAGGCGGTGGTGGGCTACGGCAGGGCGGAGAAGAGTCAGGTGATCTCCATGGTCACTATGTTCTTAGGCCTCAAGAAGCCCCCGTCCCCCGACGACACTGCAGACGCTATTGCGGTAGCTATCTGTCACGCTCACAGCGGCTCGTCAAGGCTGAAGGATTTCTACAACAAACCGACAACTATGAGAGGAAAGATAACCTGACGGAGATTTTGTTACGGGACACCGACATCTTACGTCATATAAGGAGACAGTATATGTGGATCTGTGATAACTGGAGCGATTATGAGCTTCTTGATGCTACGGGCGGAGAACGTCTTGAAAGATGGGGAGACTACATCCTCATCAGACCCGACCCTCAGGTAATTTGGAGTACCGAAAAGCGTGACCCCAGATGGAGACGTGCCGACGGCGTGTACAAGCGTCGCGGAGGCGGCGGAGCGTGGACCGTTGCGAATATGCCCGCGGAGTGGAATATAACCTACAACAACTACAAATTTCTCATAAAGCCCATGGGATTTAAGCACACGGGAATCTTCCCCGAGCAGGCGGCTAACTGGGACTGGGCATCGGGACTTATCAAAAATGCAGTGAAGAACGAAAGCCATCTTTACGAGGACGGTCGCCCGAGAGTACTTAACCTTTTTGCTTACACCGGCGGTGCTACCGTTGCATGCGCTGAGGCGGGAGCTTCCGTTTGTCACGTGGACGCCTCTAAGGGTATGGTGCAGGCGGCAAAGGAGAATATGCGTCTGTCGGGTCTTGAGAATGCTCCCTGCAGATACATCGTTGACGACTGTAAAAAGTTCGTTGAGCGAGAGATCCGCCGCGGCAAGAAGTATGACGCTGTTATAATGGATCCCCCCTCTTACGGAAGAGGACCTAACGGAGAAGTGTGGAAGCTGGAGGAGTGTGCCGCTGAGCTTATCTCCCTCGTTTCCAAAGTTCTTTCCGACACCCCCCTCTTCTTTCTCATCAATTCATACACAACGGGACTTTCTCCCGCAACCATGGGATATATGCTTATGACCTCCCTTGGGGACAAGGCTAAGAGCGGTACCCTTGACGTAGGAGAAACGGCAATTCCTGTTCGCAGTACCGGACTTATGCTTCCCAGCGGAGCCAGCGCAAGATGGAGTAGAGACAGTATCCTTCGCTGAGACGGAAAGGTTTTCACATGGAAAATGTAATTGAAGCTAAAAATTTAACCTACACCTATCAGGGCTTTGGGGATACACCCGACGTTGAGGCTCTGCGTGACGTGAGTTTTGCCGTTGAAAAGGGCTCCTTCACCGTTATTCTCGGCCACAACGGAAGCGGAAAATCCACTCTTGCGGGGATTTTGTGTATGCTGAATGAACCCGACTCCGGGGAGCTTTATATAAACGGTGTTAAAATGACCGGCGAGGGTGTTACCGAAGAGGACATTTTTGAATCTCGCCGCAGAGTGGGTATGGTTTTTCAGAATCCCGACAACCAGATCGTGGCTACCATCGTTGAAGAGGATGTGGCCTTCGGCTGCGAGAACTTAGGTATTCCCTCGGCGGAGATAAGGAAAAGAGTTGACCGCGCCCTTGACGTTGTGGGAATGGGTGCCTTTAAGAGACATTCCCCTCACAAGCTCTCAGGCGGACAGAAGCAGAGAGTTGCTATTGCGGGCGTTATTGCTATGAAGCGTGACTGTATCATCTTTGACGAAAGCACGGCAATGCTTGACCCTATGGGACGCCGCGAGGTTATGGAGACCATCGAAAGGCTAAACGAAGAGGATGGTATCACCGTAATACTAATTACTCACTATATGGAAGAAGCGGCGAGAGCCGATAAGATCATCGTAATGAACGAGGGTCGTGTTCTGACTGAGGGTACGCCCGCTGAGGTGTTCTCGAATCCTGAACTTTTGTGGGAGGCGAGTCTTGACGTGCCCCAGACCACGGAGCTTCTTTACAAAATGAAGCAGGCGGGGCTTGACGTGAGACTTGATCTGTTCGATCCGGAGTCCTGTGCCGCTGAGATCGCATCCGCAATAGAAAAGAAGAGAGCGGAGGGTTGACACATGGCAGAGATCAAGCTTTGCGACGTAAATTATATATACAACAAGGGTACTCCCTATGAAACCCATGCTTTGAAGAACATAAACCTCACCTTCGGAGAGGGTATCACGGGAATTATCGGACACACGGGAAGCGGAAAATCCACTCTCGTACAGCTATTTAACGGACTTGTTAAGCCTACGAGCGGAAAAGTCCTGCTTGACGGTGAGAATATCTGGGAAAACCAGAGTCGCGTCCACGCGGCAAGATTCCGTTCGGGACTCGTGATGCAGTATCCCGAATATCAGCTTTTCGCATCAACGGTTTATGAAGACATCGCCTTCGGACCGAGAAACATGGGGCTTGGCGAGGCGGAAGTGAATGAAAGAGTTCTGTCTGCGGCGGAGTTTGCAAAGGTTCCCCCTGAGGTAATGAACCGTTCTCCCTTCGACTTGTCGGGAGGTCAGAAAAGACGTGTTGCTCTTGCGGGCGTTATCGCAATGAACCCCGATTTTCTCGTGCTGGACGAACCTGCCGCAGGACTTGATCCGGGAGGCAGAAGAAGTATCCTCGGAGGACTGAAGGAATACCGCAGAAAGAGCGGTACCTCCGTCATTATCGTCAGCCACAGTATGGAGGACATGGCAAGCTACTGTGACAGGATCATCGTTATGGCGTCGGACAAGATAATGCTTGACGGCACTCCCGCCGAGGTATTCAGCAGATACAACGAGCTTATCGGTGTGGGACTTGATGTTCCTCAGATAACGAGAGTTGCCGCCGCCCTTGCCGATTATGGAGTCGACATCGGACGGGACGTTTACACCGTAGGATATGCGGCAGAGAAGATACGCGAGAGCTTTGATGTTTAAGAAATAAACCAGAGAGATTCAAGAAAGTATGGTTGTGCTCAGATGAAAATGGATATAGCCTTCGGGCAGTATTGCGATGGAAATTCTCTCCTGCATAAGCTTGACCCGAGAGCAAAACTTATAATTTCGATACTTTATATAGTCGTCATATTTACGGCTAAGAATATATTTGCTTTTTGTGCGGTGACAGCGGCTACCCTGATGCTCGTGCTTTTGTCACAGATTCCGGCGACAGTTATCCTTCGCGGATTGAAGCCCATACTGTTTATCGCCGCCTTTACCGCAGTGATTAATGTATTCTTTTTCCGCGGTACGGGAGAGGCACTTGTGGACTTTTGGGTAGTCAAAATCTACACCGAGGGTCTCATCAACGCAGGACTTATCGTGCTGAGGATAGTACTGCTCCTCATTTCCACCAGCATGTTCCTCACCTATACCACAACACCTATTGCCCTGACGGATGGCATGGAGCAGCTTCTTGCTCCCCTTGCGAAGCTGAAGGTGCCCGTGCATGACTTTTCCATGATGATGACCATTGCCCTCAGATTTATCCCTACCCTAATTGAGGAAACGGAAAAGATAATGAACGCACAGAAGGCAAGGGGCGCCGATTTCTCAAGCGGAAGCCTTGCCCGCCGTGCAAAAGCTATCGTGCCTATCATAATTCCCCTTTTCGTGTCTGCTTTCCGCAGAGCAGGGGATCTTGCTACGGCTATGGAATGTCGTTGCTATACGGGAGGCGCGGGCAGAACTCGTATGAACGTGCTGAAGCTTGCTCCCCGTGACTTTTTGTTCACCCTTGTGGTAATTCTTTTGGGCGCCGGCGTTATACTCATCAACGTCTTTGCGCCGGGATACTCTATCAATATGTAAAAAACGATTTTTCGGACGGAAACAATGAAGATTTTGCTAAAGATCATGTACGACGGCTCGGGATACTGCGGTTTCCAGTATCAGCCAACGGGCAGAAGCATACAAGGTGTTCTGACAGAGTGCGTCTCAAAGGCATTTGGCCTTTCTTGCCTTGTTACGGGCTGTAGCAGGACCGATGCAGGAGTACATGCCCTCGGTTACTGTGCTCTCGTGGAGCCTCAGGACAAATCTGTGGCGCTTACCGAATGGTGCAGTGTGCCCGATGGGAAGATCCATCGCCTACTGAACGTAGTTTTGCCCGATGACATCTGCGTTATAGGTGCTGCAAGGATAGATGCTGACTTCCACCCCAGATACAATGCTATAGGTAAGGAATACCTCTACAAATTCCGCGATGCGGTGTACCCTGATCCCTTTACGGTTGGCAAAGCTTATCATGTGAAGCGTCCCCTTGGTGAAGAAGAGCTTGCGAAAATGAACGAAGCGGCAAAATTTATTGTGGGAAGGCATGATTTTGCATCCTTTATGGCAAGCGGATCATCTATCACCGACACGGTCAGGGAGATATATTCCCTTGAAGTCCGCAGAGCCAGTGAGTTTGACGTTGAGATGAGAATTTCGGGAAACGGTTTCCTTTATAATATGGTGCGTATCATCGCAGGAACTCTCCTTGACGTAGCTTACGGCAAGATCAGCCCTGCAGAGCTACCTGAAATAATTGAGTCAAAGGACAGATCTCTTGCAGGGGCTACGGCTCCCGCTCATGGACTGTACCTTAGTCAAGTGTTCTACGACAGAGAAATAGAATTTTCTGCAAATTAAAGAGAGAGGAGGTCACAAAATGGGACCCCGTAAAAATGAAGTTGAACCGGAGATCATCCGAGTCGACGCGGAAATAAAGCCTCAGGAGAACAAATACTATAAAAAAGTATCCGAAAGGTACAGAACCCTTGGATTTGTGATGCTTCTCGTTCTGGTTTTCCTCGGGGGATTCTTGCTGGTCAAGTACGACGAGCACATCACCTACGACAACTTCGTGTACCTTATCCGTGACTTTGACAGCGTAACGGGAGAGGGCGAAGGTCAGTCGGTAGTGAAATATGATTCCCAGGACAAGGCTATTTTTGAGCATTTCAGAGAGGGCTTTGCCGTTGTAGGCAACAGCCTCGTGACGCTGTACGACAAAACGGGCGTTGAGCTATTATCGGAAAATGAGACGTTTTCAAACCCCGCCGCCGTATCAAGCGATAAATATCTTCTTGCGTACGACATAGGCGGTGTGGCCTATTCACTCTACAATTCGGTTACCCGCGTCATTGATGTGGAAACCGCCATGCCAATTGTCTCCGCTTCCGTCAGCGATACAGGTGCATATATCGTAACCACCGAATCAAACGAGGCGAAATACGTAACGGAAGTATACAACGCGGCGCTCCGCCGTACCATGAGCATCATCAAGAACAAGTACGTTCTTGACAGCGCTATCTCCCGTGACGGAGAATACGTGCTTCTTGCTTCCGTTTATGAGAGCGGAGCAGAATTCCTTTGTGAGCTTGCTTTCTACAAGGTAGGACAGGCTGACAGTATCAAAACTCACACCTACAGTATGTCAATGCCTTATGTGATCAGCTCAGGCGAAGACGGACATTTCACCGTTATCTGTGATGACGCCGTAAGAAGCTTTGACTCTGAGGGCAATTTCGTCAGCGAAAATTCGATGCTTGGTGAGGACATTTCTTACTTTGATACAAAGCCTTGGGGAAGTGTTGTCGTTACGAGACACAACGCCATGGGTACAAAGAGTCGCGTTTATATCTTCAACAGCAAGGGTGAGATGACGGGGGACAAGGTGATTGACTTTTCCGCTACCGGAGCTGCTTGCGGATACAAAAACAGCGATAATGCGGCGTATGTTCCGGGCACTCACGGCGTATGTATAATAACGAAAGATTTGGAAATTAAAAAACACAACTCAGACTCAACTCCTCTGGACGTAATAGATACGTCAAAGGGTCCCTTTGCTTGCTTTGCAGGAGAGGCGTGGCGTTTCTCGGCAGATGGAACCGATGAGGAAGAAGCTTAATTTTTGGAGTAATATATGAGTATTGCAATAGACATAATAATTGCCGTGGTATGCGTTACTGCGGCGATAAAGGCATATAAGGCCGGGCTTGTAAAGTCCGTAATGAGACTTGTGAAGGGGATCGCCTCCTTCATTGCCGCTTACGCATTTTCGCCCACCTTCGGTGACTGGATCTGCGATAACATCGTTCTCGGTCGAGTTTCCGACGGTATACGCAAGACTATAGAGTCCCTGTCAAGAACCGAAAGCGGCAGCTTTAATCTTTCAAAAATGTTCGGTGAGATGCCCGATTCTCTCCTACAGATCATCGAAAGATATAAGGTTGACAAAGGTGCTCTCGGCGGTATGTGTGAAAACGTCACCGACGCAAGTGCCGAAGCTGTTGATAAACTTTCCGTATACATTGCGGAGCCTATCTCCCACAGCCTTTCGAATGCGGCTGCCTTCGTGCTTATTTTCATCGGCGCGTTTCTGGCGCTCAGTATTGCGACCTACATTGTGGACGCTGTGTTCCACCTTCCCGTGCTGAACGGCGTGAACAAGTTCCTCGGACTTGTATTCGGCGTGGCGGAAGCACTCCTGTTTGCCGTTCTTCTCAGCAGTGCAGCGGCGGCAATCGTGACCGCTCTCGGCTCTTACGACTCAAACCTGTTCGGTGAGCACGTAGTAAACAATTCGATTATTATGAAGTTATTTTCATCGGTCGATCTTTTCGGACTGATTGACATTTCGGTTAAGTAAAGACCGACCTAAGAGAGGTAAACCCCTATGGTAATGTGTTCCAGATGCCAGAAAAGAATGGCAGTAGTATTTTTGACAAAGATAGAAAACGGCGAATCCAAGCAGGAGGGTCTTTGCATCCGTTGCGCTAAGGAGCTTGGCATTAAGCCTATAAACGACATCCTTGAGCAGACGGGTCTTGACGAAGACGCTATCGAAAAGCTTGGTGACGAGATGGAGGAGTTCCTCGGCAATCCCGACATGAACGCTCTGATCGAGGGGACTGACGGTAACGGTAACGAAGACGGCAGAGTCCCCATGCTTGATTTTAAGAAGCTTATGAACGAGGGTCTCTTTGGCGGAAAGGGTTCGGATAAGACCTCCGACAAGGGAGAAGGCTCCGACAAAAAGAAAGACAAGAAATCAAAGGCAGATGCCAAAAACTCAAAGTATCTGTCTACCTATTCGCAAAACCTCACCGACAGAGCAAAAGCAGGAGAGCTTGACGAGATCGTTGGCCGTGACCGCGAGCTTCAGCGTGTAATGCAGATCCTCTGCCGCAGACAGAAGAACAATCCCTGTCTAATTGGTGAGCCCGGCGTAGGTAAGACCGCTATTGCAGAAGCTCTTGCAATGAAGATCGCCAAGGGAGAGGTGCCCTTTAAGCTGAAAAATTGCGAGGTGTGCCTTCTTGACCTCACCGCTCTTGTAGCCGGAACTCAGTTCAGAGGTCAGTTTGAGTCTCGTGTGCTCGGACTTCTTGGCGAAGTAAAGGCGAGAGGCAACGTGATCCTTGTCATTGACGAGGTACACAGTATTGTGGGCGTAGGTGACGCTGAAGGTAGCATGAACGCCGCGAATATTCTGAAGCCCGCCCTGTCAAGAGGTGAGATCCAGATCATCGGCGCTACCACTATGACGGAGTACCGAAAGCATATCGAGAAGGATTCTGCTCTTGAGAGACGTTTCCAACCCGTTGTTGTAGGCGAGCCCTCCGTTTCCGAAACTGCGGAGATCCTTCGTGGAATTAAGGTTTATTACGAAAAATATCACGGAGTCAACATAACAAACGCTGTTGCAAGTTCAGCTGCGAGACTTTCCGAGAGATTCATCACCGACAGATACCTTCCCGACAAGGCGATAGACCTCATCGACGAGGCGGCGGCTAACGTTTCTATGAACTCACCCTGCATCAACGAGAGACACGAGCTTGTTCTTCGTCAGAAGGAGTTGACACTTCAGCGTGAGGCTCTTGAGGCACAGACACCCGAGCAGGCCGAGGAGGCTGAGCATTATCATAAGCTGGCTGAGATGAAGTCCGAGGAAATGCGGATTGATGCACGTCTTACCGTTCTCGACGAAGAGTGCGGAAAGATAAGCCTTACGGAAGCCGATCTTGCGGACGTTATCGAAATTTGGACGGGTATCCCCGCTTCAAGCATCTCCGAGAATGAGTATCAGCGTCTTGAAAAGCTTGAAGAGAGAATTTCTGCCCGTATTGTAGGTCAGGATGAGGCAGTAAGTGCCGTTTCCCGAGCAGTCAGACGAGGCAGAGTTGGCGTCTCTTATAAGAGAAAGCCCGTTTCCTTCATTTTTGCAGGTCCCACAGGTGTCGGTAAGACAGAGCTTGTAAAAGTGCTCTCCGAAGACCTTTTCTCCTCTCCCGAAACCCTTATTCGCCTCGATATGAGCGAATTTATGGATAAATTCTCCGTTTCACGTATCATCGGAGCTCCTCCGGGATACGTTGGGTACGACGACGCGGGTCAGCTTACCGAGAAGATCCGCCGCAGACCCTTCTCCGTGGTGCTCTTTGACGAGATCGAAAAGGCTCATCCCGATGTGCTGAATGTGCTGCTGCAGGTGTTGGACGACGGACGGATCACCGACGCCCAGGGACGGCAGGTGAATTTCGAGAATACCATCATCGTCATGACCTCCAACGCAGGCT
>JAZULS010000127.1:0-12894 GCA_045603205.1 Eubacteriales bacterium | reverse complement strand
ACAACACCGTTTGGTGGGAAGGTCTGGATAAAAATCCTCCCAAGGATGCCTGGGAATGGACCGGCAAACATGTGGATGGTGTGGAATTTACTGCACAGGGCAATAAACTGGCACACCCCAACAGCCGTTTTACCGCACCTGCGGAAAACTGCCCCTGCCTGTCTCCCGAGTTTGAAAACCCCAATGGCGTGCCTGTAAGTGCCCTTGTATTCGGTGGTCGCCGTGCCCGTACTGCGCCCCTGGTTTACCAGAGCTACGATTGGGAACACGGTGTATATGTAGGCTCCGCCATGGCTTCCGAAACTACGGCAGCTGCAACGGGTGCAGTAGGCGTTGTTCGTCGTGACCCCATGGCAATGCGCCCCTTCTGCGGCTACAACATGGGCGACTACTTCAAGCACTGGCTTGACATGGGCAAGGTCATCCCCAACGCTCCCAAGATCTTCCACGTTAACTGGTTCCGTACCGATGACGAAGGCCACTTCATTTGGCCCGGATTCGGTGACAACATGAGAGTTCTCGACTGGATCATCGACCGTTGCGAGGATAAGGCTGAGGCTGTTGAAACTCCTATCGGTTACGTTCCCGTTGCTGAGGACATCAACATCGAGGGTCTCGATATCACTATCGACACCATCCGCGAGCTTCTCACCGTTGACGTTGACTCTTGGAAGGAAGACGTTGCTAACATCAAGGAGTTCTACGCTCTCGTTGGCGACCACGTTCCCGCAGAGCTCTACGACGAGCTTGCAGCTCTTGAGGCAAGACTCGGCTGAGTTAAATGCTAATAGAATCACCCCGAATGATCTTCGGGGTGATTTTTTGTGTTATAATATGCTGGTATTAATTTTTCCTGTCTTTCCTGTCAGGAATCGGAATCTTTTACGATAATATAGGTGAAAGCACATGAGAGAAAGGAGTGGTGCTTAATGAAGCAGTTGTGCACAACAGAAGAAGTGGTCAAGGCTTTGGAAAATCGCGATTCCACAGTACTTGAAGAAATCGAAAAAAGCTATGGAAAGCTGCTCCGCAGTATTGCATTCAATTTGGGGCTAAACTCCGGCGACGCAGAAGAATGTATGAACGACACATACCTTGAGGTATGGAATACCATTCCCCCTGCGAAGCCAAAAAGCATTCGTTCATACGTATGTATGCTCATGAGGAGACTTGTCATTGACCGTATAAGATACAACAGCGCTGATAAAAGGGCGGGAACTGTTTACTTAGAGGTGGCAGGCGAGCTTGATTCCTGTATTAACGTTGAAAATACGGTGATCGACGAGATATGTATACCTATGATACTGAACGGATTCCTCGAAAAGCAAACTCCCGAAAACAGAGAGATATTTTTGAGACGATATTATGAGTTTGAAGGCACCAAGGAGATAGCACGTGACCTGCTGATGGGAGTCAGCGCCATTGAAAAAAGGCTGTCAAGAATGAGGATTGAACTCAAAAAAATGCTTACAGAATGGGGGTACAATTAATGAATAACAAATTTTCACTGACAGATAAGCTCACAGAAATCGACGGCAAGTTTTTGGACGAATGTTATGAAAGACGCAGCCGTCGTGCAATAAGAAGAAAAAACATCGTAAAATACAGCAGCCTTGCCGCGTCGGTAGTGATCGTGATAACAATATCCCTTGTGGCAACGTTGCCGATGTTCCGGAACACGCCCGCAGTTGATCCTGTGGATACTTCAAGCGGAGTGGTTGAAACTTCACCGGGGGAGACAGAGGGGGATAAAGAGATTGGTGGATTCAGCACTTGTGAAGTGCATCACCAGAGTTATCATTCGATCCCCTATGATCTGGTTGAATATATAGGCGAAGATGAATTTCTGAAATGGACGGAATTAGAGGACAAATTTGAACCTTTAGATGGGTGTTATAGTAATAAAACCATTTACAACTGTATCCATTATTTCGATGTACCTCGCGAAGTTCTTGAAAAAATTTACTTTGATACTTTATGGCATTCATGTATGTGGAATATAGATGCGCTTTACAGCAAGGATGTTTCCGAGTCAGATGAATTTTACAGACATACAGATGAAATTTCCACAGTCATGTATAAAAGAGCAGCCTTATCGACCTTAAAGAGTAGAATAGCAGATAATCATTGGGAAGAGTGGTCCGTTGTTCACGAGAATAGATATCCGCTTGCAAAGCATAGCATGAAGTATATCGTAGAATTTCTTGATATCTCCAGAGAAGAAGTCGAGGAGTATATTTCAAAAATCAATTTCGATGCAACCTACGACTACGATCTTGATACTCTCTACGCATTGATTGACGGTACTATCACGATTGACAATCCTACACCTACTGCTGAAGATGCTCTTTTCTGTGGATTCGAGGATCTGTATATTGAGTAACTAAGGATTCTTAAGGTTGAAGTCAAACATTAAATATTAATCAAGAAGGGGTGAGTCCAATGGTTTGTTTTTTTAATATGATCTCCTTAAAAAACAACAAATCTAAGAAAAGGATATTTAAACATCATGTTGAAGAAACTTATTATAACAGTCTGCCAGGCTGTAGTATTGGTCACAGCAGTTGCAATCAATATAAACGCAGAAGCAATATCCCTTTCAAACTGGGCTAACGGATATGAGGACTTTTGCCGAGCGACAAAGATGGTGCCGGCTGAAGGGACATCGTGGACGTTGCAATGACTATCTTTGAAGCAATGACGTGGTAATCTCCCCCACAAACAAACAAGCCACACTTTACGAAGTGTGGCTTTCTTTTATTTCCTCTTACTCTTCCCTACGAGCATCATAACGGTACAACCGAAGATCATCAAAATCGGGAATACCGTTGCCGCAAGTAGTCCTGCACGAAGGGCGTTTCTCGGGTCTGTGGTATTAGTCACAGCCATATAAACGTCAGAGACGCGTCCGGTGATCCAAGGACCCAGGGAGCATCCCACGTCTCCTGACAACGCTAAAAAGGCAAAGAGTGCGGGGCTTGAGAGCTTACCGAACTCTCCCGAGGTCATACTGAGGATTCCCGGCCACATGAGAGAAACTCCAAATCCGCAGAGAGCGCATCCCATAAGGGCGAACAGAGGATTATCAAGGAAGGCGGTGGCAAGGTAACAAATCACGGTCATCACACTGCACGCAAGAAGTGCCTTCTTGATATTGATCTTTGTTCCCCAGATTCCGTAGATCGTTCTGCCGATACCCATATTAACGGCGAAGAGGCAGGGACCAAGCAAGTCGCCGAGGACTTTTGTGACACCGAGACCACTCTCAGCAAACAATGACGCCCACTGGGACATCGCCATTTCAGAAGCTCCGCCGCAGATCATAAGCACCACGGCGATATACATTACGGGGGATTTGAAGTAGGTAAATACGGAAACGCTTTTTGCTTCTTTAGTTATAGGCACCAGAGGTACTTTTGCAAAGAAGAAAACGTTAAAAAGCGGGACTGCCGCCCAAATAAGGGGTATAACGCTCCAATTCACGTCGCCAAGAACACGAAGACCCAGGGTAGTCACGGCAACAACTGCCACGAGTCCCCATGAGTAGAAGGAGTGAAGAAGGCACATTCCCGATGCCTTCGCCTCTCCCGGGAGAGAGTCTACGATGGGGCTGATCACCACCTCGGTCATTCCACCGCCTACTGCGTATACGGAAACGGATATAAGGATACCCGAGAAGGGATCCATCACCCGAGGCAAGACCGCAAGAAGAACAAGACCTACAGCGGAGAACACATGGGCTGTCACCGCTGACACTCTGTAGCCGATCACGTATGTGAGTTTGATCATCACAGCATCAACGAAGATCTGTATCATGAAGGTGATAAGGACAAGCGTTCCGAGATCGGTATAGGACACGCCGAAATCCCTATTGAATATTACGAAGAACAGCGTGGCTAAGTTTACGGTAATAGCTTGTGTTATATACCCAAGATAGCACGCCGCAAGAGTCGATTTGTAACTGATTTTCATTTTTTATTCATGCCTTTTTCAGTAATGGTTTTATCCTTCGATAACTATAATATGCGTCGTCAGCCAAGAACGACACGTCCGTTTGAGTATATCACACGTCAAATTTGATGTCAAGGTACTTGTTTTATATGTTGACAGAAATCACACAGAAGATTCACGCATTTCAGTATAATCTCAAACTTTATTGCCGAAAATCAAATAAAATACTATTGCTTGGAGGCAATCTATGTGTACTGCTGTATCTTTCACGGGTAAGCATCATCTTTTCGGGCGGAATTTTGACTATTGGGACTCTATCGGAGAGGCGGTGTGCATAACTCCGCGGAACTATTCTCTGAGCTTCAGAAATGCGGGAGAAAAACGAAGCCATTACGCCATGATCGGTATGGTGAAGCCAAACGGGGACTTTCCTCTTTATTTTGAAGCCACCAACGAAGCGGGACTTTCTGCCGCGGGGCTGAATTTCCCAAGGTGCGCGAAATACTTCCCTCCCGACAAAGGGAAAGTGAACGTTGCCCCCTTTGAATTCATTCCATGGGTGTTATCCGACTGCTCGACTGTTGACGAAGTTTGCTCCCTCCTTGAACGCGCCAACGTTGCAGCTATCAATTATTCCGAAGAGCTCCCTGCAACGCCCTTGCACTGGTTCATCTGTGATAAAAAGCGTTCCGTCGCCGTAGAATCCACAGAAAAGGGACTTGAGATCCACGAGGACGTCTTCAACGTACTTACAAACAGTCCCCCCTTCGATTTTCACAAATTCAATATGGCAAATTATCTGGGCCTAAGCGCCGAAGAGACACCCTGCACGCTCCCTTGGAAAGATTCTATTCCGACAAACAGCTTCGGCTCAGGTACTTTTGGACTCCCCGGAGACCTCACTTCCCCATCGAGATTCGTCAGAGCATCTTATACTCTGTCTACAGCACACCGTTTTGAAACCGAAGAAGAAAACGTACTGCAGTTTTTTCAAGTGTTGTCGCAGGTCAGTCAAACGAAGGGATGTGTTGTGGCGGATGGAGGTAAATTCGAATACACCAAATACGCCTGCTGCTGCAGTGACGAGGGTAAGTATTATTACAAGACTTATCTTGGAGACGGAATAACTTGCATTGATATGAGAAGCATAAATCTGGACGATAGTTGTTTATTTGTGATAAATTTAAACCGCGACAGAAATTTTCGCCTCTCAAATTAAGTTATATCTGTTTTTTCTTGCAATATTCTCCGATTTGTGCTAAAATAGTGATGTTATATTAAAATGAAGCTGTTTACGCACACGCTTTTAAATTGAATGGAGAATATTATGAGCAAAATCAAAATCACTTGTGACTCAACATGCGACCTTACTCCCGAACTCTATGAGAAATATAACGTTGAAGTAGTTCCCCTTTCCATCAATCTTAACGGAACTTATTACAAGGACAGCCTTGACATTACCGCTGACAAGATCTTCGAGTTTGTAGAAAAGACCGGTGTTCTCCCTAAGACTGCCGCAATTTCTGCCGGAGAATATACCGAAATCTTCGAAAAGTATACCTCTGAGGGTTACGCGGTAATACATATCAACATTTCAAGCGAATTTTCAGCTTGTTATCAGAATGCAACTTTTGCCGCTAAGCAGTTTGAAAATGTATACACCATCGACAGCCGTAATCTTTCCTCAGGTTCCGGACACCTCGTTATTGCCGCTGCTGAAATGGTTGAGGCGGGCCTTGAGCCTCACGAGATCGCTGAAAAGCTGAATGAAATAAAGGAGCGTCTTGACGTTAGCTTCGTACTTCAGACTCTCGACTATCTCAAAAAGGGTGGAAGATGCTCAAGTCTTGCAGCACTCGGCGCAAGCATTCTCCAGATCTGTCCCGAGATCGAAGTCAAGAACGGAACTATGGACGCACGCAGAAAGTATCGCGGAAAGATCAAGAAGACCATTTCCGATTATATCAAGGGCAGAATCGGTGGAAGAGACGACATCGACACCAAGAGAGCGTTTATCACACACTCCGGAGTTCCCGCTGAGATTCTTGAAGAGATGAAGGCTCTCGTTCTTGAGCTTCAGCCCTTTGAGGAACTGCTTGAGACCAAGGCAGGATGTACCGTTTCCAGCCATTGCGGTCCCGAGTGCCTCGGTGTACTTTTCTTCACTAAGTAATTTTTGAATAAAATTTTAAGCCGACCACTTTGGTCGGCTTTGTTTTTATTTAACCTTTTGGAAAGCGATTCTCTCTTCCCCGTTAGCAAGATAAATAATCCCGCACTTACAAAAACCATTTTTCAATAATGCTTTTTGCATGGGAATATTATCTCGGTGGGTATCTATTTTAAGGTTACCGCAATGCCCGAAGCAAAAGTCAAAGCAGAATGCCGCAACGCCAAGCCCTCTCGCATCTTTTGATACAGCCACTCTGTGCATTACTCCGTAGGGCTCGTCATTTTCCCAACTGCCACTCTCTATATAACCGTAGGTAGGATCCTCGCCCTTGAAATAACAGAACACTCCGAGTATCTTTTCGCCTTCACAACAGACGTAAAGCCTGTCAAGTGAAATATCTTCGTTTATGTCCGTTTCAGCAGGATATACGCCTCCCCATTGATTCGGGTTCCCCGCTTCTGCCATAAACGCACGTGCATCGGCGTAGATTTTATTTGCCTCAGACACATCGCTGAAATTTGCTTTTCTGATATCCACATTTCGCTCCATATTATTACAGAACCTGCCAAAATGACAGGTTCTGTTTATTTTATCCAAGATACTGGTCTCCTGATAATCGTTTGTTCAGCTCAAAGGTATGAGTTGCGGGAAGGGATTCTTCTCCCGTCTCAAGATCCTTGATCTTAAAGGTGATGTCGCCCATGTAACACTGTCCGTATCCAAGGCCCTGGAACCCTGCCTTGACAGCGGCAAGCTGAGCGTCGTCAATGACGATCATGTATTTGCCCTGAGGTGCGCCAAGCTGATCCACAAGGATAAGTCTTGTAAAGTTAGCACAGGTCAGTGTCGACGTTTTTCCAAAGTCAAGTATAATGCGTCCATCGTGGGTTTCTACGGTGGGATAAAGAATATCCATCATTACCTGAGCCATCTTATCACCGGTAAACCAATCGGGGATAACCCATGTATCAGCGGTAAGTGTCTCGGTACGTCCTACGGTAAAGGCAACACCGAAGTCTTCATGATAATACTTAGTAAAGTCCTCGGACGTGTAAAAGTCCATCATCCAGCCGTGTCTTTGTCCAAGCCAAGTCTCAAGGTACTCTACCTGTGCAGTGCAGGACTTGAGCATCATAACAAAAGTAGGCTCCTGATTTATCAGCTCGTCAAAAATATCCCATCTGACAAAGTTCTTGTCAAGAGTTTCCATATTGACGTAAGCGTACTCACAAGAGCGGTCTATCACGTCTACGAGAGTATCTGACACCTCAAGAAGACGTTCCTTTACAAGCTCACGTATCCACTCGTGGGCAAGCAGGGCGCCAAACCACTCGTTCGCATTTCCCGCATAAGGACCGTACTGCTGATAGCAGTTGTACGAGTTACCGCCTGACAGATCAAAATCCCATGTGGGTCCGAAATAAAGCTTGCCGTAAGGCTCATAGAAGTACATATAGAAGCTGGACCAGCCCACGTCAAGGTTTCTCATAAGCTCGTATACGATAAACATATCAATGGCTGAATCAAGGTCGATGTATTTCTCTACCTTCTCCTTGTCTCCCTCGCGAAGAATATTCAGCACAGCCTCAAGGTGAAGCTTCATTGCGATGACCTGATCGGTACTCTTGAAGTCACTCTTTACGGTGTACTTTCTACCTTCGATAGCAAAGAAGTCCTTGTTATATTCGCCCTCAGCATAGCCGTCGAGCTCAAGAAGGAAGCCGATGTCTTCGCTTTCGCCGTCCTCGATGTCAACTCGCTGTTTTCCCACTTCAACCTGCTCGGTGAGCATATATACGCCTTGATATTGACCGTTGAGGTATACCTCCACAAGCTCAGCGTAGGGTGCCCACTCCAGCCCGTCAAGGGCAGCAGCCAACTTCTGAGCGGTGTAGTTACGGATCAGACTCTTATCCGAATGGTTTGCGACGAGGACCCAGTCCTTGTTCTTCGTACCGCGGTCTCCTTCACGCATAAGGCACACATTTTCGTCAAACTTCAAACGATAGGACTTTTTATCTACTTTCCAGCTTTGGTTTCCTCTGCCGCGAATTCTTACGTGATCGTCAACGATGTTTCGTCCGTCCTCGTCAACCAGGGAGAACTCCGTATAGATATACTCTTCCTTGGAGGTAACGTCGGCTCCGGTTTCGGTATTCAGGTGGATAACGGCAAGTCCCTCGTCCACTACAGCATCAGGGTCCGTTTTCTTTACGTAAGCGGCAAGAAGGGATGCCATATCACATCTTCTGGCAGATCCGTCGGGATCAAAAAGACCGCCGTCACCGCCAACCATAAGTTCAATGTGACGTATGATCTTAACGTCATCGGTGTACCAAGCCCCATCCGCCACGTCACTAAATGTGGGCAGAGCGGACACGTCGCCGATACCGTCGAGCAAGGGGGAGTTAACGTATGTAAGCGTTCTTACCATAAGAGAGGCTATCTCTTTACGTGTGATAGTTTTGTTAGGAGCGATCTTTGTGTCAGACACTCCCTTGATAAGGCCTTCCTTAACGCCCCAACCCATATAGTCAGCGTACCAAGCCGTGGTTTTGGCATCTGTGAAGTCTGAAATATAGGTTCCGCAGCCTGCAACGTCGGCTTCTGCGATCTTTGCGATAATCACAGCGAACTCTGCTCTCGTCATAACTCCATAAGGGTCGAATTTTGTGTCGGTCTTACCTACCATAAGTTCTGCATTGTACGCCGTTTTCACGTGATCGTAGTACCAAGCGTTATCCTTCACGTCGGTAAAGGGTAGCCTACTTGCGGCAGACACGGAAAGCGTCATGGAAACAATGAGCAAAAATGCTCCAAAGACACTTACGAGAGTTCTTTTCATTGTTTTTTCCTCCGAAATATATTTTTGTGTGAAATACAAAGCCATACTTCACCTGATTACGAATATAATAACGATCCACGGTACAATTTTGTGACAAAACCTGAGTTTAAGTTTTTATAAGATTATTATACCATGTTTTTCGTTCTCGGTCAAGGCTGAAGCGGAGCAAAAGAATATCCCCGTCTTGTTTGACGGGGATAAAATTCATCTTATACATTAAGAACCAGCACTTCTTTGCCTGTGATGAGGTTATGAGTCTTTTCGGTCACAGCCGCACCGTTGACAAATACTTCGCCGTTATCGATCTTCAGAGCATACTGCTTGCCGAGATACTCAAAGTTTGCTTCAACTGTCTTCATTGTTTCGGGCAGGCAGGGATCGATCTCGATACCTCTCAGAGTAGGTCTGATACCGAGCATCCACTCGTAAACGCCGCGCATACCCATAGCAACGCTGCCTGTAAGGAAGCACATCATACCGCGGTGGTTGAAGCCGGGAAGCTGCTGCCAGCAGTTAACGATGGCGTACGGAGGAGTGAAGGTAAGGTTGGTGGGGTGCTTTTCGGTGTCGTAGGGCATGATCCACTTGAGCACGTCGAGGAGCTTATCTCCCTCTCCTGCAACGGAAAGCGCTCTCGCGAAGAAGCCCTGTGAGCCGTGGTTGTATACGTTACCGTTCTCGCTGAGGCAAGGAGGTACGTCTCCGCTGGCTGCACGGCCTACCTTTTCGATGGGACGGACACCGAGAACGGGCCAGAAGAGTCTATAGCCCTTGTCGCTCTTGAGCCCTTCAGCCTTCTCAAGGATCCTCTTTATCTTATCACCCTCAGCAACGCCTGAGATGATAGCGTAGTAGTTGGAAACGCCATACATACGGTTCTCGCCGTCGGGATCCTTGTCGGAGAATATCCAGAGTCCGTTATCGTTGAACACGCCGTTGTAGAAGCCGTCGGAGTTGTAAGCGTGCTTGTTGATGTTCTCCTTCAGCCACTCGCCCTTTGCAAGGTAGCCTGAAACGTCTGCTGTAGGATCAAGCTTTGTGAGAATATCAGAGATATACTTCATAGCCATTACGGTCTGCTCGCTGACAGTTACGGACTCGCCTCTGCCCTCAAGACCAGCCGCGTTGATAGCGTCAAGCCAGTCACCGCCGCGGATCTTGCAAAGTCCGTGCTCACCGATGTTCTCCTCGGCGATATAGTATTCAGCCGCCGCGATAAGATGCTCGAGAACTGTGTTCTTCTCATCGGTGTCGAGCCAAACTACCTCTTCCTTCAGGAGATCGTAGTCGCCGGTGTGAGCAAGGTACTTCCACATAAACTCAACGAAGAAGGCGCCGCCGTCAACGTGAGTTCTGAGGTCGTGTCTGCCGTGCTTACCCTTTGCGGAGTACTGGCGGGGGAACCAACCGTCTCTTCTCTGGCACTCAAGCATGGTGAGGATAATGTCTCTGGGGTTCTTGGTGTCGATGTAAAGGAGA
Organism: Eubacteriales bacterium; assembly: GCA_045603205.1. GTDB lineage: Bacteria > Bacillota > Clostridia > Oscillospirales > CAG-272 > RUG11130. Next base: position 2,446 of record JAZULS010000127.1, on the reverse strand, counting down.
GCCGCGTAGTCCTGAGCGGAGTCACGGGAGCCTCTCATACCTGTAGGCCAGCCTCTGTCAAGGGAAGAAACCCACTTCATCTGGAGGGGCAGCCAGTAGTTAGCGTAGTAATCGAAGTCAACGTCGCCTGTATTTACGGAGTTCTTAGCGAAAAGCTCAGCAAACTCGTCGTGACGCTCGCCCTTCTTCATTTCGAAGTGCTCATCGCAGAAATACTTGACCTCTTCGTCGATGTTGTCGATGGTGAGGACTGCTGTAAGGGTCTTTTCTTCCCCTGCTGCAAGCTCCCACTTATAAGAAGCCGCGTATACGGGGGGATAACCGTAGATTCTGTTGTCGTTTGTGTAGTTTCTCTCGGGGTTAGAGATGTCACCCTGACCGATGTACTTCTCAAGGCTGATCTCATATCCTGTAAGGTCCTCGGTGGGAAGTGCGAAGTGAGCTACACGTCTGTTATCTCCCTTTGCCTCAGCGCTGAGAAGCTTGGAAGCGAAGATAAGACGGTCGCCAAGCTCACACTCGGAGTCAAGATACCACTCGTACTTGTCCCAAGGGGCCATCTGTGCTTCGTTAACGTAGGGGATCATCTGAGGAGCAACGTCGAGAGTGATATTTTCGCCTGAAGTGTTCTTCACTCTGAACTTCATTGCTACGGTTGTGCCCTTTTTAGGGATAATGAACTCTGTGTGGAAGCTCAGCTTTCCATAGTCGAAGGAGTAGGAAGCTGATTCGGGAAGGAACTTGATCTTTACGTTCTCGGGCTCGCCGGTGATTGAAAGATTATTGGGTCTGAAGAAGTTTGTGATACGTCCGTCGAAGCTGCTTGCGGTGATATTAACAAACCAAGGTGAGAACTTGTGATGCTGTTCTCTCTTGAAGAGCATAATATCGCCCGGAGGATGAGCCTGAACGTAGACGGGGCCGAACTGGTCCATCTTCAGAAGGATGTCGCGGTTTTCATATATGTACTCCCATGAGGTGGGCAGGTTGATAGTGTTGATCTCGTAACCTGCGGTATTCGGTATGAATTTTCCGTACATAAATTTTCTCCTTTTAGATTCATTTCGTAGTTTAAAGCCATGCGGCATTTTTAACGTTGGTTCACTCTTATATTCTATAATAATTAAAGGTGATTGTCAAGGCGTAGCGAGTGCTTTGAGGGGAAGTTATGCGTTATCTGTTCCCTCTTCCACTGTCTTCGGTGCGTCAAGTCTTTCAAGGAGCTTTTCCGCTTCCTTAACTATGGCAAGCTTGTTTCCGAGACCGATTACAATATTCAAGTGCTGTCTTGCCCTTGTGAAGTCTCCCATAGCCGCATAGGCTTTCGCGCAATTATACGACTTAACAACTTCACCGTACCTGTTTTCGGCAAACACTCCTTGATATTTGTTAAGCGCCAAGGCATACTCACCCTGTCTCATAAGGTGGTCCCCTTCAAGGTTCAGGTAGGTGGAAATGAACAGCTGTTTCTGCTTACGGTTCTTGATGCAGTTATATGCCTGCATCGCCTTTTCGTACCAAACTTCTGCTTCTTCACCTTTTTTGAGATATTCACAGGCTGTTACGAGGTTTGAGTAGTACATGAGTCTGGTAGTGGGTACAGTGCCCTGATTTGCCTCAACGTTGAAGCCTTTCAGTACAGTGTACGCCTTTTCCGCCTCTCCCGTAAAAACAAGGGCTGCGGCATAGTTTACCGTCACCTGCATACCTTCGTTGCCGCGATTCACGTACTTTGAAAGTTTTTCGCAACACTCTAAAAGAGGGTACGGATCGCACTCGTTATATAGCTTTATTACGCTGGGATTAATGATTCTGGCGTAGGTAGGCAACACCAGAGAGTAGGAAAAGGCCAGCATGAATATGTCAAAAACAACAAACTCCGTAAGAGAAAATTCCGTAAGGATCATAACGGGAGTCATAAATCCGATCGTAATCGCAGCTATAATAAGCCACGCTCTGGATCTATTTTTGACAATTGCGTAATTAAGCTTTTCTTTAAAGTTAAGCACGGTAAACGACCTTTCCGTCGACGATGGTCACGTACGCTTCCGCACCAACAACGGTTATGGGATCAGTCTCCCAAATTACCACGTCAGCGTCCTTTCCGACCTCAAGGCTTCCCACTCTGTCTCCGATTCCCGTCTGTTTTGCGGGATTTACGGTGATCGCACGCCACGCTTCTTCCTCTGGAAGACCTGCCTTAGCCGCAAAGCCTGCGCACATAGGCAAATGCTGAAGCGGAATAACGGGAGCGTCTGTGATGATGCTGATGGGCACGCCTGCACGGTTCAGTTCGGCAGGTGTAGAAAAGCTCTTGTTTTCAAGTTCGATCTTACTCTTACTTCCAAAAGAGGGTCCGACAAATGCCGGAAGTCCCTCTTTCGCAAGTTCATCTGCGATAAGAGCTCCTTCGGTGCAGTGGTCGAGGGTGAGCTTTACTCCAAAC
>JAZULS010000126.1:0-4552 GCA_045603205.1 Eubacteriales bacterium | reverse complement strand
ATGACACAAGCTGGGACCACTGGGGCAAAGCCGCTATCCTTGATCCTCAGGTGACAACCCCCGCTCCCACCTATTCGGAGGACGAGCTTTACTGGCTTTCCAGGATCATTTCCGCCGAGGCTGAGGGCGAGCCCATGGAAGGTAAGCTTGCCGTGGGAAGCGTGGTTCTCAACAGAGTGAGAGATGCGGAATTCCCCAACACCGTTTACGGAGTTATCTTTGACAGAAAGAACGGAGTGCAGTTCTCTCCCGTGTCAAACGGAGAGATCTACGGGGAGCCTGACGAGGAGAGTATCCTCGCGGCGAAGCTGTGCCTTGAGGGGTACACCACCAGCGACGATATTCTGTTCTTCTTAAACGTGGACCTTGCGGAAAGCTTCTGGATCACGAAGAACCGCAGATACGTAATGACTATCGGTAATCACGATTTTTATTCGTAAAACACCCATAAAATGCCGTGCGAAAGTACGGCATTTTATTATTTGTCGAGAGCGGAAACTCTCTTCTTTATCCTGCAAATTTCCGCCAGCATCTTGGGGCTGTCGCGGAAAACGCTGATACGGGAGAGCCTGTGATTCACGATACACACGGGAAGCTCGGAGATCTTGGCAGACTCCCTCTTGGCGAGGAGGAAAAGCTCAAAGTCGAAGGCCCAGCCGTTGGTTTCGGCAAGGGAGAATATCTTGTGCGCCAGATCCTTTGTGAAGAATTTAAGACCGCACTGGGAGTCGGACATCTTGAATCCGGCAAAAAGCGCCAACATTTTGAGGTACATTTTCGAAGCAAAGCGTCTCAAAGGCGTATATCCGTTATAGCCTTCGGGATGGATCGCTCTGGATCCAACGAGCATCTGAACGTCTCCCCGGCGCATGATCTCAATACCCTGGGTGATGGGAGAGGTGCCATAAGCTAAGTCGCAGTCGGTGTACATTATAACGTCACCGTCAGCGGCAAGAGCGGCACGTCTGACTGTAGCCCCTTTTCCCGTGTTGGTCTCGTGCTTCATGGGGATTATCTCCCCGTATCGGCAGCCGAGAGACTCAGCGGTGGGTACGTGCATTATGGTGCCGTCAACGGAACCGTCGTCTGCAAAGATTATCTGATAAGTGTCGCCCGTTCTTGCGCAGAAGGGCTCCATTTCACAAGCGAGTGCCGCCGCGGTGCTTTCCACGGTGGAGGTCTCGTTATACATAGGAATGCAAATGCTGATTTTCAAATTGTTATCCAAGCCTTTAGTTTGATTTGTTATACGGATTTTTTGTAGATAAAGAAGTCCGTATGTACCGTAACGCGGAGACTTTCGAGAGAATTCAGTCTCTCGTAACCCGCCTTTGGAGTTCTGTAACAGAATGGAGTCATGCCGAAAAGGTTCATGATCTGCTCGTGAGAGGTCAGCTCAAGCTCGTATCTCACGCTTCGCTCTTCAGCAAGAACGAAAGTGTCGGGCGCGTGGGGGGTGGAGTCCTTCGTCAAAACCTCGTCGTAGATGACTTCTCTCATCTCTCTTAGATGATCGACTCCCGACGCCGCCACTATGATAACACCGTCGTCCTTTAAAATTCGGCTGTTTTCCTCCCAAGCTATAGGAGCGAACATTGAAACTACCGCGTCGGTGGAACAGCTCTTTATGGGCAGGGAGAAAATGTTGCCCGTCATAAAGGAAAGACTTGCTTTCCCTTCGGTTGGTATACCAACGCCGCCTTTTTCGGAAAGTCCTGCCGCTCTCGCAGACTTTGCTCCTGCGGCTGCGGCGTGTTTGGAGGCGTCAAATGCGGCGCACAAAACGGAGGTGCCCTCAGCCAGAGCTTTGACATATCTTGCGGTGTGGTGTCCTTCTCCGCATCCCGAGTCAACTATGTTGATCAGAGACTTGTCTTCCATAAAATCAGCGATGATACGTCCCACCTCATCGGAGAGAGGGTCATAAGCGCCGCTGCTAAGGAAAGTGCGTCTTGCGCGGACCATTTCCGCATCGTCCCCGGTTTTTGCATTCTTTCCCCGTCCGGGGGGCAAAAGATTTACGTATCCCTCTTTGGAAACGTCATAAGTGTGGCGTTTTTCTTCGCCGAGACACAGGAGACTGCCCTGTTCTCTGACTAAAGGAGCGCCGCAGAGGGGGCAAATAAGATTTTCGCAAATTTGAAGCATAGTTTAACTCAATTCAGCCGGAGTTCGGCGGTGATGTTACTCGGTAATGGTCTCAACGAGGACTGCGTGGAGAGCGTAACGCTTGGAATACAGCCCGTTGGTGCAGGTAGAAAGAGTGATGATCCTGTCGTCTTTCGTAAATTCGGTCTTGTTCTTGATGTCGGAGTCGCCGCGAAGTCCTTCTGCGAACTTCACAAAGCTTTCTCCGTCGGGGAAGTAGGTGTCAACGAAGCCGGAGTCGAAGGCTGTCTCGTGAATGGAGAAAGGCTTGAACACGTAGATGCCGTCAAAGGTATAAAGGTATACGTTGGTGTTCTTGAAAACTTCCTCTTTGAAGAACTCCTGCACGTCGTGGAACATGGAGCCGGAGGTGATGTTGTGTCCGTAGAGGACGGTGTTGTAGTTGTCGGTGATAAGGGGTTTACATCTGTAGTCGGCAAAAATAGAGCCGTTTACAAGGTTGTCCCCGTTGTAGGCGTGGTCAAGGTAGTATTTGTTGTCACCGCTCTGAGCCACGGGATAGTTGATGTTAGTGCCCGGCACCTGAATCCAACCGTAAATATCCTTGTTGATACTGCGGAGAGACTCAAGGGAGGCTCTCATTTTTGCAAGCTCAGCGGCGTGGCTTGAGGGAGTTTTTGTTTCTTCGATGCCGTTTTTGATGATGTCGTCCATGGTGGGAGTCATGGAGATGGGCTTGTCCTCTGCCAGAAGGGAAACGTAGCCGCCCTGAGTAGTGGTGCCGCCCAGCGCAAATCCGTCCGCCACGCTGTCAAGGATCTCGCCGTAGATCTTGTCGCCTTTCACCTTATCTGAGACGTTGCGGATCACGGTCCAGATGCTGACGGTGAATACAGCGGCGCAAAGCACCAGCACGAATACGCGGAAAACGTCGAAAGGAGTGGCTTTCTTAGGCTTGACCTCGCCAACATCCGCCAGAGAAAATTCCTTTATGGACTTTTCAAAGTCGTTTAAGGGTACAAGATCTTCTTCATCCTCGATTTCGTCGGAGGAAGTGCTTTCCTCTTGAACTTCGGTTTCGGCTTGGTCAGCCTCTTCTTGCTTATCCTCGATGGGGGATCCAAAGCTTGACTCTGCCTTCTCTTCGGCTTCGATGACGATCTCAGGTGTATCTTTTTCGTTGCTTGCAGAGATCTTCTCAGCCTCGATGACGATATCCGCCACCGGTTCCCCTGAGCTGACGCTCTGAGTCTCTGCTTCGATGACGATCTCGGGGTTTGGCAGGTCACTTTTCGCGATTTCTACCTCTGCTTCGATGACAACAGTATCGACTGACTTGTTTTCGGAGTTCAACTCCGATTCAGGCAAAGCATCGGCGTCAAAAATATTCAGTTTATCGTCCTCGGGGACGTGTTTTTTCTTTCCAAATAACATATTCTTCTCCGTGGAGCCGCCCCTGCAAAGTAATTTTTGCGTGTGGCGGAACGTTATATACATTATTATATAATTTTTGCGAGAGATTTACAATAGGTAAATGAGGTGAGGAAATATTTTTTACATTTTATACGGTGATTTGCCGAAGAGTACGGCTTTTTTTGGGACCCCCTGTTGACAATTCGTCCTTTTCGGTGATATAATACTTATAACAATTTGATACGGGGTACATACGAATGAAAACCAAAAATACAGGAAAAATATATAAGCTTTCCTTCCTTGCCATAATGACGGCACTTGTTATCGTTCTCGGCTTTGTCGGAAGCACAATAAGACTCGGCCCCTTCTCCATCTCTCTCGTGCTTCTGCCCATCGTTATCGGTGTTACCGTTTGCGGTCCTTATGCCGGCGCATGGCTTGGCCTTATTTTCGGCGTTATCGTTCTCGCTTCGGGAGACGCCAACGCTTTCCTTGCCATCAACCCCTTCGCTACTGTTGTGACTGTCCTTGCAAAGGGCGTTCTCTGCGGACTGGCGGCAGGTGTTGTCTTCACTCTTCTTGAAAAGAAGAACCGTTATCTTGCCGTTTTCGCTTCTGCCATAGTCTGTCCCTTGGTCAATACGGGAATATTCCTTCTCGGATGCAGAGTGTTCTTTATGGATACCATGTGTGAGTGGGCAGGAGGCACAAACGTCCTCGTTTACATGCTGACTATGCTTGTGGGTGCGAACTTCATCGTGGAGCTTCTCATCAATGTGATCCTCAGTCCCACGGTGGTAAGACTTCTCGACGTACCTCAGCTTAAAGAAAAAATCAAAAAGTAATACATAAAAAGTCGATTCGGAAAGTTCCAAATCGACTTTTTGTTTTGGTGCCTTAAAAGGCGTGAAAACAACCCCCAGTTTTACTGGGGGCAATAAAAAACTTAAGTAAAAGTATTAAAACCTCCATGGTATAATGTAAATGGTTTGGCGACCGCATTACAAAAAACCAAGGAGGAATTAATCAT
>JAZULS010000125.1:0-6336 GCA_045603205.1 Eubacteriales bacterium | reverse complement strand
CCTCTTCGTCTTGCAGAACGTGTCGGCAAACCTTGGCGGTATGCTGACCCCCTTCGGGAATCCGCAGAACCTGTACATATACTCCTATTTCAACATTCCCACGTGGGAGTTTTGCAAAATAATGTTCCCGTCATTTATGCTGGCTGTCACGCTTCTTGTAGTAGCGTGCCTTCCCATAAAGCCCGTGAAATTCACCATCGACGAGGAATTTGAAGAAAAACTGAACGTCAAAAAAACTATTCTCTACGGTGTGCTGTTCACGGTGTCCATACTGATCGTGTTCCGCGTTGTTCCCTATGGCGTAGGACTTGTGGTCATCCCCGCAATTTTCCTCTTCACCGACCGCGACTCACTTCTTATGGTGGACTACGGACTCCTCGGCACGTTTTTCTTCTTCTTTATCTTTGCGGGCAACATGGCACGCATTAACGTAGTAAATACCGTAATATCAAGTCTGCTTCAGAAAAATACGCTCCTCGTGTCTATACTCAGCTGTCAGTTTATCAGCAACGTCCCCTCGTCAATTCTGCTTTCCAGATTTACCGCAGATTACGCCCCTCTCCTTCTTGGCGTGAACATCGGCGGAACGGGCACACTCATTGCTTCCCTTGCAAGTCTTATAACCTTCAGCGAGTTCAGACTCCTTCGCCCCAGGGAAACGAAAAAGTATCTCATAATTTTCACCGCGGTGAACGTAGCGTTCCTTGTTATAATGACCCTTGCCGCAAAGTTTATTTTTGTGGGATGAAAAATAAATACAAAAAGGGCTGTCGCAAGCTTGAAAATAAGACTTGCGGCAGCCCTTTTTTAAGTGTTTGGGTTATTTAAGGATTTCTGTGTTCTACTCGGCGAAATATGCGGCGAGGTCTCAATTAATACACGAAATACCATCCAAGATTTTTTAAATCTGCAGATATTATCTCGTCATCTAAATTATGCGTTTTCATGAAGCTTTCAAGGTAAGTCCCCTCCATGCTACGTCCGAACATAGAAGCATAGGAGACCTTTTCCTCGACAAATTCACCGTCTACAAATACAGAATACACATTTATATACACTATGGCTTTGTGGAAGGGGGATCTTGCAGTTATACAATACAAAACTCCGTTTTCGGGAAGCTCATAAGGAGTCGCAATGTATTTCCAACGTATGTTCGAGTCGGGTTCATGGGGTATTACTTCAACATCGGTCCACTTCTTCTCAGTTAATTCGTCTATAACACCCTGCAATCTGCTTTCAACGGTATCAGACAAAGTATCTGTAGGCCAGTCTATCTTATCAACCTCGTTTTTGATCGTGAAGCTCAGCTTAACCTCGTCCGTACTGTCCGCAGGAGTATAACTTAGATTAATGCAATTACCTTCAAGCTTTACTGTACCCTTAATGTCATTTTCTTCAAAAACATACTTGTCATCTTGCCTCGTGGCAGTAGTTGTGAAATACGATATTTTATCGGACACGACTGCTCCAAAGGTAATCGAACTAACGGTAATCTCAGAAACTCTGATATACACCTTCTTTTCGGTATCAAAATACCATACTCCGTAATATTTATTATCTTTTACAACCATAGGTTCAACAATTATATCTGTATCATCACTGCTATAACCGGGACGACCGTAATAATTGTTGATGATTTCGTTATCAAAGGTATAAATTATATCCAAGTTTGGCTTTTCATATTGCTCGGTTGATATATCCTTAATATATCCGTCTTTCACACTCTGCTCAAGTCTCGCAATATATTCATCAAGTGCCTTTTCAGCATCCTCTCTCGGAATTTTGAAGTATTTGATAAATGAAACCAGATACATCTCGTCAGGCTGTTCGCCCGAATCCCAAACGGGATACACAAAAACACTCTTGAATTCTGTAACATCGTCTTTGCTGACTAAGCTTTGAAACTCACCGGGCGGAATTTGATAATATCTACTTCTGTATTTAGGATTAGACTTAAAGTAGATACCGTGAGTGAAAAACTCATCAAGAGAAAGCATCTTTACCTCAGTCTCATCAAATTCAGGGATCACATCGGGAACAACTGCATTGTCTGCAACCCACTCATCGTCAAAAAACGACAAATACGCAGCGAGGTCGGCGTCATCTGCTGAGAAGATCATATCCGTCTTGCCGTGTTCCTCCATGAAGGATTTTAACTCTTCACCCTGCAGGACCTTTCCGTTTGTATGGGCATAGAAAACGTCGGCAAGCAACCAGTTGTCGGTTTCGCGGTCGTAATATATTCGTATAGCTATGGAAATATCACCGGAAGTGAAATGATCAGAGGCAATCGGTACTTCTTCACCACTTTCGTGTTGATAAGCTTCAGCGTTTTCGAACATAACACTCGCATCACCTAAGAACAATGTGCCGGACACTATCCACCCATTTTCTTCGCATGATGCATGTATAGTACGTAATACCGCACTTCGTTTGTTTTCATAATCTACGCTTTTTACATCGAAATTTACTTGATTATCATTTGAAGTACTCAATCCGACAGTTATACTGTTGTCATTTAACAGGATATAACCATCTTCTGCTTCACGATCAGTAATATAATGCCAATATGACCATTCCGGTGACAAATGTTCTCCATAAAGATACTTGCCGTCCTGTTTGATTGCTGTTGCCTTGATATTAATTCCTTTATTTTCTCTAAACGAAAACTCTATTTGTTCATCGTTGGCTGAGTAAATTATAAGCTCATAGACGTCCATAGCTGAATACATATGCCAATGCCCAATATATTTCGCGTAAGGAGAATCATCTGTAGCCTCCGCGAAATATGCAGCGAGGTCGGCGTCATCTGCTGAGAAGATCATGTCCGTCTTGCCGTGCTCTTCCATGAAGGATTTAAGTTCTTCGCCCTGCAGGACTTTTCCGTTAGTGTGGACGTAGAAAACGTCGGCAAGCAACCAGTTGTCGGTGTCAAGGTCGTAATACACCCGTACCACCAAGGAGATCTCGCCCGACTTGAAAATTTTAGCGCAAACGGGTACGCTTTCACCGCTTATGTGCTGATATTTCTCTGCATTTTCAAACAGATTAGTCTGGTCGCCATACCACAAAGCACCAACTGACAGCCAACCATTTTTACCGCATTTTGACTCTATGGGGCTCAGCACTGCGCTTCGTTTACTGTCATAATCCTCGCTTTTCACGGTGGCTTTTATCGGATTGTCACCGTATTGCAAAATCACTCCATCATCACTGAACCGAATATGACCGTCTTGCGATTCAATTGATGGGGCATAGTTCTGATATGACCATTCGGGAGATATATCCTCACCGAAAACGTAAAGGTCGCCCTTCTTAACCGCGATTGCGTCAATAACCACACCCTTATACTGTTTAAAGCTGAACTTAACCTGAAGATGATCTGCCGAGTGAATTATAATCTCATAGGAATCCATATCGGGGTAGGAATACCAATAACCAAGGTGACTTTCATAAAAGTCTGCCAAGGAGGTGGCTTTTGTGAAGATGTCTCCCGACTTAACCCCATAGCAACTGATATTTTTAGCAGATTCGTCTGCAGGACCGATCTTGATATTATGCTCATCAACTATCTCAAAGACAAAGCTATCATCCATATAAGGCGTACCCGACGAGGATTCCCCGTCCATATAGGAGCCATCCATCAACAGATCTACTCTTATCTTACTGCCGTCTACAGTGTATTTTCCGTCAATAGCAACCTTGCCGTGGAAATAGCTAACCATAAGCGCACACGTTTCGTCATTATTAAGGATAAGGTAATTTATTCTTCGCTCAGCGCTGTATTCTTCCGTAGTCCAGCTGTATAAGCCCGCCAAATCATTCAGTGTGTCACTGTCGTCTACGTCACGGACAAAGGCGTCTCCCGCCTTCACCTCTCCACAATCGCCTCCGTGGGCAGAGTCCTCCGCAGAGCCTATAATGATCTTATCGCTGTCGATTATCTCAAAGGTGTAGCTCGGGTCAATATCGGGCTTTTCCCATTCTATCTCCATGGGGCTCGTTTCCTTCCTCAAAGGACTGGAATCGAGATTAAGGGTCATAGAAACAAGTCCATCGCCAACAGTATACGTGCCCTCTACTCCGTACTTTGTGCCGTCTGCAAAAATCATAAACAGGCATATTCCGTCGTCTAAGAATATCACAAACGGTGTGTTTCCGGGGTTTTCCTCACGATACTCCTGCGTATAGGTTTCGGTGGTAAGGTAGTATAGTCCGTCTATATAATATTCCGTGGGTTCAGGGGTAGGCTCAGGCTCGGTAGTCTCTGTCTCTGTCTCCGTCGGCTCAGGTTCGGTTGTCACAGATTCTGTTTCCGTTGTCTCGGCGTCTGTGTCGGGTGCAGGGTCTCCTGATGCAAAGCTACATCCTATGACCGTTCCCGCTACGATGCACAGCACAAGGGACAGGGTCACAAGCAAGATTCCGCGGCGCTTTCCCGTACCGTACAGTATGTTGCCGAGGCGCATCTTCACCGCATTCTTTTTGGGACTGAAGTGGGTGGTGAGGCTTCCCTTTCTGCGACGGCAGAATTTTAATATGTTCACCAAGGTCTCGCTGTACTCGGTACGCACGACGTCGTCACGGTCGGCAAGAACGATCTCGTCGCAGGAAAGCTCGCACTCCGTTTCACATTTGTATGCCGCGTAATGCACAAGGGGGTTGAACCAATGGAAACTTCTCGCCGCAAGGGAGAACAGCTTCACCGTCAGATCTCCCCTGCGCAGGTGGGTCAGCTCGTGGGTCAGGGTAAGCTCCAAAGAATTCAGCGACAGGGGGATCTCCGGCAGAACTATGTATCTGCGAAAATAACCGAAGGCGGCAGGGCTGTCAGTTGTGCTCGAAACGCGAAGAAGGGGCTTCCTTCTGATCTTCATTCGACGGCACAGTCCATCGTAGATAGCTTCTGTTTCTTCTTCCGCAGGCCATGATGTTCTCAGTATAGACTTAGTGTATCTCACGTATGAAATAAGGTTTACCGCGGCGTATATAACAGCTCCGGCGAGCCATACTCCGGTGAGAACCAGCCTGATGTCCACCTTAATACCCTCTGTTGTTGCAGGCTCGTTATGAGGGAGCGTTGGACTCGGCTTTTCAACTTCAACTGAGGGGGCGTTGTCGTTTACAGCACCGCCTTGGGGCTTGGTGTTTACGCTGTCGTTACCTCCGTCGGGCACCACCGGATTCTGGGGTACCGCGCCATCCACATCGGGATCTTTGTGTGTGATGTTCCCAACATTATTCTGAGGGATATTTTCGTCCGCATCTGTATTCTCATCTGTGGGGGCACTCTGGCTCATGGGGATAGTCACTTCCAGGTTTGGGACTTCCGGCAGAGTGAAGAGAGGTGCCATGATCTGCACGCCTACGGGAAAAGCAAGGCGGATGATCACCAGAGTCCAGATCAGGTATCTGCTTTTTGCTCTGAGCTTTTTACCAAACGGCAAAAGAAGCAGTGCCAAAAGTGCGATGACGGCGGACATTCCAAGGGTCAGTTCAAAAAAGCTTGTAAGGATATTCGTCATTTTAGCTTCGCCTTCCTTTCGTTTATCATAGCCGTCAGTTCGTCAAGATCATCATCGGTGAGGCTGTCAGCGTCAATGAAGGATGCGATCATTTGCTTTGCCGAACCGTCGAAGAATCGGCTGAGGAGAGTTTTGGTCTCACCTTGACGGTAGTCCTCTTCCGAAATCAAAGGCGAAAACAGGTGCTTGAAGGAGCTTTTGTCGCAGGTTACAAACCCTTTTTCCGCCAGACGATCAAGAAGCACGTGAACTGTGGCACTCTTCCACCCTCTGGCTTCCGCTGAGCATTTTGCGATCTCTCCCGCGGTCATAGCTCTTCCCTCTTTCCAAAGAGTGAGCATTATCTCAAGCTCCGCATCGGGAAGCTTTTCCGTTTGACGTGTCAAATTTGCCATGATGTCATCTCCTTTACTTATATTTATCATTCCGCAGCACGGACATTTTGTTATCAAAAACGTATACATTTGTCTACGGTTTTATTGTACCACAAGTATAGACATTTGTCAACGGTTTTGGTGAGGAATAATAAAAAACATCGGAGTGAGATTGCTCCGATGTTTTTTTGGTTTGGTGCCTTAAAAGGCGTGAAAACAACCCCCAGTTTTACTGGGGGCAATAAAAAACTTAAGTAAAAGTATTAAAACCTCCATGGTATAATGTAAATGGTTTTGCGACCGCATTACAAAAAACCAAGGAGGAATTAATCATGTTAAAAAAAGCAGAGAAAAACGAAATAAAAAGTTTAGCACATTCAAAGTACAGATGTCAGTATCATATAGTATTTGCCCCGAAGTATAGACGAAAAGAGATA
>JAZULS010000124.1:0-4791 GCA_045603205.1 Eubacteriales bacterium | reverse complement strand
CCTCATCCGCTTAACCGGACGTAGCCCGGAATGCAAAGAGAGCCCCTTCAAAGTGAAGCAGCATATATGGTTCAGTTTATAAATACAAAATAAATTCGCATAGTATAAATCTCCAGCATTTACAGATACTAACAACACAATTTGTAATTAAGGAGAAATGAATATATGAAAGCAACAGGTATTGTTCGCCGTATAGATGACCTCGGACGTGTCGTTATCCCCAAGGAGATCCGCCGTACTATGAGAATTCGCGAGGGCGACCCGCTCGAAATATATACAGACCGCGAAGGTGAGGTAATCTTCAAAAAATACTCCCCCATTGGAGAGCTGACGGAGTTTGCCTCACAGTACGCCGAAACCCTCTACAAAACTTGCGGTCTGTCCGTTGCAATCTGTGACAGAGACGCAGTCATCGCCTGTGCAGGAGTTACAAAGAAGGATTTTTCCGACAAAAAGCTCTCCGCCGAGATCGAGGATATTATGGAGGAGCGCTCACTATACGTTTCCGGAAATGACGAAGTGTACCTTACCGACAGCGGTGCAGGTATAGTCAGTTGTGCCATGCCAATTATCACGGAAGGTGACATCACCGGCGTGGTAGTTTCCGTAAAGCGCGCAGACGGAGAAATTCTTTCAAGAGACGTGGAAGTCAAGCTTATTCAGACTGCCGCAGGGTTCCTCGGACGACAGCTGGAAAGCTGATTGGTCAAAGCAAACACTCGAAAAAGAAGCCTTATGTCACTATGGCATAAGGCTTCTTTTCGTATTAAGATTCAATATTTTTTGTATCCAAGATCGGCTACGCTGTGTCCGCAAAGGTCATCGAGAAGCACATCCGCCATCTTTAACAGGTCTTCCGTCAAGGTCTTGATGTTCTTTACCGCTATGGTTGCGTTGGAGTCGAGCCCTGTGTATTTGGCAAGTGTCAAATTGTATTTTTTGGAGTATTCAGCAGGGTCATACTTGCCGCTGCAGGTAAACATCTTCCCCGTAGCCACTGAAGTGTAGCTGTAGGTGAAGTTGCATGTGGTCAGTGTACGATTCAGTTTCAATCTGAGCAGCTCAGAGTCCCCCGAGGGAAACTCATGTGCAAGCTGGAATATCACTTTGGCATTTGCCGAATCATTAATTATCTTCACCGTATAGCTGTGACCGTTGTCGAAGAAAAGGTTGTCTACAATAACCTTTTCCGGTGCCATAGCATTAATAACGTTATCAAAGGGACAGTCGCCGCATCGTTTGCAAACACCACTCGAGTATCTGTGACCTAGAGCATCTCCTCTTGTACCGAAACAAACGGTACAGGTCTCGGGAGTGTCGCACGTGGCATCAGCGTATACGTGAAGGGTCGGGTCAGGCTCAACAAACTCTTGGCAGACTGTGCATGTACCACCTTTGTTACAAGCGAGTTCCTCACATCTGTGACCGAGAGCCAAGGTGTTATAAAGTCCGCACTTAGTGCAATATCCCTTTTCGGTACAGGAGGGATCCACAAAATCATGCACGCAGTCTGCGTAGATATAGTTTTGCATCAGCACCATAAAGATTCTTGCTGCCTGTGCTCTTGTAAGGGTGGCTGTAGGAGAAACCAGCTTATTTGAAGTGGACGTGCTGGAGATAAGTCCTGCCGCCACGGAATATTTCACGCTGTCGAGTGCCCAAGAGGAAATTTTATTTACGTCTGAATAACCGTCAAGAATATCGGTAGGAACGGTCACGAAATGGCCGTTAGCCAGCATATAGCGCATCATAACGCTTGCCAACTCCTCACGGGTTATCGCTTTATCGGGATTGAATTTAGATCCTGAACCCACCATATATCCGTTATCAATGGTCCATTCAACGGCACCTAAATACCAAGATCCCTTCTTGCAGTCGGAAAACGTGGGCTTTTTATAACCGGAAGTATCAGCATCTGCGGCTCTTGCCAGCATAACGGCGAACATAGCACGGGTCACGTCACCGCTCGGAGCAAAGGTATAGGTATTTTCCTGTCCCGAAATGATGCCGTTGATAAAGCAGAAGGTAAGTCCTTCTTCGTACCACTCACCGCTTTTGATATCCTCAAAGGGTAGCTTACCTTCACCAGAGATAACCTCAGCGTTGGCAGGGATAACTGCAGACGTCAGCAAAACCACCGCCAGCACGAAGGAAATAATAAAGTTGAGAAGCCGCTTGGCATGGAAGTTAGAATTTTTGATCATATAAGCTCCGAGAAAATGTACTACATAACATATAATATAGCAGAAAAGTCGGCATTTGTCAATAACGATCGAAAGGTTGGGATAAAAAGGAATCCCCCACCAGTGTCGTCGGCAGGGAATGGTGAATCCTAAATTATCAATATCTCGGGATCACGGCATAATAGTAATTGTCCGATATTTTTTCGATACGGATAAATCCGTTATCCTCCTCAAGTGAGGCTCCGTAAGTGAAATCATTATCACTGAGCACTTCTTCTTCCGGGACGTATACTACAACCGCGGACCCTGCTGCACCGGTGTAAAGGTAAAACATAAATTTACCCTCATCAACGAAGAAAGTTGACGTGTACGATACGCTCAGCGACGAAACTTGATATTCATGTTCATCTATCTGAGTAAAATTCTCATAATTCTCGTTAAACCGATCAATTATTTTTTGTCGCTCGTCCTCAAAGCTGTTTACGTTAAACTTTGCATAAGCAGTAGTAAAAGGAATTAACAGTATCAACAGAGACAGAACTGCGACTACAATGGAAACGAGTCTTAAAATGGAGAAACGGGAAATTAAGCGACACAAATTCACCGCAGTGACAGTAAAAAAGGCGAGATAAAAGGCATAGAGAAGGAAAGTATATACCAACCCTGCCCCTAGAGGAAGATTCACATCAATATATGTAATAACCGCTCCTTTGAAAACCTCATTTAAACATAACAGCAAAACAGCTATCCATTGCGAAACTATAAGCTTGTTTTTCATAACCGTCGCGCCTCCTTGAAAGTATATTTCGAGATAGTCGATATCCTATTTAGTTGTATAACTGGTGCAAAAGGGGGGTATTCTTCCGCGTCGCGTAGAGCAGCTGAAGACAAACTATAATCGTTTGTGTATACAAATGATGCAAATAACACATATTTGATATTATCAGATTCGTTGACAAAAAGCCACCCTGTTCACATCCTACTGTCGTCATACGTGTCTCCATACATCTTTGATTTTGATCTTAACAACGTCAACTACATGGAACCAAATCGGCAAAGATACTATAACTACCAATATCAAAACTATAATTGAAGTTATAAACACTCTTTTTTTCATTTTTAGTCCTTCTTAGCGAGTTAAAAAAACTCAATTATCCCTAAGAAGCTTAATATTCTTCATCGCGACTGAATTAGTGCCTACTTTTACAACTGCGTCCTTGGAAACATAAGTTTGACCGGCATACTTGCCGAATTCATCAAAGCAATTTATACGTATTCCGAATTCAAAACGAGCATCTATAAATCCTACAATTTCAGAATCGTCGCCAAGCACACAAGTGACAGCAAAATCGTTTTGCTCTGAATGGTCCAAAATGAACTCAAGCAGATTACCTCCATTATGCTGGTAAACGATCATTTCCTGTTTATGTAGCCAGAAAAGCTTGTTTATCTTCTTTACGTAATCAGTATCAACGTCAACACGGTAGATGCTGTCCGTTAATGTAATATATAAACCATCGTCAAACCCACGAGGCGTGATAAGCTGAAACATGGAGAATTCTTCGTCGGAACCTAAGAAAAATCCGACGCAATACTCTTCCCCTTCGTCATCATAAAACGCACAAATGTCTCCTATAGACAAAGCATCAATTATCATGTTGACACCTCCAACCAAAGTAGAATCAAGAAAAAAGTATGCTTCCTACCTAAATTATATAATAAATCCAAGAGTTTGTCAAATTAACCACAATTATAGCACACTTTAAACAAGAAGTCTCATTCCCGCTCAAGATATTTTAACAGCTGTTCCTCGGTTGTTGTGTCATTAACGTTCATTCTTCCAAGGAGAAGAAGTGTATCCGGTTTACCGCGAATCACTAAATTCCGGTGACTGTAGTCGGTGGTCAAGCTGACACGGTAGCCTCGTTCGCGGAGAACTTCCTCTGTCCATTCGTGAAACAAACCGCTGGGATAGGCAAACGCAAGATGTTTTGTTACTCCCACGCTTTCCAAAAACTTCTCTGATGCTGAACAATCCTTGTTAAAAACATTTTTATAGTCGCTTTTGCTTTCGTTTTCAAGAGGGAGCACGTTATTCCGTTTTTCAGCACTGTAGGAAGTATTAAAGCTGTGTAGTCCGTACGAATGAGACTGCACGGTAGCATAAGGAGAGGTCTCTAAAGCTTTTAGTTCATCCACATTCATTTTAGAAACAATATTGGGATTTATCGATAGGGATTCATTCGGTTTTCGTACTGTTTTACCGTTCATAAACACTGTTATCGGTACTTTAAGCTCGTTCGCAATAGGCAGAACCGTCTTGAAATTGCTGTAATAACCGTCATCAAGAGTGATACATACAGGCTTTTCTGGGAGTTTGCTTTTACCATCTACAAAATCTACAATTTGTAAACAGATTATATCATTTAAAAATCATATAAACTGCATCGAAATCCAGGAGAACTATCAATCACAAACATTGTACATTTAGAGAATACCATGTCGGCACAGGATTACACATATTATCGTACCAAGACAGAACCTCCTTGGCTTGGTTCAGCATGGTATTCACTTCGTCCTGTCCGAACGGAATTGCCCAATATACAGA
>JAZULS010000123.1:0-23344 GCA_045603205.1 Eubacteriales bacterium | reverse complement strand
CTTTTGTTCACTAGGCTGACCGCGCCCGAAATGAGAAAAAGACGCGCTCGGCTTCGCCTTCACGCATCTTTTTCTCATTTCCTAGTCACTTTTCTTTATTCTCTCAGTTTTTTCTCTACCCCAACTATTGACATTGAGCCTTTTTTTGTTGTCCCCGTAGAAACAAAAGTTATTGAAAAAAGCACTTATTTATGATATAATTTGTTAGATGATCTAAAACTATATCCGAGAGGATCTTTGCAAATGAAAATAACTGTTCTTGATAAGTGTACCGTAACCAACGGTGATGTTTCCCTTTCTGTTCTTGAGGAGCTTGGTGAAGTTAAATACTTCGATACCGTTGCCCCCGAAGGTATTCCCGCCGCTATCGGAGACTCCGAGGCTGTGATCTGCAACAAGGCCAAGATCACCTCCGAAATTATGGATGCATGCCCCTGTCTTAAATACATCGGTCTGTTTGCTACGGGATTCAATAACATCGACATCAAAGCCGCAAAGGAAAGAGGCATTGCTGTGTGTAATGTTCCCGGTTATTCCACGGAATCCGTAGCACAGCTGGTTTTCGCTTTCATCCTTCGCTTTGCTACGAGCATTGACAAATACACCGCATCCACCGCAAGAGGCGACTGGGCTTCCTCAAAGACATTTTCCTATCTCTCCTACCCCATTACCGAGCTTGCGGGTAAGACCCTCGGAATATACTCCCTCGGTAATATCGGAAGTGCTGTTGCAAGGATCGGACTTGCCTTCGGAATGAAGATCATCGCCGTGTCTCGCCGTCAGATCACCATGGACGGTGTCGAACGGGTTAACAAGGAAGAACTTTTCAGAAGAAGCGATTATCTGACCCTCCACTGCCCTCTCACAGAGGAAACAAGAGGTCTTGTAAACCGTGAGACCCTGGCTCTTATGAAGCCCTCCGCGGTGCTTATCAACACCTCCCGCGGCGGTGTTGTAGAAGAAGAGCCTCTCCGTGACGCCCTCAACCGAGGTCAGATCAGAGGAGCCGGAATCGACGTTCTCGACACGGAGCCCATGACACCCTGCCATCCCTATCTCGCCGCTGAAAACTGCGCCATTACTCCTCACGTAGCCTGGGGTTCAATTGAAGCCAGAACAAGACTCATCGACGTGGTTGCCGAAAACATCCGTGCCTTTGAGCGCGGAGAAATTTTCAACCGCGTAGAGCTTTGACATACAAAACTTTAACCATCGGGAGTTAATATGCTAAATCAAATTCAGACAATCTTCGAACATTTTATCAGCTACAGCATCATAATCGTTGACTGTATCGGCGTTCTCGTCCTTCTCTGGACCGTTTTCAAGGGACTCTGGGGCGCTATCAAAAAAGTAGAAAACATAAGACTCAAGCTTGGAGAAGGTATTGCCCTTGCACTCCAGTTCAAGATCGCAAGTGAGCTTCTCCGCACGGTCATCGTGAGAGACTTTTCAGAGCTCGGCGTTCTCGGCCTCATTATCATCCTCCGTGCCGCTATGGCTTTCCTCATCCACTGGGAAATAAAAAACGAACGCAACCATTCCAAATAATAAAAAAGCGAAGCAACGTTAATTTGTAAAATGTTGCTTCGTTTTTTACTGAAAATCATCTTGACAGAACTTCAAACAGATGCTCCATCAGTGCATCTCTGTGGATTTCATTAACGTATTTTATGAAATGACGGCGTTCGTCAAAGGAGTAGTGCTTGTCCGCCTGAGGGATCTGCGCATGAACCAGAACATCCTTCATAAAACGACCTGTGCCGTTCATCAGCCACGCTACGGCGGTCACGTCCCAAATAACTCTCGACCAAGGCTTACCCGCAGCATAGGATTCCGCAGAAGCTATAGTGTTGTCAACAAGGTAGTCGCACAGGGGGTTCTTTCCGCGAAGCCAATGCTCAAGCTCGTATCTCGTAGTGGTGAAATGGTCTACAACTCCACCGCAGGGAAGCTGTACCAAGGGAATCCCACAGCCGAAAACCACTCCGGCGGCGGGTATATCCTGTATCATGTTGAATTCATAAGATCCGAGAGGCATGTGTCTGCCGTTTCCGCCCAGCCAGACTACTACGCATCTTTCGATCATACGGGGATTTTTTAATATCGCCGAAGCAACGTTGGTTATGGCACCGATGGCTACTATGTACAAGGGGTTTTCCGGCGTATAATCGTCTGCAAGGTACGCCATAAAGTCTGCCGCATTAGATTCCACGGGGGTATTCTCGTCAGGAAGAGTTTTTTTGCTTCCGTGGTACACCTCACGCCTCAGATCCTCTCTGCCCATAAGCTCTAACAGCTTGATTATTTCGTCATAACTTTTGTTCATGCCGTCTGCATATGACTCTGACTTCTCATTCAAAAAAGGGGCAGCGCATATTCCCTTTACGTTGAATTTCTCCTCAGATTTCAGCATGTATGATATTGCAAACTGATCGTCTATCTCATTGTAAGCGTCCGTGTCAAGCACTACGTCAATTTTCCCTTCGGGAGAGGTCAGATTCTTTATTCTCTGTTCCGTTGTCATAACTCACTCCGAACCGTTTCCGCTCCGCAATAACCAAAAGCGGCAAAGCAGAAACTAAAATTTTAACTCTTATTTCATTCTACATCACAGGACAGCTTTTGTCAAGACTCCCATATTGCGGAAAGTGCTGCGTTTCAAACAAGGAACGGCAAAAAACGGCAAAGCAACAAAAAATACAAAATGACTAATAAAAAGCGCCTCTCCATGTCATTTATTTGGTGGTAATTCAAGCCGAATTTCGCAAAAAAATCATTGTTATCGTAGGCAATATATGATATAATGATATGTATAATGTCTAATTATATACTTTGGCGGATTCCTACGCCTTTGACTATACAATTACCGTGCTCAGAAAGGAGCATCGCTTATGAAATATCTCGTGCTTATTCCCGACGGAATGGCTGACCGTCCCTCTGAAAAGCTTAGAGGCAAAACACCTATGCAGATAGCTGACAAGCCTACAATGGACGCCCTTGCAGCAAAATCTCTTTGCGGCACAGTCCTCAACGTACCTGCCGGTATGGTTCCCGAAAGCGATACGGCTAACCTTGCAATTATGTCCTATGACCCGAAGGTCTACTCAAAGGGTCGCTCCCCTCTTGAGGCAGTAAGCCTCGGTATCAAGCTTGGAGACAATGATACCGCTATTCGTTGCAACCTCGTAACAGTGTCCGAGGACGAGGAGAACTACGAAGACCGTATCATGATCGACCACAGCGCCGATGAGATCTCAACGGAAGAAGCAAACGAGCTTTGCATCGCACTCAACGAGGCTCTTCCCCTTGAAAAGCGTCATCTTTACACAGGCATCAGCTATCGTCACTGTCTTATCTGGGAGAATGCAAGCTCCACCTACGATTTTGCCCGTCCTCACGACATCATCGGCAGACGCATCGGTGATTATCTGCCTAAAGTCGACAATGGTGGCAAAGAATTCCTTGAATTTAAGCGCCGCGGATACGACGTACTGAAGGATCACCCCGTGAACCTTCGCCGTCGTGCTGAGGGAAAGCGTCCCGCTAACTCTCCCTGGCTCTGGAGTCCCGGTCAGAATCCCTCTCTCCCCTCCTTCAAGGACAAGTGGGGACTTGATGCCGCCGTTGTATCTGCAGTAGACCTTATCAAGGGTATCGGACTCTGTGCGGAAATGGACGTACCCAATGTTGAAGGCGCAACGGGTAATTATCATACCAACTACACAGGCAAGGCTGAGGCTGCAATTGACGCTTTCCGCCGCGGAAAGCAGTTCGTCTACGTTCACGTAGAGGCTCCCGACGAGTGCGGTCACAGAGGTGAATATGACGTGAAGCACCTGGCCATCGAGAAGATCGACAGCCTCATTCTGAAGCCCGTCCTTGAGTATCTTGAGTCTTCGGGAGACGACTTCAAGATCATGGTCCTTCCCGATCATCTCATTCTCCTCGACATTCGTACTCACTCCCCCGAGCACGTTCCCTTCTTCATCTACGACCCTAAGAACCCCCAAAAAGGCGTTGACACCTTTACCGAGGAAAACTGCGAAGCTTGTGAGACAAAGATCGACGACGGCTCAACTCTTCTCTCCGTCCTGATAGACAAAAAGTAAACCACTTATAACAATATACGCCGTAATTACGGCAGAACGGTAGAACAAATGTCAGATAACGAAAACAATAATTATTCGTCCCTTGAAAATATTGCTGAGGAGATCAAGGTAGACGTCCCCGAAGAAGACGTCCCTGATTACTCCGACATTCCCGACGAGGACGTGATCAAATCCGACGTTAACTTTGACTCGGATATGTGGCTTGTAGCGGATGAGCCCGAAGCTCCTAAGGTGTCAAAGCCCGTCAGATTTATATACGACTTCCTTGAAACCATGGTGATGGTCACTATCACGATACTTCTCTGCTTCTCCTTCGTGTTCAGACTTAACATCGTTGACGGCCCCTCCATGGAGAACACCCTCCACACGGGAGAATACCTGCTGGTGTCCGACCTCTTCTATGAGGCGACTCCCGGTGACATCGTGGTGATTCAGGACATGACCGCAGGCAGATATTCCGAGCCTATCGTAAAGCGTGTCATCGCTACGGAAGGCCAGACGGTGGACATCGACTTCAATACATGGACCCTTACCGTTGACGGTGAGGTGGTTGACGAGAGCGACTACGCCAAAATCTCCTTCGGAGCGATCCACACCTCCGACCTTGAGTATCCAATCACTGTGGAGGAAGGTCACATCTTCGTAATGGGAGACAACAGAAACAATTCCGCTGACAGCAGGCTTTCCGAGATCGGTCAGATCGACGAGCGATGCGTTATCGGAAAGGTCTACGCAAGAGTCTTCCCGATAAAGTCCTTCAAAGTATTCAAGAACCCCTATAACGACTGAAAATTCAGATAACGGATTGCAAATGTCCGTGTGAACGGAGAAAATTATGCCATCTCAAAACATACAATGGTTTCCGGGGCATATGGCGAAGACCCGCCGCCTCATATCGGAAAACATCAAACTTGTTGATATAGTTATCGAGCTTGTGGATGCAAGAATCCCTCAGAGTTCAAAGAACCCCGAGATCGCCACTCTGTGCGAGCTTCGCCCCGTGCTTACTCTTTTCAATAAGTCAACTCTTGCGGACAACAATATGACGAAACGTTGGATCGACGCGTACAAGACTGCCGGTCGTCACGCTCTCGCCATCGACTGCGTAACGGGAGACGGACTCAAGATGATCGCTCCCGCCTGCCGTGAGATACTTGCTGAAAAGCTTGAGCGTTACGAGGCTAAGGGAATGAGCGGACGTAAGATCCGCGCGATGATCGTGGGTATCCCCAACGTTGGGAAGTCCTCCCTTGTTAACAAGCTCAGCGGCTCAAAGAAAGCACGCGTTGAGGACCGTCCCGGCGTTACTATGACAAAACAATGGGTCACCACCAACATCGGAATCGAGCTTCTTGATATGCCGGGTATTCTCTGGCCTAAGTTTGAGGACGAAAAGATCGGCGAAAACCTTGCCTTTACCGGTGCCATTAAGGACGCTATCCTCGACTGTGAGGAACTGGCAGGAAAGCTTTGCGAAAGACTGCTCACCTGTGCTCCCGACAAATTCTGTGCAAGATACAAGCTTGACCCCGCAAAACTTGAGGGCTTAAAGCCTCACGAGCTTCTTGCAGCTGTTGCAAGAAAACGCGGATTCCTTATCTCAGGCGGTGAGCTTGATACTGAACGAGCCGCGGCTATCGTCCTTGATGAGTTCAGAAGCTCAAAGATCGGAAGGATCACCTTAGAGAGTGCAAAGGATGCGGTGTTATAATGGATTTCGATTTTGACAAAGGCTATAAAAACGAAAACGTCAAGGTAATCTGCGGTCTTGACGAGGCAGGCAGAGGACCTCTTGCAGGACCCGTTGTGGCAGGCGCTTGTATCCTCCCCGACGGCATCGTGATCGAGTCCCTTAACGACTCAAAAAAGCTTTCCGAAAAGAAGCGTGAGGCTCTCTACGACGTGATCGTGGAAAATGCCGTCGCTTGGGGAATCGGAATCGCTACTCCCGAGGAAATAGATGAAATCAACATCCTTGAGGCTTCCCTTCTGGCTATGCGTCGTGCTCTTGAGGCTACGGGAGTTGATCCCGATCTGCTCCTTGTAGACGGCAACCAGACGAGAGGTTTTACCCATCCCGCCGTCGCTGTTGTAGGCGGTGACGCAAAGTCTCCCTCCATCGCGGCGGCGTCAATTCTCGCTAAAGTGACGAGAGACCGAATGATGGTGGAGCTTGACAGCGTCTATCCCGAATACGGTCTTGCCGGACACAAGGGTTATCCCACCAAATCCCACAAGCTTGCGGTGTATATGCACGGTCCTTCTCCCTGTCACCGCCGTTCTTTCCTCAGTTTCCTTGAGAGAGACGCAGTTAAGCTTGCTGCGGAAGCAAAAAAACTTATTCAGGGCGAAGAAAAATGAACCTGAGAAGTTTTGGCAAGCTCGGTGAGTCTGCCGCGGCAGAGTATTTGAAGTCAAAGGGATATAATATCGTTGGAATGAACGTTTACGTTGGCAGGTGTGAGATCGACATCCTTGCGGAAAACGGAGAATTTCTTCTTTTCGTGGAAGTGAAGACACGAACTCAGATCCCCGACGTCACCTCTCCCTTCGGAAGGCCCGCAACTGCGGTCAACGCCGCAAAACGTAAGAATATGTGGTCTTCCGCAAGACGTTATCTCTACGAAAACAAGGCGAAAACAGCCGAACTTCAACCGAGAATAGATATTATCGAAGTCTACGCCGACCCGAAAAGCGAAAGCTTTAAGGTTCTCGACATTAAGCATTTCCCAAACGCAGTTCACGGCTGAGGAAAGCCGTAAAAAGAGGAATTAGTTATGAATTACGCCGATCTTCACTGCGACACTCCCCTTGAGATGTTCGACAGAGGCGAAAGTCTCGCGTCGGGAAGTCTGAACGTGACCCTTGATAATCTGACGTTCTGCAAAAAGTATCTTCAGCTTGCGGCGTACTGCCCGAATGAAGACATCGGCGACGACGAAGGATATGAAAAATTCTTCCGTGTGAGAGACAACTTTTTAAATGAGTGCACCAAGGTCGGTGCGTCGGTGGTAAAGAGTGCCGGCGAGCTAAAGTCAAGTGTTGACGCAGGAAAGCCCACTTTCATTCTGACTCTTGAAGACGGACGGGTGCTCTCGGGTTCCCTCTCACGGCTTGAAAGACTTTACGAAGCAGGCGTGAGAGTTTTGACTCCCCTTTGGGGTGGCGAGACCTGCATCGGCGGCTCACATCAGTCTACGGCAGGACTCACAAAGTTCGGTCGTGATGTGGCAGAACTTTGCGGAGAACTCGGCATCATAACGGACGTCTCCCACGCATCTGAAAAGTCCGCCGAAGAGCTTTTGGAGATCGCAAATCTCCACGGGCGTCCCGTTATCGCAAGCCATTCTTGCTCGGCAACACTGAATCCTCATTCGAGAAACCTAAGCGACAGACTTCTGCGTGAGGTATCAAACTCAGGCGGCATCGTAGGTGTGAATCTTTATCCCCCACATCTGACGGGCGGCAAAGCAACACTCGGTGATGCGATACGCCACATCAAGCATTACGTAAGTATTGCAGGAGTTGACCGTGTGGCACTGGGCTGTGACTTTGACGGCATGGGCATATTCTGCGAAGACGGAAGTGACGTGTCCTGCATCGAAAGACTTTATTCCCTTATGGCAGAAGACGGATTTTCGGAAGAAGCACTGGAAAAGATATTCTTCTCCAACGTATATAACTTTTTTACAATCAATCTTTAATTTATCAAACGCAAACCCTATAGAAAAACTATATTTACATAATTTTAATGAGGAAGAAAGCATCAAAACTACGTTTTGGTGTGCCGTATCACGTGGCTATTTCAGTTTTTGAAAGTTGATGCGGCAAAAGAAAGGATTTTACAATGAATTATCGCAGTACAAGAGACATTTCAGCCTCCCCCCTGCAGGTTTCCGCCGCTGAGGCTATCAAGCGCGGTCTCGCTCCCGATGGCGGTCTTTACATGCCCACAATGATCCCCCGCATCTCAAGTGAGGATATTGCAAACCTGAGACGCCTTCCCTACGCTGACCGTGCGGCATACGTTCTCTCCATGTTCCTCACCGACTACGACAAGGATGCTCTCCTAGAGGACTGCATAGCGGCTTATTCCGAGGAAAAGTTCAAGGGCGGTGCGGCACCCGTCAAGAGGATCGACGACACCATAAAGTCTCTTGAGCTCTGGCACGGTCCCACCTGTGCATTCAAGGATATGGCGCTTCAGATCATGCCCCGTCTTCTCTCCCGTGCTCTTACCATGACAGGCGAGGATAAAAAGGCACGCATCCTCGTTGCAACCTCCGGCGACACCGGAAAGGCTGCTCTCGAAGGCTACCGCGACGTTCCCCGCGTAGATATTTCCGTATTCTACCCCGTTGACGGTGTAAGCCGCATGCAGAAGATGCAGATGGCAACTCAGGAGGGTGACAACGTTAAGGTTTTCGCTGTAAAGGGTAACTTTGACGACGCTCAGAACGGCGTTAAGGCTATCTTCTCCGACAAGGAGCTTGCCGCTCGCGCCCTTGAAGACGGTATGTTCTTCTCCAGCGCCAACTCCATCAACTGGGGTCGTCTTGCTCCTCAGATCGTGTACTACATTTCCGCTTACTGCGACCTTATCGAAAACGGAACTATCGCTGACGGAGAAGAAGTAAACGTTTGCGTTCCCACAGGTAACTTCGGCAACATTTTTGCCGCTTACATCGCACGCATGATGGGACTTCCCATTGCAAAGTTTATCTGTGCATCCAACTCCAACTGCGTACTCACCGACTTCCTCAGAACCGGTACATACGACAGAACCCGCGAGTTCTTCAAGACTATCTCCCCCTCTATGGATATTCTCATCTCCAGCAACCTTGAGAGACTTCTCTACGTTATCGCAGGTCCTGCTCTCACAAGCGAGCTTATGAACGAGCTGAAGGTTAACGGCAAGTACACCGTTCCCGGATATATCCACGCAAAAATCTCTGACGCTATCAAGGGTTATTACCTTAACGAGGAAGAAACCGCTGAGGTCATTCGCGACACATTCGAGCGTTTCGGCTACCTCGCTGACACTCATACCGCTGTAGGTATCGGATGCGCACGGAAGTACATCGCTGAAACAGGAGATGATAAGCCCACTATTCTGGCGTCTACCGCAAGCCCCTACAAGTTTGCCGCTGACGTAGCTGAGGCTATCGGCAAGAAGTGTGACTCCGAGGAGCCTGCCGACATTCTGAACGCGCTTTCTGAGGCGACAGGCACAGAGATCCCCGATCCTCTTCGCAGAACTCTCACTCTCCCCGTAAGATTCACACGCACCATTGATGCTTGTGAGATGCCTGTAGCGGCTCTTGAAAAATAAGAAGTCTAATTTAATTTTCGGAGGCTAATATGGCGATATACTCCATATCCGACCTTCATTTGTCCCTTGCTACACCTAAGCCAATGGATGTTTTCGGTCATAGGTGGCAGGGGTACATGGAAAAGCTTGAAAAAATGTGGCGGGCTGTAGTCACCGATAAGGACACGGTGGTGGTACCCGGAGACATCTCTTGGGCGATGCGTCTTGACGAGGCGTTGACAGATCTCAGATTCATTGACTCTCTCCCCGGCAAGAAGCTCATCGGCAAGGGAAACCACGACTACTGGTGGCAGACTCTCACGAAAATGCGTTCCTTTCTGTCAAGCGAGGGGATAGACAGCATTGACTTTCTCTTCAATAACGCCTACGCCGTGGACGGTCACATAATCTGCGGTGCTCGCGGCTGGTTTATCGAAGAGCGGCTTCAAAGCGCCAAGGAAGCGGACTGGGCTCTCGTTGCAGCAAGAGAGGCTTCCCGCCTGAAAACCAGTCTTGAGGCGGCAAAAGTTCTGCAGGTGGGAGAAGCAGAGGACTTCCCCATTCTCGTTTACTTACACTTTCCCGTAATATTCGGCGACTTTGTGTGTGAAGAGATGCTCGATCTGCTCAAGGAATACGGAGTGAAGGAATGTTTCTACGGACACATTCACGGGAACTACGGAGTGCCTGCAGTCACGGAACTATATGGAATCAAACACACCATAATTTCCGCGGATTATCTGAATTTCATCCCGCGTCTTACGGCAAAATAGTAAATTTTTATGTAATTTGTTATTTTGACCATTAGAAAGCCTAATTTTATTTAATTGTTTTTCACTTTTTGCATTGACAAAGGTGCAAAAAAAATATAAAATGAATAGAGTATAATTTTTGTTAAAATTATCGGAGGACATAAAGACTATGAGTATGAAAAAGACAGAGCAGATCTCTGCTAACCAGTATTGCGTTACATTCGACGCTTCCCGCGAGGTTTTCGAGGCGGCTATCACCAAGGCTTACAAGAAGGCTTCTCGCAACATTTCCATCCCCGGCTTCAGAAAGGGTAAGGCTCCCCGTGCTATCGTAGAAAAGATGTACGGCAAGGAAGTATTCTATGAGGATGCTATCAACGAGCTTCTTCCCGAGGCTTATGAGGACGCCATCAAGGACTTCGACAAGACAATCGTAAGCAGACCTGAGTTCGACATCGAGACAATCGACGAAAACGGCGTTGTTCTTACCGCAAAATTCTTCGTTAAGCCCGACGTTGAGATCAAGGACTACAAGGGTATCACCGTTACCCGCAAGGTTGCTGAAGTAACCGACAAGGACATCGAGGATGAGCTCGGCAGAGTTCAGAACCGTAACTCCAGAATGATCGAGATCACCGATCGCGCTTCCAAGATGGAAGACGTTGTAAACTTCGACTACGAAGGTTTTGTTGACGGCGTAGCATTCGACGGCGGTAAGGCTGAGGGTCACGACCTTAAGCTGGGTTCCGGTCAGTTTATCCCCGGTTTCGAGGATCAGCTCGTTGACCGTAACATCGGCGACGACTTCGACGTTGTTGTAACCTTCCCCACCGAATACCATGCTGAAGAGCTTGCAGGCAAGGAGGCTACCTTCAAGTGCCACCTCAACGCTATCAAGTTCAACGAGCTTCCCGAGCTTGACGACGAGTTTGCTCGCGACGTTTCCGAATTCGACACTCTCGATGAATATAAGGCTGACATCAAGGCTAAACTTGAGGAGAAGAACAACAAGGCTGCTGATGCTGACGTAGAGGAACAGCTCATCGCTGCTCTCGGCGAAAAGCTCGAGGCTGAGATCCCCGAGGCTATGTATGAGAACGAAACTGAGAACTTCGTTCGTGACTACGACAACAGACTCCGTATGCAGGGTCTTGACCTTGCAACATACTTCAAGTACACCGGTCTTGACCTGGACACCATTAGACGTCAGATGCGTCCCGATGCTGAGCGTCAGGTAAAGACAAGACTTGCTCTTGAGAAGATCGCTGAGCTTGAGAACATCGAGATCTCCGAAGAAGAAGTTGAGGCTGAGTACGGTCGTCTTGCAGAGGCTTACGGTATGGAAGCTGACAAGGTTAAGGCTGCTGTTGCTGCTGAGGCTGTTGCAGAAGACCTTAAGGTTAAGAAGGCTGTTGATCTCGTTAAGGAGAGCGCTGTTGTTAAGAAGCCCGCTAAGAAGCGTGCTCCCGCAAAGAAGAAGACTGCTCCCAAGGTAGAAGAGGCTCCTGTTGAGGCTGCTCCCGCTGAAGAAGCTCCTGCAGAGGCTCCTGCTGACGCTGAGTAAGAGTTCAAGTTTTAATAAGTCAGTTAAAGTGCCGCTGTCTTTTAGTCAGCGGCACTATCTGAAATACCCCTAAATATTACATTTTTGTAAAAATATTCTTAAAAATCAACACATATTTATATGAAAGGTGGAAATTTGATATGGCACTTGTTCCTGTTGTAGTTGAGCAGACTAACAGAGGTGAGCGTTCTTACGACATCTTCTCCCGTCTTCTTAACGATAGAATCATCATCTTATCCGACGAGGTCAACGACGCTACCGCTTCTCTCGTAGTGGCTCAGCTCCTTTATCTTGAGGCTCAGGACCCTGACAAGGATATTAACCTTTACATCAACAGCCCCGGAGGCTCCGTTTCCGCAGGTATGGCGATCTACGACACCATGAACTTCGTGAAATGTGACGTTTCTACCACTTGCATCGGCATGGCGGCAAGCATGGGTGCTTTCCTTCTCTCCTCCGGCGCGAAAGGCAAAAGATATGCTCTCCCCAACAGCGAGATCATGATCCACCAGCCTCTCGGCGGCGCACAGGGTCAGGCTTCTGACATCAAGATCCACGCTGAGCACATTCTCCGCACAAGAGAAAACCTCAACCGTATTCTGGCTGAGAATACCGGTCGTCCCCTTGAGGAGATCGAGCGTGACACCGAGCGCGATAACTTTATGCGCGCTTCAGAGGCTGCTGAGTACGGTCTTATCGACCGCGTAATCGAACGCCACGCATAAAGCCCAGGGGTGCCGTTTTCGACACCCCGCTTATACTTAACATGACTAACCATAGGAGGTTATAAGCCATGTCTAATACCAGCGGAAACAACGAAACAAGGTGCTGTTCCTTCTGCGGAAGAACCGAGCATCAGGTTATGTTTCTCATACCCTCCCCTACGGGAGCATATATCTGCGACAACTGCATCGACACCTGCAGTGAGCTTATCTACGAGCATACACACAGTCACAGACACGACTCAGACGACGGTGAAATAACCGAAGAAAAGCTTCTTACTCCCCGTGAGATCAAGGCGACTCTCGACGAGTACGTTATCGGTCAGGACAGTGCAAAAATCGCTCTCTCCGTTGCCGTGTACAACCATTACAAGAGACTTCGTCACGTAGACAGCAAGAAGGACGAGGATGACGTTGAGCTTCAGAAAAGCAACGTACTTCTCATCGGTCCCACCGGTGTAGGAAAAACCTTCCTTGCCCAGACTCTTGCAAAGACGCTCCACGTTCCCTTTGCTATCGCAGACGCTACAACTCTTACCGAGGCAGGCTACGTTGGTGAGGACGTAGAAAACATCCTTCTCCGCCTTATCCAAGCGGCTGACTACGACATCGAAGAGGCTGAACGCGGAATCATCTACATCGACGAGATCGACAAGATCTCCCGCAGAAGCGAAAACCGCTCCATCACCCGTGACGTTTCCGGCGAAGGCGTTCAGCAGGCACTTTTGAAGATCCTTGAAGGAACCGTAGCTAACGTTCCTCCCCAGGGCGGCAGAAAGCACCCCAATCAGGATTTCATACAGATCAACACGGAAAACATCCTCTTCATCTGCGGCGGGGCCTTTGACACTCTCGACCAGATCATCGGCAAGCGCAAGGGTCAGTCCACCATCGGCTTCGGCGGAGACGTTAAGCAGAGGGCTGACAAGCTGAAAGACGGTATTTTCAAGGAAGTTACCGCCCACGACATTGTAAAATTCGGTCTTATCCCCGAGCTTGTGGGCCGACTTCCCGTTATCGTAGGACTTGAGAATCTTGACGCTGACGCACTGGTGAGAATCATGCGTGAGCCTAAGAATTCTCTCGAGAAGCAGTACCGCAAGCTGTTCTCCATGGACGATATCGAGCTTGAATTCACCGACGGTGCGCTGAAGGAGATTGCCGGACGTGCGATCGAAAGAAACACCGGTGCCCGCGGACTTCGCTCCATTCTTGAAGAGACTCTCACAAATCTTATGTTTACTCTTCCCTCTCGTGAGGACGTTTGTAAGGTTATCATCACCGACGAATGTGTCCGCGGCGAGGCAGAACCTACCCTTGTTTTAAAGGAAGCTGACTAAAAAATTAAGACCTCAAGTAATACTTGGGGTCTTGTTTTTATTCTGCTAACGTGTAATATCCCTTCGGCAGGTTCTTTTCGTCGAACATATAACTGTACTGAATCTTAGCATATTCCACAAGATCCTTTGAAAAGGTGTAATCAATCACGGGATATGTAGTGCCGTTTACGTCGATGATACAGCGGCCCGTGATTATAGGGTACTTTTCCATAAGTCCCGACAGCATCTTCTGGGAGGCGGTCATGGGAAGATTGGCTGTTTCCATAAGAACTGTGGAAAGGTAGTTGAGACTGATGTCCCCCACTTCCTTTTCATCGATGTCGTAGTTTGCCCACAGCACGTAGGGGGTCACGTAACGGTTTTCCGAAGTCTCAAGGTCGTTATCGTCGTATTTTACGCCCGCTTTATTCATCAAAGGAGTTGCTATGGAATCGTTGGGCTGATGATCGCCGAACATGAGAATCACCGTATCTTCCTCAACCTGAGAAAAATACTCCACAAGCTCCTCGAAAGCTTTGTCTGACTCTCTGACAAGGGACATATAGGTGCTGACCGAGTAATTCTTCTCAAGTCCGCGGACGTTAATATAGGGAGTAAATCCCGTGTTCTTATCGCTGTATCCGCTGTGATTCTGCATAGTTACCGCGAATACGAAAAGAGGCTCGTTTTCGTCTTTTGCTTCGTATACGTCGTAGATCTTACTGTATAATCCGCTGTCGGAAATATATTTTCTGAGGGTATCCTTCCCTGCAAAATCGGGGTGGGCGGAATCCTTGAAGTACATCTCGTCAAAGCCGAAAAGCTTATATATCTCGTCTCTATCCCAGCCGGAAGCTCCGTAAGGATGCATGGCGACCGTGCTGTAACCAAGGTCCTTAAACTGCTCCACCAGGGTGGTCTTTTCAGTCTTGATATACTGCTGATAGGGAATGCTTCCCGAGGGGAGATAGCCCATGGTAAGGCCGGTTAAAAACTCAAACTCGGAGTTGGGGGTGTTTCCGCCTTTCACGGAAACGTGTACCTTCCCCTTTACAGTATTCTCCTCGAGAGAATTGATGAAGGGCAGATACTGAGCATTGGTGGAGAAACTCACAAGGTCTTTCATGTCTGCGAAAGACTCGTTCATGATAACGATGACGTTGGGCTTTGAGGTCACGTCTGCGGCGGAGTCTGAGGCATACTGTGCGGCGATGCTGTTAAGCTCGCTTGGGGCATAACCGTCCGGCTTCTCTCCCTTGGCATAGCGGAGATTCATTAGAAAACTTGCGGCGAATCCGTTCGTCTTATAAAGATGGGTAGGGGTGAACAGGTAGGGGTAGAGGTTAAAGTCACTTATAGCCTTATCGGTCTGTATGTAGCCGCAGGAAGTAAACATCAGCACACAGCAAAGAGCTGCAATAATAGGTCTTATTGGCTTCAGCCTAAACTTCACTCTGATACTGTAGACTGCGGAAAGTACACAGAAAAGCACCGCAATACTGATGATCAAGGTGAGCTCCGGTGTCAGGGTAAGAGAATAGCCGCCTAACACATCTGCAGCAATGCCTGCGGATGCAAGATCCCAGGGAAAAAGCGGAGTTCCTCTGAATTTGAGTGTATAGTAGTTTACAAGTCCGAACAGAATCGTCAAAACGACCACAGCAACAACTGCAGGGCCCGTTCTGCCGATGATAAACGTGAGTGTTATCAAAGCGATAACGAAAAAAGCGATATTTAAAAATATAACCCCCGTTTTCATATCCGTTACGGGATCGTGAGTCATATTTTCTACGATAAAAAATGCCGCGAAAGGTGCCAGCACCACGGGGATCAGTTTCAAGGTGATATGAAGTTTGGGTCTCAGCACCGCGGCAAGAAGAGTCACAAGTGCGATGATATGTACGGCAAGAATTCTTCCGAAATTTGCTTCGAGGTCAATGTCCGCAAAACCGATCAGCGCCAGTATCTCGATAAAAATTGCGGGCAAAGCCGAAACGATCAGCAAAACTACGTGCCAAAAGTTTTTATTTTTATCAAACGCCTTTCCTTCCCGGCAAGACATCTGTAAGTTATCCTGCATATATAAAACTCCCAAATAAGATTAACATAAATCATTATACTACATTGCCACAGTTTTGACAAGTGAAAATTCGCACAAAAAATGAT
Organism: Eubacteriales bacterium; assembly: GCA_045603205.1. Classification (GTDB taxonomy): domain Bacteria; phylum Bacillota; class Clostridia; order Oscillospirales; family CAG-272; genus RUG11130. The sequence goes on along the minus strand of JAZULS010000123.1, from coordinate 7,401 downwards.
CAATATAGGATTTTAGGCAGTTGACAATCGTACTTTTTTGTGGTATAATTCCCCATATAGAAAACTCGTTATCCGAAAGGACTTCTAAATATTATGAAATGCCCTTATTGTTCCTTTTCCGACAGTAAAGTTATAGATTCCCGCCCCGTTGAAGAGAATAACAGTATCCGCCGCCGTCGCGAGTGCCTTGAGTGCCACGCACGCTTTACAACATACGAGATCATCGACGTTTTCCAGCCCGTCGTTGTCAAAAAGGATGGTTCTAAGGAGCTTTTCGACAAGAATAAGCTTCTCTCCGGTCTTCTGAAGGCTTGCGAAAAGCGTCCCGTTGACGCTGAGGCAGTTGCCGATGAAGTTGAAAGCGAGATCATCAACTCTCTGAAGCGTGAGATCACATCCAACGCTATAGGCGAGCTTGCAATGCTGAAGCTTAAGGGCATCGACGACGTTGCCTACGTTAGATTTGCTTCCGTACACAGAGAGTTCAAGGATATTGACACTTTCCTGAAGGAGCTTGCTAAGCTGAAAAACGTAAAGGATCCTGAATAAGTCCCCCACCACCGAAGAATATTTTAGTTTTTTGTTCCGCTGAGCAAAAGTCTGCTGAAAACACAGTGCCACTTTTGGCTTTTGCAGATCGCGCACCAATGTAGTAAAACAAAAAATATAAAACAAGCCATCGGAGGGTAATTACTTTGAAAAAACTTATTGCAATTCTAACACTTCTGGCTTTAACTCTCTCCGTTTTAGTATCTTGTAATAGCGGAGTAAGCCAGACGGACACCGAAAACGTTTCTGAAAGTGAAACTGCCTACGTTGATCCTGAGCTTGCACAGGAGATCGCCGAAATCGACGAATATATCGACAAGCTGGCAAGCACCTACAACTTCGACGGAGCTGATTTCGTTTACGTGGGTCAAGGAACTGAAACTCCGCGCGAAATGAATGAGACCGGCAACATAGAAAGCGATGCCCTTTACTACAGGGTCCGTGAGATCGAAGAAAAATTCAATGTCAAAGTATCCCACTACAATCCTGAGCACGTGGAGGGTATGGGGGATCTTGGCGATATATTCTACACAGTAAACCAAGAAGTTATGGCAGGCGGAGATTCATATGATCTCATAAACGCCAACCCTGTCTGCATCGGACAGCCCCTTCTTATCAACAACACTCTGATCGACGTCAGCAACTTTACCGTTCTTGACCTGGACCGTCCTTGGTGGACTCAGTCTTTCAGAGATACATACACTATCGGAGGCGCGATCTACTTCCTTAACGGTGCCATCACTACCACGAACTTCAGAGACGCATACTGCATTCTCTTTAACAAGAAGGTTGCCGATGACTACGGAATAAGCAGCAACGAGCTTTACTCTCTTGTTAAGAACGGACAGTGGACCTTTGACAAGATGTTCGAAATCGCGGACGCTGTTTCCACAAACGAGAGTAACTCTGGCGTATACCGTTATGCCAATGCAAACGGACTTGCGATCCTCTATGGCAACGGAGGCTCCCTCACAAAATTTGACGAAAACGGCATCCCTTACGTAGACAGTCAGCTTCCCAAGGAGACATCCGACCTTGCTGACAAATTTTCCACCGTTATGGGTGACGACACCATTTCTGCAAATCTGAAGGGCTACTCAGTAGGTGAGTACGAAAACATTGAGGATAAGTATGGCTACAAAAATTTCAATGAAATGTTTGAAGACGGAAAGATACTCTTTATGTTCGGAACCACAGATGTTGCAAATGAGCTCAGAAGCCACGAGGTAGAGTTTGGCATCCTTCCTATTCCGAAAGGATCCACCAATCAGGAGAACTACGTTTCTTACTGTGATCCTTGGAGCTACGTAAACGTTTCCGTACCCAAGTGTACAAAGGACGTAGATGTAACCGACGTTATCGTTGAAGCTATGGGCGCTCTCGGCGCAAAGTATATCAAGCCTGCTTACTATGACAAGATCATCAAGAACAGAAGTACCCACGACAAAGACTCAAAGGAAATGATAGACATTATCTTTGAGACTAAGGTATACGATATGATGGACTTGCTGGGTGAAGGTAACAGCGTCAGCAAAACCTGCGATATGATAAATGTTGTAAATGACGCCATTGAAGAGTCGTCAATGAGCTTTGCATCTAGATTTATGATGCAAGCGATCAAGACCAACATGAACATTGAAATCATACTTCAGAATATCGAAAACGATAAAAAATAGATAAAAAAAGATCCCTCTTAGTGTGAGGGATCTTTTTTTATTTTTATCGCTGTGTAACCTATTCATAATCTGCGATGTTTTCGCAAATCAAAGCGTCGAAAGAGCTTTTGTACTTTTCGTAAGCTCCTTTGTCTCTCACGGTCCAAGCGTACACGGGGATGCCAAGACGAGAGCAAAGCTTTGCAGACAGAGGCAGCTTATCCGAATATTTATAGGAGATAAAATCGGGGCGGTAAGCAAAGTTAAACATCAAATTCTCGGACAGACATCCGCTGAAGGAAAACTTTTTGCCTCTCCTGTTCCGTCTCTCCGAAAGAATTCCCACAGGGACGTGAGGTGCAACTTTTCTGAATCTGTGGATATAATAGGGATTAAAGGACTGCACGGCAAAGTCCCCGTCATAGTCCGTCAAGACTTCCCACGATCTTTCAGCTACTCTTCCCCTGTCAGAGCCCTTCAGCTCGATAAGAAGCGGCACCCTTCCGGAAACCGCGTCAAGCACTTCTTTCAAGGTCGGGACCGTCTCTCCGTTTGCCAAAAGGGGGTGCTTTTTTATTTCTTCAAGGCTCATTTCCCTGACTCTTTTATCTATTCCGCACACTCTAAATAGGTTCCCGTCGTGGACCACCACGGGGACGAAGTCACGTGTCAGATGCACGTCAAGCTCGATGGGTAAACCTTTCTCCATTGCAAGACGGAAGGCTTCAAGACTGTTTTCCGCCACTGCAGGATCGTCGTGTATCCCTCGGTGCGCGATAAGAGTTCCGTTAAGAAAATCAAGGTCCCGCTTCTTCAAAGAGGGGGCAGTCAGCCAAAGATATAAAGCGGCAAGACATATAACAGCGGCAAAAAAAATGATAAAAGCGGTCATAGTTTGTCAACCTTCCCAATATAACATTTAAGTGAAAGCCGCAGCTCTCACTTAAACAGTTTCATTACTTTACTACGCCCTTCTTAAGGATAACGTTAGCGTAAATTGCGCTCTCGCCGGTTACAACGATAGCGTACGCCTTCTTCGCTCTCTCGTAGAACTCAAATCTCTCAAGGAAAACTATATCCTTGTCGGTGTGCTTTGAGGTAATGTCGCGGTAAGTGTCCCAGATCTCAACGGTGAGGTCACGGTCACTCTCGGTCTTGTCCATAAGGTACACGTTGTTGTCGTAGGCGTCCAGAGGGATCAGCTCAAGCACTGCCTCGAGAAGCTCGGGCACTCCTGTTCCGTCACTGCGGAGCACGATAGCTCCGCTCTCGCGACCGATGCTCTCACCGGGGAAGTTTCCGTCGGAGAAGATGATCTCGTCGCCATGTCCCATCTTTGCAAGGACGCAGAGAAGCTCGGGGGATATGATCTTATTGATTCCTTTAAGCATTGTATTTTCCTTCTTTCGTCGTTTCGTCTGTTGCGGTATTTCCGCTGTTACCTTATTATACACCATATTGCCGTCTGTTGCAAGGCAGGGAAGCAAATTTAAGTTCGGATTTACTTCTCACGGTATTTTCATTTTAACTGCGGCATATAGTGAAATATACAAAGTCAAAATGAGCAAAGAAAGGAAGCCCTACGGCATGAAAAAACACATTGAGTCTAAGAATACTTTCCCTTTCCCTGTGGAGGTCCAGCCAAAGCTTGACGGTCCCATGGACTATCTCAGTCTGATGAACACTATTCAGTTTTTGTCGGACAAATACCCCTTTATGGGTGTCACGTACATCGGAACCTCCGTTCTCGGCAGGGGGATCCCCATGGTGGTCTTAGGCAAAGGGGACAAGGACACTAAAAGCGTTATGTACGTCGGTTCTCAGAGAGGAACGGAATGGATAAGCACTACCGTGTTACTTAGATTTATCTGCGACTACTGTGAGGCATACGAAAACAGCGCCACGGTCAGCGGAATCAACATGTCAACTCTGTTTGAGTCGAGAAACGTCTGCATAATTCCCTGCCTCAACGTGGACGGAGCAGATATCGTCTCAAGCGGCGTGGAAAACTGTATATTAAAGGACAGACTCACGTCTCTCAACGGAGGGGAAGATTTTCACTCCTGGATATTCAACGCTCGGGGGGTAGATCTTAAAGGCTGCTACAGCTCAGACGATACCAAGACCACAGGATTTGAGGAAGACGTTGACTTTTTCGCTCCAAGTGAACCGGAATGCGCTTCCCTTTGCAACTTGCTCCGTTTTTCCGATGAAATATCCGCTCTTCTGACGGTAAGTGCCGAGTCGGAAAGCTTACGTTATGTCGAAGAGGATGACAGATCCCTGTCGGTGGCAAAGCTTATCTCAGGCATGACGCATCTTGACGTGTCAAAGGCTTCTTCCTGCGGCAACCTCATCGATTGGTACTCCACAAAGTTACATAAAACCGCCCTTGACGCAGACCTCGGATCTGCAGCTGATCTTACACTGGCATACAGCAAACTGAAAGATGCACTTTTCACCCTACCGATACTGAATTAAAGCTTACCTTCGGAGATGTTTTTTTAGAAAACATCTCCGATTTCTTATATTTATCACAAATTTGCATTGTTTACATATTGTTTACATTTTAAAAGTTTGTAAACAATCATTATTTATTTTGTAAATTCAAGAGTTCGGGTCTTGATTTTTTATTTCTTCATTGACTTTGCACAAAATGTGTGTTAAAATAGTAAACTGCTAAGATTCGTCCTTGTGGCGATAAAAGGAATTAATTTAGTCGTTTTTTTACAAATAACGGCCTTTCTTTCCTTAATATATGGCAACTTTCAGAATGGAGTGATGGCTCAATGAACAAACCGCAATTGGTCGAAAAAATGGTGAAGCCTCATCAGGTCGGTAAGAAGACCAGAATGAGTTTTTCCAAGATCGATGAAGTGCTTGAAATGCCCAACCTCATCGAGATCCAGAAAGATTCATATCAGTGGTTCCTCGACCAGGGACTTATGGAAGTCCTCAATGACGTTTCCCCTATTACGGACTACTCCGGCAACCTCATTATTGAATTTGTAGGCTATTCTCTTGACACAGAGCCCAAGTACCCCGTTGAGGAGTGCAAGGAACGTGTCGTAACCTACTCCGTACCTCTCAAGGTAGACGTACGTCTTTCCAACAAGCTCACAGGCGAAGTTAAACAGTCCTCTATCTTTATGGGTGATTTCCCCATCATGACTGAGAAGGGCACCTTCGTTATCAACGGTGCTGAGCGTGTTATCGTTTCTCAGATCGTTCGTTCTCCCGGCATCTATTACGATAGTGCTGTGGACAAGACCGGTAAGAAGACATACACCGCTACAGTTATCCCTTACAGGGGCGCATGGCTCGGGTACGAGACTGACGCCAACGACGTGTTCTACGTTCGTATCGACAAGAACCGCAAGATCCCCGTAACTATCCTTATCCGTGCTCTCGGCATCGAAACTCCCGATGACATCGAGGCAGTATTCGGCAAGGAGTCCAAGCTCTTCGCTACTCTTGAAAAAGACGTTTGCGAGCGTGAGGCTATCGAGAATAACACGACTATCCGCGAGGAGGCTCTCAAGGAGATCTACAAGAAGCTCCGTCCCGGCGAGCCCGCCATCGTTGAGTCAGCTGAGATCCTCATGGGTAACCTCTTCTTCGACGCGAAGAGATACGATCTTGCTCCCGTCGGAAGACACAAGTATGACAAGAAGCTTGCACTGGCTGCAAGAATCTCCGGTCAGACCCTCTCCCGCCCCGCAGTTAACCCCCTCACCGGCGAGATCCTCTTTGAGGACGGCGTAACCCTCAGCAAGGCTGACGCTCTCGCTATTGAGAACGCAGGTGTTACCGAGGTTTATCTCCGCCGCGGCGAGACAGAGGAGACTAAGGTATTCTCCAACGGTGCGGTTCTTCCCGAGTACATCCTCGGCTACGATCTTAAAGAAGCAGGCGTTACCGAAAAGGTTCGTCTCCCCATCCTTCTCGAGATCATGGACGAGTGTGCAGGCGACAGAGACGCTATCATCGCTGCTGCTAAGGCAAGACTTCATGAACTCTGCCCCAAGCACATCACCAAGGAAGATATCCTTGCTTCCATCAACTATCTTCTCACCCTCTCTCATGACGTGGGCGTTACAGATGACATTGACCACCTCGGCAACAGAAGACTCCGCTGCGTAGGCGAGCTCCTCCAGAACCAGCTCAGAATCGGTCTGGCAAGGATGGACAAGATCATCAAGGAGAGAATGACTGTTCAGGACAGCGAGACTCTCTCTCCCCAGACTCTCATCAACATCCGTCCCGTAGTTACCGCGATCCGCGAGTTCTTCGGTTCTTCCCCTCTCTCTCAGTTCATGGACCAGAACAACCCTCTGGCTGAGCTGACTCACAAGAGAAGAATCTCCGCTCTCGGTCCCGGCGGTCTCTCCCGTGACAGAGCATCCTTTGAAGTCCGTGACGTACATTACACCCACTACGGTAGAATGTGTCCTATCGAGACTCCTGAAGGACCCAACATCGGTCTTATCTCCTACCTTTCCACCTATGCTAAGATCTCCGGATACGGATTCATCGAGGCTCCCTACAGAAAGGTCGTTCATGAAACTCTCGAAGACGGTACTGTGGTCCACCGCGTAACCGACGAGATCGAGTATATGACCGCTGACGTTGAAGACGGATTTGTTGTTGCTCAGGCTAACGAGCCCCTCGACGAGAACAAGTGCTTCGTAAACAAGAAGGTTACCGCTCGTGACCGCGCTGAGATCATCGAGCTCGACGCTTCTCTTGTTGACTATATGGACGTTTCTCCGAAGATGGTCGTATCCGTAGCTACCGCTATGATCCCCTTCCTTGAAAACGACGACAACTCCCGTGCGCTCATGGGTTCAAACATGCAGAAGCAGGCTGTACCGCTCCTTACAACCGACTCTCCTATCGTTGGTACAGGTATGGAGTACAAGGCTGCTGTTGACTCCGGCGTTGTTGTTCTCGCCAAGAGAGCAGGTTTCGCTGAGACTGTTACTGCAGACGAGATCATCATCAGAAGCGATGACGGTCACAAGGATTCCTACAAGCTTATCAAGTTTAAGAGAAGTAACCAGGGCACCTGCGTAAACCAGCGTCCTATCGTTGATCAGGGCGAGTATGTAACCGCAGGACAGGTCATCGCAGACGGTCCCGCTACCGCTGACGGCGAGGTAGCTCTCGGAAAGAACGCTCTCATCGGATTTATGAC
>JAZULS010000122.1:0-16108 GCA_045603205.1 Eubacteriales bacterium | reverse complement strand
CTTTTGTTCACTAGGCTGACCGCGCCCGAAATGAGAAAAAGACGCGCTCGGCTTCGCCTTCACGCATCTTTTTCTCATTTCCTAGTCACTTTTCTTTATTCTCTCAGTTTTTTCTCTACCCCAACTATTGACATTGAGCCTATAAAAAGCACAGAGTTTTGAAGCTCTGTGCTTTTTATTACCTATCGTTAGTTTTATAGTGGTAGATGGCAAGTGAAAAGAGGGAGCCGTCCTTCCCTTTGAGGAATTTGAGTAGTTTAACTGCTGTCACGAACCACAGTATTGGAAGCAACATATTTACCGCTGACAAGCCTTGTGCGATAACTCTTGCGTAGTCAAACGTCTCTGCCGGGGTCAATGCACTGAGGGCGCCTAATAAAATTACAAGCTTTGTCATCAGGCAATAATATATAGAAGTGACAAAAGCAAATATCTTCAGTCTCTTGCTGAGAACGCCGTAAGTTTCCGTGATCTCGGCAACCTTGTCGGAATTTGTTTCTCTTTCACAGCATACAGAGCTGATGATCAGCTTTTTGCTTTTCAAAATCCCGTAAGTTATAATAATCAACGCAATTCCTAAAAGCACGTACTGCAAAAGCGAAGAGTTTGAAACAGCATTAAACTTTTTCATCGAACTCTCAATATAGAAAATATCGGTGAATTTTGTGGAGTCATCGTAGAATGCTTTTTCGAGATTGGTACCGTTAACTGAAATGGGCAACAGAGCTACCGAGGGAATAATAGCCAAAAGGGACAGCTTATGCTCTCTGCCGATGAGGATGGCTGATGCTATAATAAAAGGAACGATGAAAGCAAGAGGCATCCAAGGTAAACCGTCTCCGGAAGGGTTAAACGTAAGAAGCACCGCTATTGCATAAAGTGTGATACAAGCTCCCATTCTACGGGTTGCGTAATAGTCGGGATTTGATTCAAGGAAAGCTGAGTGTTCGCTCTTTATATATTTGTTTAACTTTTCGTCTTTGGTAAGTTTTATAAAAAACGCCACGCCTCGAGTTAGGTAGAAAATCGAGAATATGGACACGACTACAAAGAAAAGACCGTGAAACAAAGGTTTGAATTTTGTAAAATCAACGTCGACGAGTCTGTTTCCGTAGTAAATTTGTTCAGGACCGATCTCAGTAAACTCGGGAAGGATCGCAGCAGCTGTTCTCACGTAAAAAAAGGTGAGCATAGTCGTTTTCGCCGTTGATACTAAGTCAAATAACTTTTTGCCACGTTTTTTTGCAGAGAAAACAACGTCTGAATCAGCTTTTCTTCCGAGAGCTTCAATTCCGTTGAAGAGAGAAAGTGTTGAATAAGTGAAAACTATGCACTCTATAACTCCGAAAAGGAACGAGAAAAGCAAAAATCTCGTGGAGTCCTGAGAAGATATGAAAGCTATTGAAATAAACTTGGCCAGCTCCACCCAGAAGAATATGCCGAAAAGCTTTTTAGCCTGTTTAATGTCAAGATTAAGTCGGGACATTTTCACAAGCCCGAAATAAATTAGAACCGCACCTAAAAAATCAGGGAAAATATCAAAAATATTTATATTGGGGTTAAAAATAAATAATAGTCCTGCAGCAATAAGACCGAGTCCCATATTATCCTCCCGTTTTAATGAAATTCGAAAAATTAACGCTTCTTTTTGCCTTTGGTTTTTGCTTTATTCTTATATGCTTCCCTTGCCGCATCACGAGTCTCGCTGATAAGCTTATAGTTTTCCTCGTAGGCTTTTTTCTGAGAATCATAATATTTCCTGCGAATGTTGTCTATAAACTTAATTTTTGAAGGTTTGTATTCAGCAAACTCAGCGTAACGCTGTTGTGTACCTTCGATATAGAGTCTGCAATACGCACTATGCAGAAGAATGAGGTTGAGAATTACGCAGAGGATACCGTACATATACATCATCACGCTGAAATAAGCTTTAAGAGTGTCGTCCATTATGCCTGCAGTCAGTGTGATAACTATGTAAAGAATATAATAACCGGAGACGAAAACAAGGTCTCGCTTTGCTTTCGATGCTAACTTAGGATCATCTGCACCTTTCGCCATTACCTCGAGAGCGTTGAATGTGTAAATGTGGAAAATGAGAATCGAAGCAGCTCTTATGGTGTTGACTACAAGAATAGCTGTGCCGCCTATCTTAAGTGTAGTCAAAACAGCGGCTACCATTGAGATCGCGGTAAATGCGACAGCAGTATAAGCAGCTGCTTTGAATTTTGAACTGTAAGAAGAGAGCTTATTGAGGGCGTAAACCATCAGAATGCCGCCTATAATGTCAGCATAGAAGTATACTCCGGCAAGTGAAGTGGCAAATGCGAGAAAATATCCGATCAAGAGAATACCGAATCCCATAAACTCTCTCCTTATCTAAAATCAGTCGTTGTCTGTTTCGCCTGTGGTGTTTCCACAGCATTTTTTATACTTTTTGCCTGAACCGCAAGGACAAGGATCATTTCTTCCGACCTTCTGACCTTTGTTTACGACGGGCTTCTTAGCGGAAGATTTACCTTCACCGCCTGCAAAACCGGAAGTGACGGGCTTTGCAACCTGTACTCGCTTCATACCTACCTTGGGAGAAGCAGAAAGGATCATTCTTACGGTATCGTCGCGAATGTTGAGAATCATTTCATCGAAGAACTCAGCAGCGGCAAGTCTATACTCAGAAATGGGGTTTCTCTGAGCGTAAGCCTGAAGTCCGATGGTCTCCATAACGGAATCCATTGCCTCAAGATGATCCATCCACTTGCGGTCAACGTTGATGAGAAGTGCAATACGCTCAAGCTCACGCATTTCAGCTTCACCGAAGGTCTTTTCCTTGAACTCGTAAAGCTTAACAGCGCGGTCTGTAAGTGTTTCGGTGATCTTTTCACGAAGCTCGCTTGCGTCACCTTCAAGCTCGTTGAAATCATCCTCAGTACAAAGGAGCCCTTTGTAACGGGACTTGAGGCCGCTAATGTCCCATGTACTGACGTCATCTCCCGCAAGAGCTGTTCCTACTGCATCTGCAATGGTACTGTGGATCATACCCATGATCTTTTCGCTGAGATCGCCGTTTTCAAGAACCTCGGTTCTCTGTTCGTAGATAAGCTTTCTCTGCTGGTTCATAACGTCGTCGTAGGAAAGAACGTTCTTACGTCTGTTAAAGTTCTGATCCTCGAGACGCTTTTGCGCGTTTTCAATTTGATTTGAGAGTATCCTTGCATCAATAGGCTGATCCTCGCTGAGTCCCAGGCTGTCGACTACGCCGATGATCTTGTCAGTACCAAACAGGCGCATAAGGTCGTCCTCAAAGGAGAGGAAGAAACGGGATTCGCCGGGGTCACCCTGACGTCCGCTACGTCCACGGAGCTGGTTGTCGATTCGTCTTGATTCGTGACGCTCGGTACCGATAACGAAAAGTCCGCCCGCCTCACAAACCTTTTCTGCCTCGGGTCTTATCTTTTCCTGATACTCACGATAAAGCTCGCGGTATCTCTCTCGAGCGGCAAGAGCTTCTTCTCCGACGGATTCTGAATATCCCGTAGCGAGGGCGATGATGTTATCTTCGTAGCCTTCCTTGCGCATCTGAGCCTTTGAGAGGTATTCCGCGTTACCGCCGAGGAGAATGTCCGTACCTCGACCAGCCATGTTTGTGGAGATCGTAACAGCCCCCAGACGACCTGCCTGAGCGACGATGTCAGCTTCTTTTTCGTGATACTTTGCGTTAAGTACGGTGTGAGGAATTCCCGCACGCTTAAGCTTAACGGAAAGTGCCTCTGATTTTTCAATGGACACAGTACCTACGAGAACGGGCTGACCCTTTTCGTGACACTCTTTGATCTGACGGATGATAGCGTTATCCTTGCCATTGATAGTCTTATAAACAACGTCGCTGTGGTCTACACGGATCATAGGCTTATTAGTGGGCACCTCTACAACGTCGAGGTTGTAGATCTCGCGGAACTCGTTTTCCTCGGAGAGAGCTGTTCCTGTCATACCGGAGAGCTTACCGTACATTCTGAAGTAGTTCTGGAAGGTAACGGTAGCGATTGTGCGGTTTTCACGACGGATATTAACGCCTTCTTTTGCTTCGATTGCCTGGTGAAGTCCGTCGGAATAACGACGGCCGGGCATAAGACGTCCGGTGAAGGAGTCAACAATGATAACTTCGTTATTCTTAACCACGTAGTCAATATCACGCTTCATGATAGCGCGGGCACGGAGAGCCTGATAGATATGGTGAGAAATGTTGGCGTTTTCAGGATCGGAGAGATTCTCTATACCGAAAAATTTCTCAGCCTTTGCGATACCGGATGCGGTAAGTGTGGTGTTCTTTGCCTTTTCGTCGTGGATGAAGTCAGCATCAAAGTCATCGTGGACTTCTTTATTGTCGAGTTCTTTAATAACGTAACAGGAGAGTGTACGCGCAAAACGTTCGGACATTTCGTAGAGGGGATCAACGTTACTTCCCTGACCGGAGATGATAAGAGGAGTTCTTGCTTCATCGATGAGGATGGAGTCAACCTCGTCGACGATGGCAAAGTTGTGCCCTCTCTGAACACGGTTCTCTTTGTATGTCACCATGTTGTCTCTAAGGTAGTCGAATCCGAACTCATTATTGGTACCGTAAGTAATGTCACAGTTATAAGCCTGCTGCTTCTCTTCTCTTGTTTCGTCGTGAACTACAAGGCCTGTGGTAAGTCCGAGGAATTCGTGGACTCTGCCCATTTCCTCGCATCCGAGACGAGCAAGGTAGTCGTTTACAGTGATAATATGAACACCCTTGCCGGTAAGAGCGTTAAGGTAAGACGGAAGAACCGCAACGAGGGTCTTACCTTCACCTGTCTTCATTTCAGCGATTCTGCCCTGATGAAGAAGGATTCCGCAGAGGACCTGTACGTCGAAGGGACGCTTTCCGAGGACTCTGTCAGCTGCCTCTCTTGCAACAGCAAACGCATCGCAGAGTATATCGTCAAGGGTAGCTCCGCTTGCAAGCTTTTCTTTAAACTCTGCTGTCATCGCGGACAGTTCTGAGTCAGACATTTCTTTATATTTAGGTGCCAGCTCGTTTATTGTACGGAGCATGGGCATGATCTTCTTGATCTGATTTTCGCTGTATGTGCCAAAAATTTTAGTGAATAAACTCATCTTTTTTCGACCGCACCGGTTATCTGATGCGTTCCTTTCGTGGAATTCTGGAAAAGTAGAAAAACTGCAGTTTTCAAGTTCATAATATATATATTATACAACAGTTCTCTGTAAAAATAAATACACTTTTGTAAATAAATTTAAATAATCAGGCGAGTGTGACAGCTTTACTCTTGAATGAAGCGATAAATTAAGTTATAATAGTTAAAAAGCTTGCTAATTTCAACATTGGAGAATTTATGAAAAAGATAAATGTAGTCCTTCACGAGCCTGAGATACCCCAGAACACAGGCAACATCGCAAGAACCTGCGCTGCAACAAACAGTGCGCTTCACATAATCAAGCCTATGGGATTCGCCATCGACGACAGAAAGCTAAAACGTGCAGGGCTCGATTATTGGTACGATCTTGATATAACTTATTACGAAAGTTTAGATGATTTCTTCGAGAAAAATCCCGAAGCGGACTTTTACTGCTTTTCAACAAAGGCTCCGCGGGCATATACGGAGCCTAAGTACGAATATCCTGTTTTTCTTTTCTTCGGCAAGGAGACTAAGGGGTTACCTGAGGTCTTTTTGGCTCAAAATTACGAGCGGTGCGTCAGAATCCCGATGAAGGAAAATATCCGAAGCCTTAATCTTTCTAATTCTGCAGCTATTGCAGTCTACGAAGTCCTCCGTCAGCACGATTTTGACGAGCAAGAGATTGACGGACACGTTTTAAACAAAATTGTCTCCGGATAAAACCGTTAAAACAGCGGTGACATCAGCTTTATTATGGAGCGGAATGCACGTCTGAAAACGTTTATGTTACAGTCCGACCTTATAACCTTCCGCGACTGTCCGAACATTTCATCGAAATCTCCCTTGATATCGCCTATTGTGGGTGTCGAATACATCCAGACTCCACATTCGAAGTGCAGGTATAAACTTCTGAAGTCAAGATTTACCGTACCTACCGTTGCAAATTTTCCGTCACTAAGGAAAGTCTTTGCGTGAACGAAGCCGGGTGAATATTCATAGATCTTCACGCCCGCCTCGAGAAGTGTCGGATAACAGGACTTTGTTGCTTCGTAGACTATTTTCTTGTCCGGTATACCCGGTACAATTATCCTTACGTCGATTCCCTTCTTGGCGGCACTGCAAAGAGCTTGTTCCATGTTGTAGTCTATTATCAGGTACGGAGTGGTTATCCACACATATTCGGTAGCACTGTATATCATATTCAGATATATGGTCTCGCCGACGGGATTGTCGTCTAAAGGATTATCTGTATATGGCTGGACTACTCCGAGCTCGCTGCTTTTAACTGATCCCGTCGGCATAAATTCCCGATAGTCCGTACTACCTGTGATTGTGGGGGATTTTAAGCTGTCCCACATTGAGAGAAACATAACGGTCAAGCTCCAGACTCCTGCGCCCTCAAGCATTACTGCGTTGTCTTTCCAGTAGCCGTATGGAGAGTTTATATTAATATACTCGTCTCCGATATTTATCCCGCCGGTGAAGCCAATGTTTCCGTCGATCACGCAGATTTTTCTATGATTTCGGTTATTTAGTCTTGCAGATAATATCGGAATGAATCGGTTAAACACCTGTGTTTTTATTCCATCTGCCTCAAGCTGTTGTCTGAACTTTCTGTCGAGATACGCTATACAACCCATATCGTCGTATATTATACGGACATCTACCCCTTTGGTTGCCTTGCGAATGAGAATCTCGTGAATACGATCCCACATCTTCCCTTTCGAAATTATGAAATACTCAAGAAATATGAATTTCTCGGCTGTTTCAAGCATTTCTATAAGTTTTTCGAAAAATGTTTCCCCGTTTGGAAAGTAAGTTGTCTCAGTATGACTATACGCAGGAAATCTTGATGAGTTTGTAACATAGTCAGATGCCCTCTTTGCGTAAATAGAATCGAACATTTCGTCGGAAGTCAGTGACTGTTCCGGAAAAACTAACGGGGCGCGGGTATACATATTTCCAAGCTTACATCTGATAACGTTGGAAAGCTTGTTTCCGCTGAAAATATAGTAAACTGCTGTTCCGAAGGGTGGAACTAAAAGTATCAGAATTATCCAAGCGATCTTATATGCTGGATTTTCTCTCGAGTTAATGATCCTGAACACCATAAAGAGTGCCAAAACCGTTGTGAAAGTGTAATATACTGCAAAATATTCTGCAAAGAACGTGACCGCTGCGGCTATGACTAAAAGTTGAGCAGTAATCAGAAGGCCAACGATCACTATTCGGTTTACAAGAAATTTCAAAAGTTTTTTCATAACCTGTTCTCCGTGGGAAGTTAACTTCGAGTATATGATACAGCATATTATTGAACAAATCTTTTCGCAGATATTTTTATTTCATTAACGCGTCCATTTTTTATAAGTTTATGTTATAATATAAGTGTCTTTATTTAAGCATTCGTTTCGAAAGGCGGTCTATCGTGAAAAAATTATTAGTTTTGGACGGAAACAGCATAATAAACAGAGCATTTTACGGTGTAAGAAATCTCAGTAACTCCAAGGGTATGCCAACTAATGCTCTATACGGCTTTGTAAATATCGTAAAGAAGTATATGGATTCGGTCTCTCCAGACTTTATGATATGTACATTTGATATGCATCATCCAACTTTTCGCCATGAGAAATATGAACTCTATAAATGCAACCGCCACGGTATGCCCGAAGAGCTTGCAGTGCAGTTTCCTTATGCAAAGAAGATCATCAAGGCTCTCGGCTTTACTCTCCTTGAGGCACAAGGCTTCGAAGCCGATGACCTTATCGGTACCGTCTGCCGTGCTGCTGATCATAGAGACGATATTCAATCTTTTATTTTGACGGGAGACCGTGACTCTCTTCAGCTCATAAGCGACAGAACAAGCGTTATTCTCATGCGAAACAAAGAAGACGAGCTTTTTGACAAGGAACACTTCTTTGACACCTACGGAATTTATCCCGAGCAGTTCGTCGATGTTAAAGCACTAATGGGTGACTCTTCTGACTGTATTCCGGGTGTTGCGGGAATCGGTGAAAAGACTGCGTTAAAGCTCATTTCTACAGCCGGCGGACTGGATGAGCTCTATGCATCGGCTGAAGACGGTTACTACGGTGCAACGCCTTCCGTGAGACGTAAGCTTGACGAGGGACGTGACTCTGCATACCTTTCACGTGAACTGGCGACGATATGTACCGATGCACCTATTGGAAAAGAAATTGACAGTTACTGCACGAAAGATATTGACAGAAGCGAGCTTTACTCCCTTTTCCGTGAATTTGAATTCGGAAATTTCATAAATAAATTCCGTCTTTCTTCAGCAGATTTAGAAGATACTGCGGAATTTACTGAAGTTAAAAGCGAGATAAAAGTCGTAACTAAAGATGGGCTTTTGTCCACTTCTCTTCCGAGTGAGGTCGCAGTTACCCTTGAAAGCGGTAAGATTTGCCTCTGCCTTGCGGACGGAGTGTTAGTTTGCGATTCGGTAGACGATGACGTTTTGCGTCACGTTGCGAAAAGTAATATCATTTGCCATGATTTAAAGTCTCTTTACAAGAGCTTTGGTTCTGTTGCAGGTGAAATCAACTGTGTGTTTGACACGATGCTTGCCAAATATCTGTTGGATCCCGGAAAGGGTGCGTATCCTTTTGAGCAGATATGCGATTCTCTCAGTGTTACTATGCCCGAAAATCCATGCGGCAAGGTTGAAGCGATTGCTTTGTGCGCTGATAAGCTTAAATCTGCCCTTTCTGATGCCGGTCAGCTTGAGCTCCTTTATAACATCGAGCTTCCTCTTGCAAAGGTTTTGGCTGAAATTGAAACTATAGGCTTTAAGGTGGATCGAGTCGGTATCAAGGACTACGCTCGACAGCTTCTTGAAATGGAAGATTCTCTTGCGGGCAGCATCTACTTTCATGCAGGTCACGACTTTAATATAAACTCTCCCAAACAACTTGGTGTCGTTCTCTTTGAAGAGCTTGGACTTCCCAGTTTCAAGAAAACAAAGACGGGGTATGCAACGGACGCTGAAACCCTGCAAAAGCTCCGTTTCCACCACCCGATAATTGCTGATATTCTTTCCTACCGTCAGGTGGCAAAGCTTCGCGGTACTTACGGAGACGCACTTGCCGATACCGCTGACGAAAACGACCGTATTCACACTTCCCTCAATCAGTGCGGTACTGCTACGGGACGTCTTTCTTCCAATGATCCCAATCTTCAGAATATCCCCGTGAGAGACGAGCTTGGTCGTGAGCTCAGACGTTTCTTCACCGTCAGCGACGAGGATCACATATTAATTGACGCTGACTACTCCCAGATCGAGCTGAGACTGCTGGCTCACCTGTCAGCAGACGAAAATATGATAGATGCCTTCAACTCTGGAATTGACGTTCACACAATGACCGCCGCAAAGGTGTTTAAAGTAGCTCCCGAAAACGTGACGAAAGAGCTAAGACTACGTGCTAAGGCAGTAAACTTCGGTATCGTTTACGGAATCGGTGCCTATTCCCTTTCTCAGGATATCGGATGCTCCAGAAAACAGGCTGAAGAGTACATCAACAGCTATTTTGAGACTTATCCAAAGGTGAATGAGTATCTGAAACGTACCGTTGATGATGCTACAGAATGCGGTTACACTACCACCATGTTCGGTAGACGCAGGAACATTCCCGAGCTTAAATCTTCTAACAAGAATTTGGCTGCGTTTGGCAAGAGAGTCGCCATGAACAGCCCGATTCAAGGTAGTGCTGCGGATATTATCAAAATCGCCATGGTCAACGTGGCAAAAGCCCTTAAAGAAGCTGAGATTGACGCCAGACTTATCCTTCAGGTACACGACGAGCTGATCGTTGAGTCCCATGTTTCCTGCAAAGATGAGGCTGAAGCAATCCTTGTACGCGAAATGGCGAATGCGGCCGAGCTTCTCGTGCCTCTTGTGGCTGAATCCGGAGTAGGAAAAACTTGGCTTGAAGCAAAATAACACAAAAGACAATCCCTGAACGTTATCTACGATCAGGGATTGTTTTATAATTTTATCTCGATTTTGCCTTCTTTTGAGTCTATATCAACGATATTCCAATCCTTAAATCTTTTTCTGCATCTTTTAATTTCGCGGAACAGCTCTTTTACGGCTTTGGGATCAAATTTGATTCCATTTCCGTCTTTTTCGGCGGCTTTATTTATAAATCTACAGCCTATCCGTGCCGTTAAATTATTGAATACCAGAAAACTTGGGATCGGTATGAATAAACGTTTTTCTTTTTCCCTAATGGAGATTCTCATAATTACTCTACAAACACCTCAACAGTATCACCGTTTGCGCTGTTTACCTCAACAAGCTTACCCATTACTCCAAGTTCGACGAGTCTGATAATTTGCTCGAAATCAATATTTTCGAAGGTTGATCCGCCAATGATTGAAATTCCGTTAGTCTTATCTTTGATCAATCCGCTCTGAAGTACGACCTTGATTAGCGTAATGGGGAGATTAACGTTAACTTTATCTCCATCTTTTGAGTTCACTCTGATCTTCAGCATCATTTTGTCGATGTCCTTGGGTGTTACGGATTCGTTGAATTTTACCTCTGGCTCTTTTTTGCCGCTGAGCAGCTCATCAACGGTGATGCCGAGGATTTCTGCAAGTTGAGGGAGCATCATAATGTCGGGGCACGAAGTGTCGCACTCCCACTTTGAAACTGCCTGTGGCGACACACCAAATTTTGATGCGAGTTCTTCCTGTGTGAGTCCCTTCTGTTTTCTCAGTTCGGATATTCTCTTTCCTAAAGTTTGTTCCATGATTATTTTTCCTTTCGTTAACCGCAGTAAGCGTTTTTTGTTTTACGACAACATTATAACTCTCGAAAGTAGCAAATTTTAAGCGTTTAACGGTTGATTCAACTCAACCAAAAGATGATTTTTCGCTCAACTGACGGTTTAAAAGTGCGATTTGCACCGAAAGAGTACAAAAAGAGGATATACCGAAGCATATCCTCTTAATTTTGTAATTACTCAGCCTTACCAGTGAGTCTTGCGATCTCTTCAGCGAAATCGTCCTCACGCTTTTCAAGGCCTTCACCCTTTTCGTAAAGAACGAAAGAGTTGATAACGATGTTGCCGCCGAGTTCCTTTGCAGTTGCATCAGTGTACTTAGCGATTGTGAGGCTGTCGTCCTTAACGTAGGGCTGGTCATTGAGACAAGCTCTCTCATAGAACTTACCGATACGACCCTCAACCATCTTTGCAATGATCGCGTCAGGCTTGCTTGCCATCTTGGGATCGTTCTTGATCTGTGCCATAAGGATAGCCTTCTCTTCCTCGATAACGGATGCGGGAACTTCTTCTCTGCAAACGTATGTGGGAGGAGTACCAGCTGCGATCTGGAGACAGATATTCTTTGCGTAATCAGCGAATGCAGGGTTTGCAACTACTGCGTCGTCAGCTGTAAAGTTAACGATAACGCCTGCCATACCACCACCGTGGATGTAGGTGCTGGATATACCTTCAACTACAACGAAGCGACGGATGTTCATGTTCTCACCGATGGTGAAGATCATGTCCTTGAGCTTAGCCTCTACTGTTTCGAAGTCAGCATCGTAACGAAGAGCCTTAAGAGCTTCAACGTCAGCGGGCTTGTTCTCTGCGATTACCTTAAGAATGTTCTTAACGAATGCCTTGAATGTGTCGTTCTTAGCAACGAAGTCGGTTTCAGCGTTAACCTCGATCATAGCAGTTGTGTTACCAACAGTGAGTACGTCTACAACACCCTCAGCTGCGATTCTACCTGCCTTCTTGTCTGCCTTGCCGAGACCCTTCTCGCGAAGAACCTTGATAGCATCATCAAAGTTACCGTCAGCTTCAACAAGTGCCTTCTTGCACTCCATCATGCCGGCGCCGGTCTTTGTTCTGAGCTCGTTTACCATTTTAGCTGTAATAGCTGCCATAATAATTATCTCCTTGATTTTTCTTTTATTCTACTTGTTTAGAGTTAAAAGGAATTACTCAGCGTCTGCCTCTGCTTCAACAGCGGGCTCAGCCTCTGTCATCTGCTCACCCTGACGGCTCTCAAGAACTGCGTCAGCGAGAACGGAAGCGTAAAGACGGATAGCGCGGATAGCGTCGTCGTTACCGGGGATAACGTAATCAGCATCGTCGGGATCGCAGTTGGTGTCAACGATAGCAACTACCGGGATACCAAGCTTCTTAGCCTCAAGAACTGCGTTGTGCTCCTTGCGGGGGTCAACGATGAAGATAGCAGCGGGAAGACCGTTCATTTCCTTGATACCGCCGAGGTTACGCTCGAGGTTGAACATTTCCTTCTGGAGAGCTGCAACTTCCTTCTTGGGAAGCATATCGAATGTGCCGTCCTCCTGCATCTTTTCGAGCTTACGGAGTCTTTCGATAGACATCTTGATGGTCTTGTAGTTGGTAAGCATACCACCGAGCCATCTTACGTTAACGTAGTACATGCCGCATCTTTCAGCTTCCTCACGGATAGCGTCTGCAGCCTGCTTCTTTGTACCAACGAAAAGGATGTTTCCGCCGTCAGCAGCTACGTCGCGAACGAAGTTGTAAGCTTCCTCGAACTTCTTGATTGTCTTCTGAAGGTCGATGATGTAGAGACCGTTTCTCTCTGTGAAGATGTACTCAGCCATCTTGGGGTTCCAGCGTCTTGTATGGTGTCCGAAATGAACGCCTGCTTCAAGAAGCTGCTTGATTGATACAATAGACATTTTTATGTCCTCCTTCGGTTTTTTCCACCACAGCGAATTTTCTGTAACCGAAGCTCACGTGAGATAATCGGCACCGGCAGAAAGTACGTCGCTGTGTGTGTGATAAAATATTTGTGTGTTTACACACCCTGTTATTATAACACGTTAGTTCCCTCTTTGCAATAGTTTTTCTCAAAAAATATAGCAATATTTCAAGTTTTTTGATGCTTTTTCTATGTTTACTTTGCTCAAAACCTCCACCACTTTTTGTCTCCATGCTGACACTTGTCGGTTTTACACTCACACTTCCCTGTCGGTATCTGCGGCACGTCTACGAGGATAATGTCACAGCCGATTTTTATTATTTTGTCCCACGGTACCCTGATATTATGTTTAGATGAAAACATCGAAGAGAAACATTCCGGAGTGACGATGAGTGCACAAACTTTTCCGCAGTCTACGTCAAGTTCGAGTTCACTTACTCTTCCGAGTTTTACACCGTCACAGGAATTTATCACGTCTTTTTCGCGAAGATCGACCGTTGTACAAGCCATTTGTATTTTTCTCCTTTTATGATTTCTTTAAATTTATGTTTTAAGAACACCAATGATGCCTTATGGGCGAATTTTTGATTATTAAATGCTATACAACAGACACAAACAAGAAAAATCGTATAATTATCGTTGCAAAATGGATATTTATGGTGTATAATTAGTTTGTACTATGCTTTAAATTTATAATTCACTGTAAATTGTGAGGTTTTTAAATGGGAAAGGATATTGGAATTGACCTTGGTACGGCTACAGTGCTCGTTTACGTCAAGGGACGAGGAATCGTCCTCAAGGAGCCCTCGGTCGTTGCCATTGATAAAAATACAGATAAAATTTTGAAGGTTGGACGCGAAGCCCAGCAGATGCTCGGAAGAACTCCCGGTAACATCACCGCTATCAGACCTCTTCGCGACGGTGTTATCAGCCAGTATGATGTTACTCTTCGAATGATCCAGCATTATATCAAACGTGCTTGCGGAACCTCAATTTTCTTCAAGCCCAGAGTTATTATTTGTGTCCCCAGCGGCGTAACGGAAGTCGAAGAACGTGCTGTGGTGGACGCTGCAACTCAGGCAGGTGCTAAGAAAACTTACCTCATTGAAGAGCCTGTTGCGGCTGCAATCGGTGCCGGCATTGACATATCTCAGCCCAACGGACATATGATCGTTGACATTGGCGGCGGAACAACGGATATTGCAGTAACCTCACTCGGAGGTGTCGTTGTTTCGGAGTCCATCAAGGTTGCGGGAGACAAATTCGACGAAGCTATCATCCGCTACGTCAGAAAGAAGCACAACATTCTCATTGGCGAGCGAACCGCAGAGGAAATTAAGATCAAGGTTGGCGGAGTTTGGCCCAGAGACGAGCAAAAGGTCATCGAAGTTAAGGGACGCTGTCTGAGAGAAGGTCTTCCCCGGGTATTCAGAATCAGCTCTGCTGAGCTCCCTGCTGCACTTGAGGAACCTATCAAGGCTGTGGTTGAAGCGGTTTGCTCCGTTGTGGAAAGAACTCCTCCGGAACTTATCGGCGATATTCTCAGCAACGGTATCGTTATGACCGGCGGCGGAAGCCTTATATACGGTCTCGATAAACTTATCGAACACGTTACGGGAATCAAGACGAGAGTCGCAGACAAGGCTGTCTCTTGCGTGGCAATCGGAACTGGCATGGCTCTTGACAACATCCCCTACCTTCCCGAAGGAACGATAAATCTCTCTCGCCAGAGACTCTCAAGATATTAATACACGAAAAGGACACCTCGAGGGTGTCCTTTATTTTCCGTCTGCCTATTGTGTTAATTCGATTTTTGTAATATAATTGACGTGAACATAAGATTTTGGAGTTATTAAATGAAAAACACAAAAAACAGAAAATTCTACAGCGGATTCTTTATAATGCTGCTTGTTATTGCTATGCAAAACGTGTTGTCCTACGGTGTTAATCTCGCGGACAACATAATGCTTGGCGCTTACAGCGAAAACGCTATGTCCGCGGCTTCCCTTGTGAACCAGATCCAATTTCTCTTGCAAATGCTGATCATCGGAGCAGGTGAAGCTATCATCGTTATAGCATCTCGTCACTGGGGAGAGGGCGAGATCCCCTCGATAAGACGTGTTACATCTATCGGAATGAGAGCCGCACTTATCTTCGCGGGTGTCTTGTTCGTCTGCGGCGTGTTCTTCCCTGCAGATTTTGTGGGACTTTTAACAAACAAAGTTCCGCTGATCGATGAAGCATCCAAATATTTAAGAGTAATTGCATTCAGTTATCCGATTTTTGCCCTTACGAATATCCTTCTCGCCACCATGAGAAGTGTTGAGACCACAAAGATAGGACTTTATATATCTATATCAACGCTGGTGATCAACGTGTCCCTTAACTACGTACTTATATTCGGAAACTTCGGTTTCCCTGAGCTGGGAATCCGCGGCGCGGCTATTGCGACTCTTGTTTCAAGAATCGTAGAACTTGCAATCGTTGGGATCTACGTTTTCTTTGTCGATAAAAAGGTTCACCTAAAATTGAAGGACTTCTTCAAGAAAGACAACGAAATGGCGTCGCGATATATCAGGGTCGGTCTTCCCGTTATTCTTTCCGGTGGAATGTGGGGTGTTGCAATGGCGGTGCAGACTGCAATTCTCGGCAGAATGGAAGATGCGGTCGTTCCTGCTAACAGCATTGCCGCTACAATGTTCTCTATTGTTACCGTATTCATTTATGGTTCAGCTACAGCTGCATCAGTTTCACTGGGTAAGATGATTGGAGAAAACCGCGTTGCTGTAGCAAACGGCACTATGACTAACGACGGCGCCAAAGACGAAGTTAAACGCAAGTCCCGTACCCTCCAGCTGATCTTCCTTTGCATCGGACTTCTGACTTCTCTGTCTCTTCTTTTGATCAAAGGAAAGATCATCGGTTTTTACGAGATAACCGAAGAAACAAAGGCCCTTGCCGACAGCTTTATGACCGTTCTCTGCGTTACAATGATCGGCACTGCATATCAGATGCCCTGCTTGTCCGGTATCATAAGAGCCGGCGGTGACACGAAATTCTTATTCTACAACGACCTTATTTTCATGTGGGGACTTGTCCTGCCGCTGTCTTTCTTCGGAGCGTTCGTTTGGCATCTGCCGCCCGTTATAGTATTTATTTTTCTGAAATGTGACCAGATTCTCAAGTGCATCGTTGCAATATTTAAAGTTAACAGATTTAAC
>JAZULS010000121.1:0-17764 GCA_045603205.1 Eubacteriales bacterium | reverse complement strand
CCGCTCTCGTTTTCTTCCTGCAATGAAGTCTCCTTGTAGAGATGTACGTGCTTCTCCCACAAGACGAGATCGGTGCCGATGGTTTTGGACCAACGTGCCGTACCCTCTGAATTACGATAACGAAGACACATTCGTTTTCCTTTACGTCGACGCCGACGTAAAGGATTTTTTGTTCAGCTCGAATCCCACGCCAACCCGTGAGATATATCTCAGGTGGAGAAATGTGTACCGAAGGTTTAACCTTCCTCCGTAGGGACTACCCTGTGTGGCAGCCCATGGGTTTGACGGGGCAGTGTTGTATATACTGTAGGGGCGATTCATTTTTCGCCCGTAACGTTTCCTTTCCGGTCGCACACGCGGGTGCGACGCTACAGAAAAACGAATGACCGTGCCACCGTAGGGGAGGGGCTCCCCCCTCCCGTTTCGTTTGGTTTTTCGCCGCACGACATTGATACATCGTAGGGGCGATTCATGAATCGCCCGTTATGTTTGGTTTTGTACCAAATACAGTGCATCCCGAAAATATTTATCACAGCGAAAGCTCTTGAAAATTCCCGGGGGTTTTCGCTGATTTATTATTCAGAAAAGGAAACTGAATAATAAACCGTCGAATCCCCACCAAAATCCTCGTGAATTTCCTTGCAAACCCATACATTCCATGATATAATGAATTTGTATGTTCTGAATATTGCAGATATATTCGTTTTTGCAAATTCTCCACCGCATCTTGCGGAGAAAGGATGTTTATTATGTCTGAAAAAAAGATAACCGTTGCATTTGCCGGTCTCGGCTCAAGAGGTTGCTCCTACGCAGAAGCCTGCGCCCTTCTTGACGACAAGATCGAGATCGTGGCTTGTGCTGATATTATCCCCGATAAGCTTGAAAGATTCGCAGAAAAGTACGGTGTTCCCGCAGAGGGCCGCTTCAACAGCGCGGAGGAGATGCTCACAAAGCCTCGTCTTGCCGACGTTATGTTTATCTGCACCATGGATAAGCAGCACTACGGTCACGCTATTCCGGCTCTCGAAAAGGACTACCATCTGGTCCTGGAGAAGCCCGCTTCTCCCGATCCCCGGGAGTGCGTTGAGATCGCCCGCGTTGCTAACGAGCACGGTCGCCACGTGGTAGTCTGCCACGTGCTCCGCTACACACCCTACTACAGAAAGCTGAAGGAGATCATAGATTCCGGTATGCTCGGAAAGATCTATTCCATTCAGGCGTGCGAGGGCGTAGGTTATTGGCACATGGCTCATTCCTTCGTTCGCGGAAACTGGAGAAACAGTGACGAGACCTCCCCCATGATCCTTCAAAAGTGCTGTCACGATATGGATATTTTCCTCTGGCTCACCGGCAAGCACTGTAAGAGCGTTTCCTCTTTCGGAAGTCTCTCTCACTTCAGATCCGAGTGTGCACCTGAGGGAGCCCACAAGCACTGCACCGAGGAGTGCCCCGCGTATGCCGACTGTCCTTACAGCATCGAGAGATACCTCCACCACGCGAAAAACGGCTGCTTCGGCTGGCCTCTTGACGTTGTGTCTCCCGCCACCAACTACGAGGACTTCAGACGAGACCTTCTTGCCGGCCCCTACTCAAGATGTGCATACTACTGTGATAATAACGTAGTTGACCACCAGGTAGCAAACCTTCAGTTTGAAGACGATCTTACGATCAGCTTCTCAATGAGCGCCTTTGACCAAAGAGGACGTAGTACCGCTGTTATGGGCACAAAGGGCTTCATCAACTCCACCACAGACGAGCCCGTTATCCGCGTAACGAAGTATAATCAGGGCATCGAGTCCTATGAGGAGTACGACACCCACGCAGAGACCGACCAGTTTGGTCACGGCGGCGGCGACTACATTCTTGTAAAGGAGCTCGTTGAGCTTCTGAACGGAGAGTCTCCCGTGGCAGCCACCTCCATCGACGACTCCGTAGAAAGCCACGTGGTAGCCCTTGCCATTGAGGAATCAAGAGTTCGTGGCGGCGCGCTGATAACCATCGACGATTACGTAAACAGCCTCAAAGCGTAAGTTTTCGCTTGATTTAATCCAAGTCAAGACCACCGGTTCAACCGGCGGCTTGCACAACCCCTAAAATGGGCACTGAAACTATATTATCGCATCACACGTACTGCCACCCGTAAACGGGCATTCATTAAAGGCTCCCCCCAGTAAAGGGATCTGGAGCGTTAGCGACTGAGGGATCGTCACAACCCCTCCGACCAAAATCAATAGATTTTGCCCACCTCCCCTTACACAGGGGAGGCTTTTTTCATGGCTCCACATTATTTCTTCCCCCGGTAGAACCGGGGGGTTATTTCCACGCCTTTTAAGGCACCAAAGAAAAAAGCAAGAACCAACGGTTTTCCGTGATTCTTGCTTTTCTTATTTAAAATTAACCGAACAATACGAAATATGCGATTACCACCACGCCCAGCACGATCCTGTACCAGCCGAAGACCTTAAAATCGTGTCTCTTTACGTAATCCGTGAGGAATTTCACCGCCGCCATAGACACAACGTACGCCACGACCATCGCAAGCCCTAAGATCAGCCATTGTGTGCCGGTAATAACGCCGTCGTAGGTCACCAGCTTCAAAAAGCTTACTCCCACCATTACAGGCACCGCAAGGAAGAAGGAAAACTCCGCCGCGATCTCACGGGAACAGCCGAGAATGATCGCTCCAAGGATCGTCGCGCCGGAACGGGACGTGCCGGGAACGATGGAAAGCACCTGAAACGCACCGATAAGGAGCGCCGTCTTGTATGTAAGTCCGTCAATGGAGGTAAAGCGTGCCCGCTTTCGCATATTCTCAACGATTATGAAGCCCACACCGTAGATTATCAGAGTAGCGCTGATAACGTAAGCATTTTCAAAGTGCTCCATAAAGTCGTTGAGGGCAAGACCGATGATGGCAGCAGGAAGACAAGCCACGATGACCTTAAACCACATCTGCCAGGTCGCCTTTTTCTCAACAACCGATTTTGAGGGAGCAAAGGGATTCAGCTTCTTAAAATACATAGTCACGATAGCAAGGATCGCACCAAGCTGAATTACGTAGAGGAAAACGTCGGTTCCGAAAAATCCTGCGTCTCCGCCGATGAACTCGTTGACGAGGATCATGTGACCCGTACTGCTGATAGGGAGCCACTCGGTGATTCCCTCAACGATACCCAAAAATATCGCTTTAAGTATGTCAATAATTATCATATCATCAATTTCCTCCGCGAAGGATGTCCCCCTCCATAACGGGGAAAGGCACCTTCAGTCTAAATCGCATGCCGGGGTGGGGGGCTGACTCGATAGCCTCTCCCACCTCATTTCTGAGGGAGTCCGCCACAAAGCCTCTGCCCACCTTGCCGGGGGAGATCATCTCAACCCTCTCACCTGAGGTCAGCTTGTTCCGCTGAATGAAGAGAGCGTCGTAAAGTCCGTTTTCATACGCCTCCGTGACAGTCTCAAGAGCGGTGGCAAGATAAGCCTTTTCTCTGAGGTACCCGTGCATTGTGACGGTGTTGGCGTCCTCGTGAGGGGAGTTAAAGTAGAAGCCCGTGCCGTACTCTCTGTGGCTGACGCTGTCAAGCTCGTCGACCCACTCACGCTTTGTCACGTAGTTTTCGGGGTCACGTCTGTACTCGTCGATAGCCATTCGGTATGTGTTGGTCACCACCGCGGTGTAGTAAGCACTTTTCACGCGGCCCTCGATCTTGTAGGAAGCGATGCCCGACTCCTCAAGCTCTCTTATGTGCTCGATCATTGAGGTGTCTCTGGAGGACATAAAGAAGGTGTCGCCGCCGTCCTCCACCGCCGAAACAGCTATCTCGGGAGCAGGTCTGTTGGTCTCCGACAGGTTAATCTCCATGGCGGGGTCCTTCACGGGGGAGTATATCCACCTGCAGGACTGAGCGCAGGCACCGTGGTTGGCATCTCGTCCGGTGAAATAGTTGGAAAGGAGGCATCTTCCGCTGTAGGAAATACACATAGCACCGTGGACGAAAGCCTCAAGCTCAAGGTCCTCGGGGATATTACGCTTAATGTCGAGGATCTCCTTAAAAGTCAGCTCACGGGCAAGAACCACGCGACGGGCGCCCATCTTGTACCAAGCGTTGCAGGATGCGGCAGAAACCGCCGACGCCTGAGTTGAGATGTGGATGTCAAGATCCGGCGCCACCTCTTTCACGAGAGAGAACACGCCGAGATCCGCAACGATCACCGCGTCCACTTCCGCGTCGCGCAAAAATTCAACGTATTTTCGAAGAGCGGGATATTCTCCCGTGCGGGGCATAACGTTAAGGGTCACGTAGAGCCTGACTCCGTTTTCGTGGCAGTATTTCACCGCCTCAAGCATCTCTTCGTTTGTAAAATTTCCCGACGCCGCTCTCATGCCGAAAGTTTTTCCCGCGAGATACACCGCGTCCGCACCGTACATAACGGCGGCTCTCAGCTTTTCAGGGTTTCCCGCAGGAGAAAGAAGCTCGGGTTTTCCAAAATTTCTCATTGATTAGTCCTTTGTGTTGGGGTTAAGTTATAAAATCTTCTTGCAGGGTTATCGCGGATATATTTGCGTATTTGATGCAGTTCGTCACGGGAACGCACAACATGGTCATAATATCCCCGTTGCCAGATCCGTTTATTAAACGCAGGAAATTCGCCTATCTTTACCCTTTTGATATATTCATTGGTGGTTTGTGTCTTGAACCATTTTATAATATCATAAAGTGAAACGGCTTTTTGGGCGTCCCCGATTACCTGTAGAGGCGCACCCGTGTGTGCGCCCGAATCCACGCAGTGTAAAAACAGCACGAAATGTATGTGATCGGGCATTATTACGTAATAATCCAAACGCACATCCTCAAAACGGTCTTGCAATTTGAAAAGCCAT
Source organism: Eubacteriales bacterium (assembly GCA_045603205.1). Classification (GTDB taxonomy): domain Bacteria; phylum Bacillota; class Clostridia; order Oscillospirales; family CAG-272; genus RUG11130. Next base: position 12,882 of record JAZULS010000121.1, on the reverse strand, counting down.
TTTTCAATCATCCTATAAGCATCGTTAGGGCGCACACACGGGTGCGCCTCTACAATACGTTCGGATTGATTTCGCCCAAGTTCAATGTCTCCGAATAATTCCGCTTTATTTCCAGTACAAATCGTTATAAAATACGCTCCGGCCTTGGAATAATCGTAATAACGAAGCCGTATGTGCTTGTGCCTCATATTCCCCGTCAAACGTTCATAATAACGGGTAATATCATAGGTCTGCGCTTGGTCTTGGAATAAAGATATTTTGATAGAGCATCCTTAAGATTCTGCTTCAGCTGAGTCCACTCTGTGACTCCCGAATCAAGCATATCCGTCAGCATATTTCTCGAAATCTCTCTTACCTCCTCCATCAGCTCCTCGCTCTCGCGTACGTATACGAAGCCGCGGGAAATGATGTCGGGTCCCGAGATCAGCACGTTCTGATCCGTGTCAAGGGTAGCCACTACAACGATAAGTCCGTCCTGGGCAAGGTGACGCCTGTCCCTCAGAACGATGTTTCCTACGTCTCCGACACCGTAGCCGTCAACCAGAGTCTTGCCTGCGGGAACGGGAACCGCTCTCTTGCAGGACTCAGAGTCAAGCTCCAGCACCTGACCGATGTCGCACACGAAAATATCCTTAGCGTCCATGCCCATGAATTCCGCTAACTCCTTGTGCATCATCAGGTGTCTGTATTCACCGTGGATGGGCATAAAGAATTTCGGCTTCGTCAGGGCGTGCATCAGCTTCAGCTCCTCGCTGCAGGCGTGTCCCGAAACGTGGACCTCCGCATCGTCGTGGTAAACGTTCACTCCTCTGCGGTAAAGCTCGTTGATTATCCTGCCAACGAGCTTCTCGTTGCCGGGGATAGCGTGGGAGGAAAGAACCACCAAGTCTTCCGATGTAAGGGAAACCTGATTGTGGTCCGCAAAAGCCATTCTGTAAAGAGCGGACATAGGCTCACCCTGAGAACCCGTTGTGATAATTGTAATCATCTCGGAGGGGTAGCGTCCGATCTCGGAAATATCAATAATGACTCCATCCGGCACGTCCATGTATCCAAGTCTCACCGCCGCGCCGATTATGTTGATCATACTGCGTCCCGTAACGGCAACCTTACGTCCGAACTTCACGCTGGCGTTGACGATCTGCTGTACACGGTGTACGTTGGAGGAAAAAGTGGCGATAACGATCCTCTTGTGAGGGTTATCCATAAAAATGCGGTCAAGGGACGAGCCCACCTTTCTCTCCGAAGGGGTGAAGCCGCTTCTGTCCACGTTGGTAGACTCGCACATGAGAAGGAGAACGCCCTCACGTCCGTACTCGCCGATGCGGGTCAGGTCCATCATCTCGCCGCCGATGGGGGACACGTCAAGCTTGAAGTCGCCCGTGTGAAGCACCACGCCGACGGGGGTGGTCACAGCGATGCAACAAGCGTCGGCGATGGAGTGGTTGACCCTGATAAATTCCGCCTTGAAAACGCCGAGAGAGAGAATATCTCCCGCCTCAACGGTAACAAGCTTTCTTGAACCCAGAAGCTTGTGCTCCGCCAGCTTGTTCTCAAGAATGCCGAGAGTCAGCTTCGTACCGTAAACGGGAACGTTGATCTGCTTTAAAAGGTAAGGTATCGCACCGATGTGGTCCTCGTGACCGTGGGTGATAAGGATACCCTTGATCTTATCGAAATTCTTCTCAAGGTAGGAGAAATCGGGGATAACCAGGTCGATGCCGGGCATATCCTCGTCGGGAAAAGCGATTCCGCAGTCGATAATGATCATGCTGTCACCGTATTCAATAACGGACAGGTTCTTTCCGATCTCGTTAAGTCCTCCGAGGCACATTACCCTCAGCTTGTGCTCAGGCTTTACCGCCTTGTTACTATTCTTTTGTGCTTTGTTCTTGTTTTTTGCCAAATTTGACCGTCCTTTCTTGTATTTGGGCGTCTGTCCCAAAATCTCGTAAAAAATATACCTTATGTTCTGACGGCAACCTTGCGTGTAAAACGAAAATCCGGGCAACACAAAAAGCGCCCGAGGATCTGTAGCTTTTTTGAGAGATCCCGTGCAAGAAAGCCTATATTCAAATCGGTGGGCGCCGAGGGCTCTGACAGCACTCAACTATCTCCTTGGCGGTGGAAATAACGCTCACTCTTTTGTCTGCCGAGACTAAACCGACGTGCATACGGACCCACGCCGCACGGCAAGAACATTATCATATATATTATACATTAATTCAGCCTTGAGGTCAAGTGCTTTTTACCCCACGCTTACAGAAGAATAAGGAGAAATACTGCCCCGAGAATCACCGCAGAAAGGACCGCCCCTGCCGCGAAAGCACAAAACTTCGCCTTTCTCAGGGAAGACGCGCCACCTCCCGAAAGACTGAGCGCCCCGTTCACGATCCTCTGGGCTTCCGCTTCAATTTCCCGAGGACTTGCAACCTGCCGCCTTGCCCTCGGTCTCATAACAAGGTAAGCCTCGTCGAATATCTCACCACCCGTGTTCTTCACGTAATAAATTCTCTTTTCACAGCCACGTACCACCGCAAAATCCTCTTTCCCACCGTTTTAGTGAATCTTTCCCCGACACCTCCCCAGACTATTCAGAAAACAAGAGAAAAGTCCGTCAAATATCACGTTTTACACAGATAGCTGAGAGGCGGCAAATTTAACAATTTTTCAGGGCTTTCGCTATTGAAAAAAACGTGGTTTTATGGTAAAATATGTCACAAGTGGTAAGGGTTGTGAGCTCCCTGCCTCAAAAAACAGCAAAGAAAGGTAGACTACAAATATGAAATCCCTCGGAATCGTCAGAAAAATTGATGAACTGGGACGCATCGTGCTTCCCATCGAAACAAGAAAGCGACTGGACCTCTCCTCAGGCGACGGAGTTGAGATCTTCGTTGAGCGTGACAGAGTTATCCTCAAAAAATACGAGCCCGCCTGCATTTTTTGCGGTGACGCAGACGATATTATCAACTACAATGACAAAAAGATCTGCCGCAAATGCCTTGAAGAGCTGAAAAAGGCAGATATTTGAGCCCCATAATAAAAATATGCCCTTGGCATAAAATATAGACCGTACAAAAACCGAAAGGAAATATATCATGGCACTTAAAAACAGAAAAGAAATGGACAGCACCTACATGTGGGACTTCACCCACATTTTCGAAAGCTACGAGGCATGGGAAAAGTCTCTCGCTGAGTGCAACGCGGCTGTAGAGGAGCTTGCCGCCCTCAAGGGTACGCTTTGTGCTGGAAAAGATGCTCTCAAGGCAGGTCTTGACAAGATCTACGCTGTCCTTGAGAAGGTAGAGCTTGTGTACCTCTACGCCTTCCTCCACAAGGAAAGTGACAACAGCGACCCCGCATATCAGGAAATGGCAGGCAGAGCCACAAACCTCTTCGTAGCTATCAACTCCGCCCTCTCCTTCATGAATCCCGAGATCCTTTCCATGGGCGAAGAGACCCTTAAGACCATCATGGAAGACGAGTCCATGGCACTCTACCGCCAGACTCTCCACGACATTGCAAGAAGCGCGCCCCACACCCTTGACGAAAAGGGAGAGATGATGCTTGCCATGCTCAGCGACGCGTCGGGCACTCCCCACGACGCCTTTACGATGCTTGAAAGCGTTGATATGAGCTTCCCGAACACTCACGACGAGAAGGGCGAGGAGACCTCTCTTTCCCACGGAAACTTCATCGTTTATCTGAACAGTCCCGACCCGAAGGTAAGACTTGAGGCCTATGAAAAATACTTCGGCGAGTTCAAGAAGTACATCAACACATTCGCTGCACTCTACGCAGGCAGCATCAAGTTCGACACCTACTACGCAGACGTCAGAAACTTCGACTCTGCTTGCGAAGCCCACCTCTTCAGCTCCAACGTGCCAGTCAGCGTTTACGACAGCCTGATCGAGGCTATCCACGGCGGACTTGACGATATGAAGAAGTACACCGACCTCCGTTGCCGCGCTCTCGGTATGGACGAGATCGGTATGCAGGACCTCTACTGCCCCATCGTAAAGGACGTTAAGAACGAATACACCTTTGAAGAGGCTTGCGACCTCGTAAAGAAGGCTTGCGCTCCCCTGGGTGAGAGATACGCTGAGCTTCTTGACCGCGCCTTCACTGAAAAGTGGATCGACGTGTACGAAAACCGCGGCAAGACCACCGGCGCCTTCTCCTGCGGCGTGTACGGCGTTCACCCCTACGTTCTCCTTAACTTCACCGGCACTCTCGACGACGTATTCACCCTTGCTCACGAGCTCGGTCACGCGATGCACTCCTACTTCTCAAGCGAGACTCAGGATTACGTAAACCACGACTACAAGATCATGGTAGCGGAGGTTGCCTCCACAGTCAACGAGGTGCTTCTTACCAAGTATCTCCTTAAAACCGAGACCGACAAGGCACGCAGAGCCTACGTTCTCAACCACTTCCTTGAGGGCTTCCGCACCACCGTATTCCGCCAGACTCTCTTTGCAGAGTTCGAGCGCCGCGCCCACGAAATGTCCAAGTCTGGCACTCCCCTCACCGCAGAGGTACTCAACAACCTGTACCGCGAGCTGAACCTTATGTACTACAAGGGCGTAAACGTGGGCGAGCTCCATTCCATCGAGTGGGCAAGGATCCCCCACTTCTACAGACCCTACTACGTATATCAGTACGCGACAGGCTTCTGTTCCGCAGTTGCTATCGCACAGGGCATCGTAGACACGGGCGACGCTGAAAATTACCTCGCCTTCCTGAAGACCGGCGGCAGCGACTACCCCATCGAAGAGCTGAAGATCACGGGCGTTGATCTCACCTCTCCCGAGCCGGTACGCCGTGCTCTTGCGGTATTCAGCAAGTCCATCGACGAGATGACAGAAATGATCTGAAGATAATAACACCGCACACTGCGTAAAACTCACCGATTCGTTCACGGGGACGGGGAACCCACTTTGTAGCGTCCCCGTGGATCTGTCTGCAAAGTACATATTTTCTTCGATTTATCCAAAACATCCGGGCAAAACACCTCAAAATCCACAATACAAACAGGCAGTATGCCCGAAAACATATCAAAAAGGAGAATTTCCCATGAAAAAACTTATCGCTCTCGTACTTACAGCCATCGTATGCATCGCCCTCGTTTCTTGCGGCGCCGACAAGGGCCCCGCTATCGACGCCTTCAACAAGACCAGCGACGCCTTCAACGAGGTTGCAAACCTCATCAACGAGGATGCAGACTCCTACGACGAAGAAGTTATCACAACCATGAACGAAATGGCTGACCTTCTCACCGAGTACAAGGACGTCCTCGAGAACAACGACGACCTCACCGAAGAAGATCTTAACAAGATGATCGAGTGGTTCGGTGACGTTGACGAATGGATCGCTGATGTTAAGGCTGAGATCGAGGCACTGAAGTAAAAATTCAATAAAGGGGACTGCAAAAACGGCAGTTCCCTTTGTTTTTTACCTCTCCCGAACCTGTACACCGCGTTCTTGCGGTATTCAGCAAGTCCATCGACGAGATGGCAGAAATGATCTGAAGATAGAATAAAACTCTCTGCCCAAATTTGAACTGCAGAGAGTTTTTGTTAATTAAGATTATTTAATTTCCTGTTCCAGAGTTTTGAACGTTTCGGTGTCAAAAAAGTTGTAAAGTGATATTTCAAGTCCGTCGCATAATTTTTTAAGAGTAACAACTCCTGCATTTTTGCTGCCACCGTTAATTATATTCTTAAGCGTTGACGGCGGAACGGCTGAAATTCTCGCAAGAGCATTGACAGACAATCCCTTTTCCTCGCACAATTCCAACAGTCTATTGGCAATGGCTTTTCTTGTGTCCATAATAAATCACCCCTAAAAAAGTTCTATCTATAGTCTATGCTTTTCAGAAAAATGACAACGACCATATATGGACTTTTTAGACCATATATGGTAAACTTGAGTCGGTGGTGATTTATTATGTGCAAAAATGTATGTTGTTTTTTCGGCAATCGAAAGATAAACGAAACCGAAGAACTAAAATTAAAACTTATTGAGATAATCGAAAAATTGATCGTGGACGAAAAAGTTGATACATTTCTTTTCGGAAGCAAGAGCCGATTTGACAGTCTGTGCCTTGAACTCGTAACTGAGATAAAAGAAAAACACCCACACATAAAACGAGTCTATGTACGGGCAGAGTATCCGTATATAAGCGAGCATTATAAAAGTTACTTATTGGAAAACTATGAGGAGACCTATTACCCCGAAAATATAATCAACGCAGGAAAAGCCGCCTATGTCGAGCGTAACTGTGAAATGATAGACAACAGCAGGTTTTGCATTGTCTACTACGATGAACTTAACACCCCAACCACCCGCAAAAGCGGTACAAAAATCGCCTTGGATTATGCCATAAAAAAACACAAAGATATCATCAGCGTATTATAAAAGCCTGGGTGCGGTTTTATATCCCTAATCGGCATCATTTGGCAGCCTGACTCCCGCGGAAATAACAAACCCCTTGCATTTTCACCTGAAATATGTTATCCTATATATAATGGATATAAAAAACACGAAAGGTGCAACAAATATATGAAAAAAGTAATGCTTGTCTTCGGCACAAGACCCGAAGCCATCAAAATGTGCCCCTTGGTAAATGAACTTAAATCAAGAGACGGTCTTGAGACCATCGTCTGCGTCACCGGTCAGCACAGACAGATGCTCGACCAGGTCCTCGAGGCGTTCTCCGTCACCCCCGACTATGACCTCTCTATCATGAAGAGCGGACAGACCCTCTTCGACGTTACAGTAAATATTCTCGAGCGCATCAAGGCTGTTCTTGAGGAAGTAGGGCCCGACGTAGTTCTCGTCCACGGCGACACCTCCACCACCTTCGTTACCGCTCTCGCTTGCTTCTATCTCCAGATTCCCGTGGGCCACGTTGAAGCGGGACTCCGCACCTACAATATCTACTCACCCTTCCCCGAGGAGTTCAACAGACAGGCTGTTGGCATCGTTGCGCAGTACAACTTTGCACCCACCGAACAGGCTAAGAAGAATCTTCTTGCAGAGGGCAAGGATGCGGAAAAGATCTACGTTACAGGCAACACCGCCATCGATGCCCTGAAGACAACGGTCAGAGAAAGCTATACTCATCCCCAGCTTGATTGGGCAGAGGGCTCCCGTCTTATCATGATCACCGCCCACCGCCGTGAGAATCTTGGCGAACCTATGCACCACATGTTCCGTGCGATCCGCCGTATCATTGACGAAAATCCCGACGTAAAGGCTATCTACCCCATCCACATGAATCCCGTAGTCCGCAAGGCGGCTGAAGAAGAGCTTGGCGACTGCGACAGGATCAGAATCATCGAGCCCCTCGACGTGCTTGATTTCCACAACTTCCTTGCACGTAGCTACATGATCCTCACCGATAGCGGCGGAATTCAGGAAGAAGCCCCCTCTCTCGGCAAGCCCGTTCTCGTTATGCGTGACACCACCGAACGTCCCGAGGGCATCGCGGCAGGCACCCTGAAGCTTGTAGGCACCGATGAAAACGTGATCTATGAAAACTTCCGTGAGCTTCTCGTAAATCCCGAAGCGTACAACGCAATGAGCCACGCATCCAACCCCTACGGCGACGGATTTGCCTGCGTTCGTATCGCGGACATTCTGGAAAAGGAATAATTTCTGTCTACAAAATCCGATCCCCGAAGTTATAGTCTTCGGGGATCTTTGTTTGGAGAAAAACAACAAAACGGACACACACCTCGCCCCTACAGGATCCTCGTCAAACCCATAGGCTCCCATAGGCTGCCACACAGGGTCGTCCCCTACATGAAAACGAAATTCACCTCTGTAGAGTCGCACACATGGGTGCGACCGTAGGTAAACGTACGACCATTTTTCTGCAGGGCGGGGGCCCCTCTCCCGCCGCTTTCGTATGATTAAACCCGGGCGTAATTCGGTTTAAACGAATTTTCTTTCGTGAAAGAAAATTCACTAAGAAAAACCTTACTACTTCGCGCGGCGAAGTACGACAAAATTGCTTCGCAATATTGCGATGGGCTCCGCCCTAGAAGCTTACCCGTGATCGGCACACAAGAACTCCCCGCGGCGATCTGCGATACTGCCGCTCTCGTTTTCTTCCTGCAATGAAGACATTTTAAAGAGATGTACGTGCCTTCCCCACAAGACGAGATCGGTGCCGATGGTTTTGGACCAACGTGCCGTACCCTCTGAATTATGATAACGAAGACACATTCGTTTTCCTTTACGTCGACGCCGACGTAAAGGATTTTCGTACAGCTTAAATCCCACGCCAACCCGTGAGATATATCTCAGGTGGAGGAAGGTGTACGAAAGGTTTCGTTTTTCCTCCGTAGGGGACGATCCTATGTGGCAGCCCATGGGTTTGACGAGGCGGTGCTGTCAATCTCGTAGGGGCGATTCATTTTTCGCCCGTTGCGTTTGATTTCCGGTCGCACACATGGGTGCGACTCTACAGAAAAAACGAGACCGTGCCCCTCGTAGTGACAGACTTTGTGTTCATCCGTTTGAGCCTCCCTCAGCGGGAGCCTAAGACGCACCGCCTCGTTTGATCTATCTCCGCGCGAATTAATACCGACGCAACGGGAGATTCATAGATCCGTCCCATACATTAAGATGAAGTGCGTTCAGGTTTATCAAACAACACTCCCTTGATTTCTCAAAACCTTTGTGCTATACTAATCCTAACGTAATTTACTTCTCAGAACGGAGATTTACCATGAGTTTTTCTGAATTTTTAGCCGGCAGAAAAGACGACTCCCGCCGTCTTGTGGATCTGCTGTGCGAAAAGTACGAATATGCCTGCGTACTGGGTGCCGACGTTAAGTCCACCACTGTCCGTGCAGACAGAAACACCTCCTCCATCATGCCCGGACGGGACACCGAATGCGGCTTCGTCGTAAAGGTGCACAACGGCTCAAGCTTCTTCGAGTATTCCTGCGACGATATTTCCGCAGACGTGGCCGCCCTTGCCGAAAAGATCGCCCGCCTTGCCGACGAATCCTTCGTTATGGGTCTTGAGTGCGTAAAAGCGGCTCCCCTTCCAGACGAGGCTCTCGAAAGATCCTTCCGCAGAGAGTCCGACTTGGAGAAATACTCCGAAGCTGACCGTCTCGACTTCTGCAAGAAGCTGGCGGAAGAGACTCTCGCTACAGACGAGAACGTGCTGAACGCCTTTGCCATTCTCATGACCCTCGACGTGTCAAAACTCTTCGTATCAAAGAACCGTACCCTCGACCAGCACTACGTTTGGGTCAACGGAATGCTTCTCGCGGTCTACAAGGACGGCGAAAAGATCGTTCAGGTCCGCGAAGGCGAAGCGTCTCACCTGATGAGCGATGTTATCCGCGACCTTCCCGCAAGACGTCTCCCCCTTATCGAAAAGGCAAAAAAGCTTGCTGGAGCAAAACCTATCACCCCCGGCGTGTACGACATCATCACCGACTCCTCCATCACGGGCCTCATCGCTCACGAGGCATTCGGCCACGGCGTTGAGCTGGACCAGTTCACCAAGGACCGCGCCCTCGCCAAGGAATTCGTAGGCAAATACGTTGCTTCCCCCATCTGCAACATGAAGGACGGAGCGGCTTCCACCCTTTCAGCGGCATCCTTCTTCTTCGACGACGACGGAGTTTTAGCCGGCGACACCCAGATCATCAAGGACGGCATCCTTGTAGCGGGAATCTCCGACATTGTGGCGGCTTCTCAGCTTGGACTTGCCCCCACAGGCAACGGCAGACGAGAATCCACACGCCACAAGGCGTATTCAAGAATGACCAACACCTTCTTCGAAGCAGGATGTGACAAGCTCGAAGACATGATCGCCTCCATCCACCACGGCTATATGCTTTTCGAGACCAACAACGGCATGGAGGACCCCAAAAACTGGGCTATCCAGTGCACCGCCGAGTACGGAATCGAGATAGTGGACGGAAAACTTACCGATAACTACGTTTCCCCCGTTGTTATCAGCGGCTACGTGCCGGACCTTCTCAAGTCCATCTCCATGATCTCCGACGGATTCAAGGTCATCGGCGCAGGCAGCTGCGGCAAGGGATATAAAGAATGGGTCAGAGTCAGCGACGGCGGACCTGCACTGAAAGCGAGGGCAAAACTCGGATGATTAAGATTGAAAAAATGCTCACGGCTAACGAGACCGTCAGCGATTATAAGATAAACGTAACGAAAAAGGAGAGCTTTGAATACTTTTTCGTAAAAGGCAAGCTTGAGACCGCAAGAGCCACTGACACCTGCGACCGTGAGGTGACTATCTACGTCCGCCACGGCGACTTTATCGGTCAGTCTCAGTTCTTCATTTACCCCTCTACCACAGAAAGCGACGTGGAGAGACTCATCGAAGACGGCGTAAAGAAGGCTCTGCTCATAAACAACAAGCCTTTTGAGCTTCCCGCAAACGACGCAGGAGAGTTCACCCTTCAGTCTAACTTCTCCGAAATGAGCCCCACCGAGGCGGCACGTACCATCGCAGACACCGTGTTCGCGGCTAACACCGTGGAGGGCGGCAGCCTTAACTCTGTGGAAATTTTCATCAACAAGTACGTCGAAAGCGTGAAGAACAGCCGCGGTGTTGACAAAACTCAGACCCGTTATACCGCAATGGTAGAGGCTATCCCCACCTTCAACGGCGAAACTCAGAGCGTTGAGCTCTACGAGCAGTACAACTTCAGCTCCCTCAGCATAGAAGAGCTGACCGCAGAGATCCGCGAAAAAATGGCGGAAGTCAGCGCCCGTTACCACGCCACCACCCCCGCAGAAAAGCCCGCCTGCCCCGTAATGCTGAAGCCTCTTGAGCTGAGAGACCTCTTCTGGGGAATCGCGGACGACCTTAGCTTCGCTACAGCTTACCAGAGCTCCAACCGCTACTCCCTAGGCGACGCTCTACAGAATGAAAGTGCCATAGATAAAATAAACATCACCCTCTCGGGCAAGGAAGCAGGCAACTGCGCATCCCGTGAGTTCGACTCCGACGGAATGGCATTGACCCCCGCAAAAATAGTGGAAAACGGCGTCGCCACCGCCCGTCACGGCGCAAACCGCTTCGCTCAGTATATGAACGAGGCTCCCACGGGTGTCCTTGAGTGCCTCACCGTGGAAAACGGAACTCTTTCCGAAAAGGATCTCGAAAACACGGAATATCTTGAAGTACTCTCCATGTCGGGACTTCAGCTTGACCTGTTCAACGACTACATCGGCGGAGAAATACGTCTCGCTCTCCATCACAAGGACGGCAAAAAGACCCCCGTTACGGGAATCTCCTTCTCCGGCGAGCTTGGTGAATTCTTAGACGGCATCCGACTTGCCGACACTACCGCAAAGCACGGCTCCTACGCGGGCCCCGCCTTTGCTTACAGCGAGAACGTAAAGATATTTTGACAGCAGGAAAGGATTCAGACAATGAAAGTTTCAAGCCTTGACAAAAAACTTGCCCCCTGCCCCGATTTTTCCGAAAAAGGTCTCGTTTGGATAAACGTGAGAGAAGCTCCATTTGTAATTTCCGGAGTTTTCTTCGACGAAAGCAAGGGCTGCTACCTGAGAATGGATCACGAAGTGGCAGACAGCGTTAAAAGCGACGTGGTCTACCTCAACCGCAATACCGCAGGAGGCAGAGTCCGCTTCCGTACCGACTCAAAATTCATCGCTATGTACGCCGTTTTGTCAGACAGCGACGAGGAAGAGTTCAAGATCATGGCTCGCTCAGGCTTCGACCTGTGCAGGCGTGACCAAAGTACCGGCGAGATCCTGTACGCCTATTCCTTCGCCCCTCCGGAAAGAATGAAAAAAGGTTTTTCGGGCGGCTACTGCGCGGAATTTGAGGGAATGCAGGACTATATCCTCCATATGCCCAGAGCAGACGGTGTCATTGAGCTTTACGTTGGCCTTGAAGCCGACAGCAGAGTAGAAGCACCCACTCCCTACAAGTACGAAAAGCCCGTAGTCTTCTACGGCTCCTCAATCACCCAAGGCTCCATCACCTCCCGACCTGCCAACATCTACGAGGCGATCATCTCCAAACGTCTGGACTGCGAATTTTTGGACCTTGGCTTTGCAGGCAACGCCAGAGGGGAAACTCAGATCGCAGAATACATCGCAGGGCTTGATATGAGTGCGTTTGTGCTTGACTACGACCACAACGCCCCCGATGCGGACCATCTTAGAGCAACCCACGGCAAGTTTTTCGAGATAATCAGAAAAGCTCACCCCACACTGCCTATCGTCATCGTGTCGGCACCCAATATTATGCCTTGGTACACCTGGCACGTGGAAAGACGTGAGGTTATACGGGGCACTTATGAAGCCGCCCTCGCCGCGGGGGACGAAAACGTGTACTTTGTGGACGGAGAGACCATTTTTGACGGCGTGGACAGAGACCTTTGCACAGTTGACACCTGCCACCCCAACGACCTTGGCATGTACTGCATGGCAAATAAGATAGGCGCGGCTTTAAAGGAAGCGCTTGAAAAGTAAAATAATGAAAACGGACTTCGCTTCCCTGCGGAGTCCTGTTTTTATGGAAAAATCGAGAAAATTTATGCTTGACAAGGGGAAAAAGATGATGTATAATACTTAGGTACACGCAGGGATATCGAAGCGGTCATAACGAGGCGGTCTTGAAAATCGTTTGGGGGCAACCCCACGTGGGTTCGAATCCCACTCCCTGCGAAAGAAAAAGGCTTGATTTGTCTGCGACAATCAAGCCTGTTTCTTTCGCAGGGAGTGGGATTCGAACCCACGTGGGGTTGCCCCCAAACGGTTTTCAAGACCGCCTCGTTATGACCGCTTCGATAACCCTGCGTATTTGATTTATTTAGCTGTGTCGGAAGCTGTCGTTATGACCGCTTC
>JAZULS010000120.1:0-12382 GCA_045603205.1 Eubacteriales bacterium | reverse complement strand
CGTTTCGCTATCCGTGAGGGTGGTAGAACAGTTGGTTCCGGTGTCGTTTCCGCTATCGAGGCGTAAGTTACACTGAATATTAAATATGTGGAGCCGAAAGGCTCCACATATTGATATTATTTTCATTTTTCGGGGATAGGTGAAATTCCTTACCGGTGGTTACAGTCCACGAACTCGTCTTTTACGAGCCGAACGGGTGAAACTCCCGTACCGACGGTTAAAGTCCGGATGAGAGATATTTGAAAAGCTATTTTTCTAAAAAATCCCCGCTTGCACGTCTTTGCAGGCGGTTATTTTTATCTCTCCCATCTTCTATAATTATTTCGGGCGGTATTTGCGTGAAAGTTTAGAAAGCTGAAACTTAAAGACAGCTGTTACACGCCTGAACAAACACTGAGAAATCGTAAAGAAAGATTTCTCTACGCTGCGCGTACCGTGTTTGTTTTTTTAGCTATTTATTTTGCCGCTTTTGCGGCAGAAGGGAGATTTTATGTCTGAAAATAAGTTTAGCAAAGCAAAACGCATTCGCCTGCTGGTAGCCACAGGAGTTTTTGCGGCTCTGGCTTACGTTTGCTGTGTAGTTTTCCACTTTAAAGCCGATTTTCTTACCTTTGATCTTAAAGATGCTGTGATGGCGGTGGGCGCTATGACCCTCGGACCTATCTACAGCATTCCTATGACCTTTATTGTTACCTTTATTGAGGCTGTGACCATAAGTTCTACCGGCCCCTATGGTTTTATTATGAACCTACTTTCCAGTATGACCTATGTTGGTGTCGGAAGTCTCATATACAGCCGCCGCAGAACTATAAATTTTGCTGTTTTCAGCATGGTTATTGCTTCTGTCGCTACCGTTGCGGTAATGATGATGGCTAACCTCTTCATCACCCCTCTTTATACCAATATGCCGAGGGAAAGCGTTGCCGCTATCATTCCTACAGTGCTCCTTCCCTTCAACGTTACAAAAACCGTGTTCAACACGTCCATCGTCTTTATTCTGTATAAGCCCGTATCTTCTGCCCTGAGAGCATCAGGCTTTATCACCGGCGAAAAGAAACAACCTATGGCTAAGCCCAACAAAAAAATTACGTATACCGTACTCCTTGCGGCAGTCGCTGTGGCTCTCGCTACATTGATCTATTTCTTCAAAGTCCTTGGCGGTACCGTAATTTTCGGATAAATCAAAAAAATCCTGCGTAGACTGTCAATAGGTAAAATTTCCTGTTGCATTCCGTCGCAGTATATGATATAATATTTTTGTTAGTCAAGTAAACAACAATAAATACATTCGCTTATCAAGAGTGGCTGAGAGACTGGCTCTGTGACGCCCGGCAACCTATCGTTTTGACAAGGTGCTAATTCCCGACAGATGAGTTTTACCATATCCTCATTCTGTCGAGTGAGGATATTTTTTGTTGTAAATTAATACGTAAATAAAATAAAGGAGAATATAAATTATGAAGAAGCTTTTCACTTCCGAGTCTGTTACCGAAGGACATCCCGACAAAATCTGTGACCAGATCTCCGATAGAATTTTAGATGCTATTTTAGCTAAGGACCCCATGGCAAGAGTTGCCTGCGAGACCACCTGCACCACCGGTATCGTCACCGTTATGGGTGAGATCACCACCACCGCAACCATCGACTACTCTCAGATCGTTCGCGACACCGTTATCGGCATCGGCTACGACAGAGCAAAGTACGGCTTTGACGGTCACACCTGCGCTGTTCTCTCTTCCGTTCACGAGCAGTCTCCCGACATTGCTATGGGTGTTGACAAGTCTACCGAGGCTAAGGCGGGCGAGTTTACTGACGACCTTGACACCGGTGCCGGAGACCAGGGTCTTATGTTCGGATTTGCTTGTGACGAGACTCCCGAGCTTATGCCCCTGCCCATATCTCTTGCTCACAAGATGGCTAAGAAGCTGACTGAGGTCAGAAAGAACGGTACTCTTCCCTACCTCAGACCCGACGGAAAGACTCAGGTTACAGTTGAATACGACGGTGACAAGCCTGTCAGACTTGACGCTATCGTTGTTTCCTCTCAGCATGACGAGAAGATCACTCTTGAGCAGATCAGAGCTGATATTATCGAGCACGTCATAAACACCACAGTTGATGCTTCTCTTATGGATGCCGACACCAAAATCTACGTCAACCCCACCGGACGCTTCGTTGTAGGCGGTCCTATGGGTGACAGCGGACTTACCGGTCGTAAGATCATCGTTGATACATACGGCGGATACTCACGTCACGGCGGCGGCGCCTTCTCCGGAAAGGACCCCACAAAGGTTGACCGTTCCGCTTGCTACCTTGCAAGATACCTTGCTAAGAACGTAGTTGCGGCAGGTCTTGCTAAGAAGTGTGAAGTACAGCTTGCATACGCCATCGGTGTTGCTCGTCCCATGTCCGTTATGACCGACACCTTCGGCACAGCACGTGACGGAATCTCCGACGAGGCTATCTCTGAAGCTCTTTGCCGTCTCGTTGATATGCGTCCTGCCGCTATCATCAAGAACTTTGACCTTCGTCGTCCCATCTACGGTGACCTTGCAGCATACGGTCACATGGGCCGTGAGGAGCTTGACACTCCTTGGGAGAAGATCGACATCGCAGACGAGCTTAAGAAGATGTTCTGAGAATCACAAAACAAAAATCCTTGCACCGAAATGCAAGGATTTTTATTTTGTCAAAGGATTTATCTATACGGGTAATACTCAATAAATTCAATGGAATAGGAGGGTGTATCGTTGCTTCTAAGATGCCCAAGAATCATGACCTCGATCTCCCCGTTTTCTTCCCAAAGACGGACCTTCTTGATTTCTAAGGTTTTCGCAATATCACTGTACTGCTCAGCAGCAACTTTTTCCGCGTAAGCATAAACATCTTCCTTCTTGATCTTATCGATAACACCTGTGTCAAAGTCTGTCAACAGGTCCATATTGGGTGAACCGCAACTAATGGGCGATCCGTTTGCTAAGATGTTTACGTAACACAACTCTCCCTGGATGAAGCCGTCTTCGCCGTAAGTTTTCGCAAGAGTAAAGTCATACTGTTTAATCATTTGGTCGTCATATTTTGCGTAAACGGTAGCAAAATTATCAATATCATCCCCAAAAATTGTCTTTGCATACTCCCTTGCCGCTTCTTCAGCCTTTTCGGCAGAGTCATAAGCCTTTTCGTCACCCTTAACCATGTCATAAATAATATTCATGTAGTCCGAAGAAGACATATTCGCCCCGACTATCTCTCCCGCTTCATCAAAACGGTATTCTTTACCGTCCTTATCAATGTAAACGTCAATGAAAGAGCCGTCGGTATTGTTTCTGGTCAGTTTATACGTTACAGCTACTCTTTTCCCATCGGAAAGTGCAACCTTCTTTTCAGCAAGAGCACCTTCTCTGATATACTCGGATGCACTTAGACTAACCGTTGGGGTATTATTTTCTTCCTCAGCAGGCTGCCTCTCATTAAATGAAGCAATTGCAAGCACTGTACCGCAGGTAATTACGGCAACAATCAATGCCGTAACACATATAAATATAATCCTTTTTGTTTTCATAGGTTAATACCTCCCACGCTTTTTTAATAAATTAAATTACACTCCCAAACCGGTAATATTACTTGAACCATAGCGTTTTCCTCCATAAAATCATTCAAAATTGTGTCCTTGTTTAAAAAAGCACAGAAGTTCCCTATGTGAAACTCCTGTGCTCAACTGTATTTGATAATTTTTTGGAAACCTTTGATCAATAAGCTGCGCTTATCAGGAGGTATGTGATATTTTGAATAGCATTTTCCTTTCATAATCATCACCTTGCCCGTCACAAATGCTATAATAAAACAAATATGGTTAAATCCTCCATACTTATTATATCACCGGTAAATTTCCTTGTCAATAAATTTGCCTAAAATTAAGGTAAATATTTACATTTAACAGTTAATTATTTGTTCCGACAATGGAGTACGCTTGTTCTTTCTAAAAGTGGGCTATTAAAATCAAAAAGACTTAAAAACCATAGCGGTTCTCAAGTCTTTTTGGTAGGTCATTCTTCGTCTTCGATCTTCTCTCCGCATACGGGGCAGAAGGTACAATCCTTAGACACTTCAGCGTAGCACTCTCCGCAAACTCTGGTGTTCTTCAGTTTTGAAAGCTCCATCTTCAACTGACCGATGTCCTCTGTGAGCTTGTCGATCTGCATAATAAAGGTGTCGATCTCAACTGAGTGATCTTCTCCCTCTTTTTTTGTCAGATAATAAAGCTTTCCGATCTCAGCGTAGCACTTTTCAAGCTTGCCTTCCTTGATGTGAAGGTTATACTTGATCTTAGCCATTCCCGTAAGCTCAGTAGTCTTTTTTGCGGTGAAAGAAGCGGCTTTTGTAACACCACTCTGAACGTCGTCCCAAAATGTCATAATATATTCCTCCGTTATGCCGTCGAGACGGCAAGTTATATTGTTGTTGTAACTATATTATAGTGAAAATATCGCGTTTTGTCAAATAAATTATCCTATGCCTACATTGAAAGGAAAATTGACGCGATCTTGAAGTATACCAGCAGTGACACGGCATCAACGATGGTGGTAATAAAGGGACTCGCCATTACCGCAGGGTCAAGTCCGATCCTCTTAACAAGCACAGGAAGGATACCGCCTACAAGCTTTGAAACGATGACTACCGCTACTACTGTAACTGATACAACGAGAGCCGTCATCGCAGTCACGTCGTCGATAAGCATCATCTTTCCGAAGTTGACTACAGCAAGAGAGACACCCGTGATGACCGACACTCGGATCTCTTTCCACAGTATACTCAAAATATCGGACATATATATCTCACCAAGGCTAAGTCCGCGAATTACGGTTACGGAAACCTGGCTGCCGGCGTTACCGCCCGTACCCATCAGCATAGGAATGAAGGCAATAAGTGCCGCCTGAGCCGCAAGAGCGTCCTCAAAATGCTGGAGGATCTTGCTGGTGAAGGTGGAGGACACCATAAGGAGTATAAGCCAAGGAATTCTCTTAAGCCATGTCTCAAAAACGCCCGTTTTGAGATAGGGTCGGTCAGTCGGCGTAATAGCCGCCATCATTTCGATGTCCTCGGTGTCTTCGCTCTCGATAATGTCGATAGCGTCGTCGTAGGTGACGATTCCCACAAGTCGGTTTTCGTTATCTACTACAGGAAGGGCAAGCAGATCGTATTTTGAAAGCCGTTTTGCCGCTGTTCCCTCGTCGTCAGTAGTATTTACCGAGATTATCTGGGTCTCCATCAGGTCACCGACAGTTACGTCCTCAATATCCGAGGTAAGGAAATCCTTAACAGTTACAACACCTATAAGGTGTCGTGAAGCGTCCGTAACGTAACAGGTATAGATGGTCTCCTTGTTAAGTCCTGCTCGCCTTATGCTCTTGAAGACCTCGTCGGTGGTCATATGAGCTTTAAGTTCAACGAACTCGGTTGTCATTATGGCTCCCGCACTTCCCTTAGGGTATGCGAGGATCTGATTGATTATGTTTCGCTTTTCCGTAGGGGTTTGCTTTAAGATCCTCTTTACAACGTTGGAGGGCATTTCGTCAAGCAGTTCTACCGTATCGTCTACGAACAAATCCTCAAGGACCTCGTTAAGCTCCTGGTCGCTGAAAGCGGATACCAGAAGGATCTGATGGTCGCTGTCCATCTCAACGAAACATTCGGATGCAAACTCCTTAGGGAGAATACGGAACAACAGAGGGATGTAGTCTTCGTCGACCTCATCAAAAATTTCAGCAACGTCTGCAGGCTCGTATTCGCTGAGAACAAGGCGAAGTCTGCGATATTCCTTTGTCTCAAGCAGATTATCAATCTCCTTTACGGCCTTTTTCACTTCAAACATATTGCCGCCTCCTTTCTTCCTGAGTTAATCTGTTTAATTTAGAACATTTTTGCCGCAGCGATACTCTTGTATTTCTCACAGGCGGCCTTTTTATCGGGTGCCTTAAAGAACGCAGTACCCATAACGAAATTGTCAGCTCCTGCCTCGGCGCACACACCAATGGTAGCCTCAGAAATACCGCCGTCCACCTGCAGGGAGATGGGGTGGTCTGCACCGTCCGCGATCGCACGAGCCGCACGGATCTTGGGAAGCATATCGCTCATAAAGCTCTGTCCGCCAAAGCCCGGCTCAACAGTCATGATAAGGAACAGATCGCAAATATCTGCGTAATCCCTCAAAACGTCAGCAGAGAAGCAAGGTCTGAGGGAGAGTCCTGCCTTCATTCCTGCCGCCTTGATCGCCTCAAGGGTACTGCGGACAAGTTCAGGAGAATCGAAATCCGAGTGAATTGTAACGGAATCCACACCTGCCGCCGCCAGCACGTCTATGTAGTTCTGAGGCTTCTTTATCATCAGGTGAGCGTCTATGGGAATATCGCTTACTTTAGCGATAGACTTAATAATATCGAATCCAAAGCTGATATTGGGAACGTAAACGCCGTCCATAACGTCCGCGTGGAACATATCCGCGCCTGCCGCAACGGCACTTCTAACCTCATCCTCAAGGTGAAGAAAATCACACGCCAAAAGGGAGGGTGCAATAAGGGGAGTCTTTTTCATACTTATTTTACCTCAAATATTTTTCATCCAACAGTCGGTTTAATTGCAGTATTTTCAAGGGATTTTTCGCTCTCTGAACGGTTTTGAACCTGAAGCAGACTGAACGGTCATTAATTCTCCGTAACAGCAGGAGATTTTTTTCATATTCTGTAAATGAGTCCACAGGGCTCTTAAAACAGTTCCCGCGCCTCGGGGATGCCAAAGGAAGTCTAAAAGAACTGTCGTATGTAACATGGTATCTCCGGGGTGCTGTAAATATTGGCTGTCTCTACAAAAGAGGCGGCCTTTATTTTTCCTCAAGAAGGCAAACCGCGTGGGCAGCTATTCCCTCTCCGCTTCCCGTAAAGCCAAGTTTTTCTTCAGTCGTAGCCTTCACGTTAACTCTATCAACGGGGACGTTCATCACTTCTGCGAGGGTCTTTTTCATTTTCTCGATAAAGGGCGCCATCTTAGGCTTTTGAGCGATAAGGGTGCAATCAACGTTTGAAACGTAACAGCCCCTCTCACCCGCCAACACTACGGCACGGGCAAGAATAATTTTGCTGTCCATATTTAAAGTTTCATCGGAGGTGTCGGGGAAATAATAACCTATGTCGCGAAGTCCCGCACCACCGAGGATAGCGTCTGCAAGAGCGTGGATAAGCACGTCTCCGTCGGAGTGAGCAGCAAGTCCGAACTCGCAGGGGATCTCTACTCCGCCGATGATGAGAGGTCTGCCGAGAGTCGTTCTGTGTACGTCGTAACCGTGACCAATTCTCATACGCTCTTCTCCTCACTTGCCGATTGTTCTCTTGCACTGAGTATTGCCTCAGCAACTATCTTATCCGTAGGATATGTTATTTTTATATTCTCGTGACCGCAGTCCACGGCTTTAACCTTAAAACCAAGACGTTCAACAAGCATACAGTCATCGGTAACGCTCGCTCCGTCGCGGTATGCCGAGTAGACTCCCGCTCTGTACATATTCGCTTTGAATATCTGGGGAGTCTTCATGAGCCTTACGTGGTCGCGGTCGATGGTCTTTTCGATGACTCCGTCGCCGTCAGCATACTTCACGGTATCTACCGCTGTTTCCGCTGCCGCCGCCGCTCCGTATCTCCTTGCATTGTCGAGGACGTTCTCGATTATCTCGGGAGTTATGAGGCATCTTGCTCCGTCGTGGATGGCGATATACTCGCTTCGCGGGTCAACCAGCTCAAGACCTGCCATAGCGGACTCCTGACGGGTTGCACCTCCTGCCACTATGTGAGTCAGCTTTGTTACATCCCCTTCAAGGAGTTCTCTGCAATAGGAAATGTCATCTTCCGCCGTGACAATGATGATCTCACTGATCGAAGGACACGTCTCAAACGCCATAACGGTACGCTTCAGCACGGGAACCCCAAGGATCGGTACAAATTGTTTCTTCATACCCGAAAGAGCCCCTGCTGCCTTAGAAAAACGTTCTCCGGAGCCTGCCGCCAAGATAAGAGCAGTGGTGAATCTATTCGGTTTTACAGCATCTGAAATTTTACTTAGAATATCTGCAAATCCCATGTTACGTCTCCATTCAATTTTTCGGCTATAGAACATTTATATTTTATTATAACATATATTCCCTTCATAATAAACAGAAAATAACAAATTTTGAAGTGGAAATACGTTTTTTTATACTTTTTCGGGGCAATAATAAGCTATATTCATATCAAAAATCAATATTTAGTCCGAAGGAACAAGTCATGAATACTTTTTGGAACGACAATATATCGAAAAAAGACTTCCCTGCCTTGAAAGAGGACATCTCTTGCGACGCCCTTGTGGTTGGCGGAGGGTTATGCGGAGTTCTCACGGCATACAAGCTGAACAAAAGCGGGCTGCGGGTAGTCCTTGTAGAAAAAGAAACTCTCGGCTCGGGACAAAGCTCACTGACTACGGCTAAGATCACCCTTGCCCACGGAGAAATTTTTAATACGATAAGGAAAAATTTCGGTGACGAGGCGACGAAGATCTACGCAAAATGCGGCCTTGATGCCATCGACGACTACCGAAAGATTATAAAAAACGAAAGAATTGACTGCGACTTTAAGAGTCAGTGTGCATATCTTTATTCACTCTACGGAGAGCGTCACGTCAAAACGGAATATGAAGCGGCTGTGGCGGCGGGAGTCCACTGCTCTATCGTTTACGACACAACTCTCCCCTTCGAGATAAAAGCGGCTATAAAATTCCCCTCTCAAGCAGTCTTCCATCCCCTTAAATTTATTTATGAGCTGTCTCGGGGGCTTGAGATCTACGAAAACACAAACGTTCTTGAGTTCTCGGCAGGCAAAGTTGTTTGCGAAAACGGAACAATAACGGCAAAAAATATTATCATTACCACTAACTACCCATCTGTGGGGGACTTAAAACTGCTCTTGCCATTGAAGCTCCACCGAAAGATGGCTCACGCCTGTGCTTTCTCGGGAACAGGTGACTTAGGGGCAATGTTCATTGGAATCGATGGAGGTTACAACTACAGAAGTCACGGCGACACTCTTATCGTATCGGGTGAAAACCACGTTTCGGGTGAAGGTGTCCCCGGTGTTTACGAAAGGATCATACAGGACACAAAGAAAAACTTCCCCGAAGCGGAGCTTATAACCTCTTGGTCAGCGGAGGACTCCACAGCCGTTGACATACTCCCCTATATAGGAAAATTCAGAAGCGGACAGGTGGACTTATTCACGGCAACGGGCTTCAGGACTTGGGGAATGACTATGTCTATGACCGCGGCAACGCTTATCCGAGATATTATCTTAGGTCAGGACAACCCCGCCACAGAATTATTCTCCCCCTCCCGCTTTAAGTTTTCCTCGGCAGAGGGACTTGGCGGCATGGTCTCCCGTACGGCAAAAGGAATCATAGCTTCACGCTTCAGCCTTCCCGAAGAGGAGGTAGGCAAACTCGGACGGGGATGCGGCAAGATCGTTATGCACATGGGAAGAAAGGTCGCTGCCTACGTGGACGAAGACGGAAACGTCCACACCTGCGAGCCCTACTGCCCCCACAGAAAGTGTGAGTTAAAGTGGAATTCCGACGATAAGACTTGGGACTGTCCCTGCCACGGCTCCAGATTCGATTACGACGGAAATCTACTGACGGGGCCTGCAACAAAAAATATTTGAGTCTCTCTGTCACGTTTTAGCCTCCCTACGCATAGACTGTCTTTGAATGTTTTTTTGCGGAGGCTTTAATGAACAGACGAAGAAACCCCGTTGATCTTTCTAACTTTTTTAGGATGCGTCCTCACGCAGGCGCAATAATACAAGGCAGTCACAGTTTTCCTACTATAAGAGGGGTAGTTTATTTTTACGGGACATCCTCGGGAGTGATCGTTAGGGCGGAAATTTCGGGCCTGCCCACGGGTGATGGACCGTGTAACTCTCCCATATTCGGTTTCCACATCCACCAGGGGGAAATATGCGGCAGCGGTTTCGGCGACCCGTTTTCTGCGGTTATGGGGCATTTCAACCCTGACATGTGCCCTCACCCTTATCACGCGGGAGATATGCCACCCTTATTCGGTGTAAACGGTCGCGCCTTCTCGGTCTTTCTCACGGGAAGATTCACTCTTGAGGAAATTATCGGCAGAACAGTGATCATTCACTCAAACCGCGACGATTTTACGACAGATCCCTCTGGAGACTCGGGCGAGAAGATAGCCTGCGGTGAAATTCGCGAGCTGAGGGGCGTCAGGTGAGGAGGCATATCCGCCCAAAATAAGAAAGAGCAGACAAGTTTTTAACTCCTGCTCGACAATTTCAAACAAATACCCACCGAACTTTTGCGGGTCCGGTGGGTTATTCTAATGACGCAGCTATCTTTCAAAAATCAGCTTAGTGGAGCTGTACGGCCTTACACCGCAAAGGAGCACGGTATACCGCTTCGCAAGGCGATTGCCGAAGGTTTAGTGTGTATAGCGGTCATTAAGAAACAGCTTTATATGTATATTTTGGATCTCTAAAATACTATGAGCACTAAGGATCTCTTTATTGATACTTATAGTATATCACAGCCAATAAAGAATATCAATAGTCTGTGGAATGTTTGTTTTAATATTTATAGACTATACGCAGAACAAGAAGGATGGTTGAAACTATGAGTGATATTGCAAAAGCTGTTGGTCAGCGCATCAGAAACTACAGATCAAAAATGGGATTCAGTCAAGAGAAGCTGGCAGAGCTTTCCGGCTGTCATCCAACCTACATCGGTCAGCTTGAGCGCGGCGAAAAAAACGCAACTCTTGAGAGCATCGAAAAGATCACTGCCGCCCTTGGCATTTCTCTTTCAAAGCTGTTTGAGAAATTAGGCTGTCAAGAGAAGAATACAAAGGATATTCCCCTTGCCTGTTATGAATTTCTTTCTGCTAAATCAGTCAAAGAACAGGAACAACTCTACAAGATCCTTCTTGAGATTGAAAAGTACAAAGCAAACTAACAAATGAAGGCACCACTGTTTTTAGCAGCGGTGCCTTCATTATTTATTTAGATTTCTGTCCTGTCCGTGGCTTTTATTCGGTGCTGTATGACGCCGCACCTTACGCTTCTTACTTTACAATAGCCTTGTGGAAGACCTTCTTACCCTTACGGATCTTAACTCCTGCGGAAAGAGTATCTACGGTGTACTTGAAGTTGGGGTCGGACACTTTTTCGCCGTCAACAGACACGCCGCCCTGCTGAATGAGACGTCTTGCGTCACCCTTACTTCCTGCGAGAGAGCACTTCATCATAAGGTCAACGATGGTGATTCCGTCGCCGATCTCAGCAGCCTCAAGCTCAGTTGTGGGCATATTGGAGTCGTCTCCGCCGCCTGCAAAGAGAGCTTTTGAAGCAGCCTTTGCCTTGTCAGCCTCCTCGTTGCCGTGAACGAGAGCGGTAAGCTCGTAAGCGAGGATATCCTTCTTCTCGTTGATACGGCTGTCTTCCCAGTCATCCATAGCGTCGATCTCCTCGATGGGGAGGAATGTGAGCATACGGATACACTTCATAACGTCAGCGTCGGATACGTTTCTCCAGTACTGGTAGAACTCGAAGGGAGAAGTCTTGTTAGGATCAAGCCATACAGCGTTACCTGCAGTCTTACCCATCTTCTTGCCCTGAGAGTCGGTGAGAAGTGTGATAGTCATAGCCTCAGCGTCACCGCCAAGCTTACGTCTGATAAGCTCGGTACCGCCAAGCATATTGGACCACTGGTCGTCTCCACCGAACTGGAGGTTACAGTCGTAGTTCTTGTAGAGGTAGTAGAAGTCGTAGGACTGCATGATCATATAGTTGAATTCAAGGAAGGAAAGTCCCTTCTCCATTCTCTGCTTGTAGCACTCAGCTCTCAGCATATTGTTTACAGAGAAGCAAGCTCCAACGTCACGAAGCATATCTACATAGTTCAGCTTGAGAAGCCAGTCTGCGTTGTTGATCATGGTCGCCTTATCTTCGCCGAACTCGATAAATCTCTCCATCTGACGCTTGAAGCAGTCCGCGTTGTGGTCGATGTCTTCCTTGGTGAGCATCTTTCTCATATCAGTTCTGCCGGAGGGGTCGCCGATCATAGCTGTACCGCCGCCGATGAGTACAACGGGCTTGTTTCCCGCCATCTGAAGTCTCTTCATAAGGCAGAGCGCCATGAAGTGACCTACGTGAAGAGAGTCCGCTGTGGGGTCAAAGCCGATGTAGAACGTAGCCTTACCGTTATTTATAAGATCTCTGATCTCTTCTTCATTTGTTGTCTGGGCGATAAGTCCTCTCGCCTGGAGTTCTTCGTAAATTTGCATTTTGTG
>JAZULS010000119.1:0-22896 GCA_045603205.1 Eubacteriales bacterium | reverse complement strand
CTTGATACAAGGTGCATTTGATTCTAAAAACCTCATATTTGTCTTTAGACAAATATGAGGTTTCTGGCCCGCCCTAAGGGATTTGAACCCCCGACCGACGGAATCGGAATCCGGTACTCTATCCAGCTGAGCTAAGGACGGATGCTTTCAAAATTTTTATTAGTATACCACAACTTCCCCTTAAAGTAAATAGGTAGCGGAAAATTTCCCGCCACCTCACTTTTTCCCTGTTCTCGTAAGAGATACCACTCTGACTTCCATCGCTCCGCCCCTTTTCAAAAGTCTCGAAGCGTAGCCCACAGTAGCTCCCGTGGTGACAACGTCGTCAATTATGATAAATCTCTTGCCCGAAGGCTCTGCGCCACGTCTCACATATAAAGTAGACACGGCGTTTTCGTTTCTGCCGTAAGTGTCAAGCTTCTTTTGTTCCGTGCCGCCCACTCGCTTGAAGATTTTCTCAAGCCTTATGCCCGTCAGAGCAGAAACTCTTCCGCACAGCATCTCCACGTGGTCAAATCCGTACTTTCGCAGACTCGCTTCCGAGCGCGGAGGGAAAGTCAGAAAGTATTCAGAAGCCTCAGCCTCAGAGTAGAGTATTTTCTCCCGTATAAGCTTCGCAAGTCTCTCAGCAAAGAACTCCGTCAGCGCCTTATTATAGTTTCTCTTGAGAGAATACACCAACTTCTCTGTGACTCTTCCCTCTTCCGAATAATATCCGCCGTAAAACGAAAGAGCCGTGGGACTGATATTCGAACACCTGCAGGAGGCGGCTGAACCGTTACATTTTTGGCATCTTTCCTTCCGTTCTTCCTCGTATTTCGCAACACAGTCGTCACAAACCGCACCACAAGGGATCACCTTACCGCAAGTGGCACATTTCGGTGGGAATAACAGATCAATTATTTTAGTGATAAAGTTTGATCTCATAACAAATCTCACCTGCCGTCTGCCAAGAGTCTCGCCAGCATGGTGCATCTGTCTGCGTGATAGTCGTTTTCCACCATCGTCTTCAGCACTTCCCTCTCACCCACCAAAATAACCATTTGCGAAGCTCTCGTCACCGCCGTATAAAGCAGATTTCGTGACTGAAGCATAGGGGCGCAACGGTAAAGCGGAATAATAACGATGGGATATTCGCTTCCCTGACTCTTATGTACGGTTATGGCGTAGGCGTGTTCAAGCTCGTCAAGCATAGAGAACTCATACTCGCACCTGCGGTCGTCAAAGGTAATGGTAAGCGTCTCGTTTTCGCTGTCGATGGACTCAATTCTACCGATGTCTCCGTTGAAAACGCCGAATCCCGCGTCTCCAGAAGACGTACTCCACTCAAGCTGATAGTTGTTCTTCGTCTGCATAACGCGGTCTCCTACACGGAAGATCACGTCTCTGACCTTCTTCTCCTTCTTGGACGGAGCGGGAGGATTCAGCGCTCCCTGAAGCATAGCGTTTATTGCTTCCGTGCCCGAAGCGCCGCGTCTCGATGGAGTGATGATCTGCAGCTTTTCCATCACGTTCTTTCCGTAGGTTTTGGGCAGTCTTTCCGCCACAAGTTGGCATACGCAATTTGCACACGCCACGTCGGAGCCCCTCTCGAGGAAGAAGAAGTCTGTTCCCTTGGAGAAGAGCTCAGGCATAAGGCCCGAATTTATCCTATGGGCGTTGGTTATGATACTGCTGGTCTGAGCCTGACGGAAGACTTCTTCAAGACGGATGACCTTGAAGGCTCCCGAGGAGATCATATCATTGAGCACATTTCCGCATCCGACGGAGGGGAGCTGGTCGCAGTCACCGATAAAGATAAGCTTTGATCCGCCACGGACCGCCCTCATAAGTGACTCAAGCAGAAGCGAATCTATCATTGAGGCTTCGTCTATGATAATGACCCTTTCCTCAAGAGGATTACCTTCGTTTCGCATAAACTTAGGTTCACTCTCGCTGTTATACTCCATCTCAAGAAGACGGTGTATGGTTTTTGCCTCGTGAGAGGTAGCTTCACTCATTCTTTTAGCAGCACGTCCCGTAGGAGCGGCAAGACACACGGACTGATCGAGAGACTCAAAAATGCTGATAAGTCCTTTTATGATCGTAGTCTTACCCGTGCCGGGACCACCGGTGAGGATCATAACACCCTCGCTGAGAGCGTCTCGCATCGCCTTCTTCTGATTCGGCGCGTAGTTGATATGGGATACGTGTTCGCTTTTCTCAATAAGAAGCTCAATATCCTTGGCGTTCATCGTCGGACAAAGTCTTGCCACTTCAAGAAGCTTTTTCGCGCTGTAGGTCTCTGCGTTATATATGTATGGATGGTATACATATCTCTGATTATCCGCATTATATAGATAGAGTTTCTTCTGCACGGCAAGTGTCTCTACGGCCTGCTGAAGCTTTGGTGCATAAGTCTCATCTGAGCCAAAAAGCAGCCCCATAGCGCATTCGACCAAAGTTTCATACGGAAGACAGGTATGTCCGTTTCGGGAAGCCTCGCTGGAGAGCACGTGCAAAAGCCCCGCTTCCACTCTCTCATCGGAATCTGCGGGCATTCCAAGGGATGCGGCGATAACGTCTGTCCTCTTGAATCCGATTCCTCTGAAAGCACCGCAAAGACTGTAGGGATTATTCCGTATTCTGTCAATAGACGCCGCGCCCCATTTTTTATAAATACGCATAGCGGTGGAGGAGGGGAAAAAGTCGCGGCTGAACATAAGGAACTCTCTTGACCCTGCGATATTCTTGAAGTTTTCGCTGATGGCTTCTGCCTTCGCCTTTGAAATACCGGGTATCTCTGAGAGCCACTCGGGATTATTCTCAATTATGTCAAAGCTGTCCGTGCCGAACTGCTCCACGATCTTTTGAGCCGTTTTAGGTCCTATTCCCTTTACTGCACCTGACGCCAAGTATCTTAGAATGTCGCCTTCCTCTGCCGGCAGACGTCTGTCGAAAAACTCAACGGAGAACTGCCGTCCGTATATCTTGTGAGTGGTCCAGTTGCCCGTAGCGTGTATCTTATCACCCTCGTTAAGATAAGGCATGATCCCCACTGCGGTGACGGGCAGACCCGCCTGATCTTCAACAATGCAGACGGTGTACCCGTTTTCTTCATTTCTGTATACTATTGAATCTATAATTCCGGAAAGAGATTCTTTGCCCGAGTCGGGAACATTCATTTCTCTCAAATTATTGTCCATCTGTGCAAATTCTCCTTTCCAAACAAATTTTCGTTTTCTTTATATTATACTACCTTGACGCCTGTTTGTCAATCTTCCTATGTCGCTTCAAAAGCCTCCTTACGAGAAGTCTGATCTGATTTATTGCACTGTAGACTCCGTACACGAAGAAAAGCGAAAGTATTATCTCACATATTACGTTTTCCATAAGCTCTCCCTGATCGCAAAAGAGACGTTATGCATCCGTCTATAATACCTCGATGCATCCCCCTTCTCTTCTATTATGATATGCATTTCTTTCCTTTGATGTTTTCGGAGGCAGGAGTCAAACTTTTTTCGACAAGAGGCGAGAAACTTACTCTCAAGCATCTTGACATATTCATGATAAAATGGTAACATAATTATATATAATATTAGTCGGAGTTACAGTATAATGAAAAAACTTCTCGTGGCTGCTTCTGCCGTGATTGCGATCTTTGTTCTTTCTCTAACTTGTTTTGCCGCCTCTGCTGATTTTATGGTCTCAGGCGGTGTTTTGACATCTTATACGGGTGATGATGCTGCCGTGGTAATTCCCGACGACGTCACTAAGATCGCCTCCGACGCTTTTTCTGACTGTGACGGAATCACAAGTATAACGATAAAATCAAGAACCTGTCAGGTAGAGTCAGGTGCCTTCCCCGACGGAGTTGAGATAAAGGCATACAAGAACTCCCCTGCCCACAGCGAAGCTGTTGCATCCGGAAACGAGTTTACTGAGATCACACCCAAAGAGATCACCCTGACTATCAATTATATCAGCATCGACGGAAGTGTCCTTGCAGAGCCTTACGTAGCAACTCTTGTTGAGGGAGACTCTTACAACGTTCCCCACCCGACTATTGAGAATTACACAACGAACGTTGCTCCTATAAGCGGTACTGCGGGAAGCGAAGATATAACCGTCACGGTCATTTATATGTCCGATGTCCCCGATGGCTGGCACATTGTAGACACAAAAGTAAAATACAGCCAAGCAAACGCTTATATCACGAGCACAACAAAGGTTATCGACGGCGTAAGCTACACTTTTGACGCTGACGGTAACTTGGTTGCAGAAAACGGATTCTTCAAGCTCGGCGGCAATATCTACTATCTTGAAAACAACACCGTTTCCACAGGATACAAGATAATCGACGGCAGTATATATTACTTCACCGACAGCGGTGTGATGCTGTCAAACCGTATGTACGACCGAAAGCTGTTCGATGCTGACGGAAAGGTGGTTGGACATTACACCTACGTAAACGTAGGTGCATCAACCTATTGGCTGATCGATAATAAAGTCACCGAGGGCTTCGTACTGTACGGAAACAATATTTGGTTCTTCGACAGCGACTACACCAAAGTGAAAAACAAGACCGTCAATGGCTACACCTTCGACCGTAACGGCAACTTGACCTCGGGAATCAAAGTTTCCTCCCTTGTTATCACACCTCCTTCCGATCTGCCCTATACGGGTTATGCCCACACCCCAGATCTTGAGGTCTACTTTGGCGATATTCTCCTTGCCAAGGACGTACACTATACTCTCTCATACGAAAACAATACTGAGGTCGGTACCGCAACTGTAACACTCACCGGTATTGGATCCGTATCCGGCAGTGTCTCCTTTGATTTTGAGATTATCGGAGAAAAATCATATTCCATCACCATCAATTACGTTGACGAAAACGGCACCGAACTGGCGGCAAGTTACAAAGCAGATCTTCTTGACGGAAGCACCTACTCCGTTTCCTCTCCTAAGATCAAGGGATATACCGCTGACATAGAAAAGGTAGTCGGTACCATTAACAAGAAAGACGTTGAGGTAACCGTAAAATATACCTCCGACACTGTTGAAAGCACCACAGAGACCGAAACACAGCCCGTGACCGAATCTGAATCCGAAACAAAGACCGAGCCGAAGCCTACCTCCGGTGAGGAAAGCGGAAAAGAACCGGATAAAACAAAGGACACGGAAAAGACTACTTCGGAAAAGACCGACAAGGAGTCATCCCGCAAGCCCGAAAAGACCACTAAGGAAAACGATGACGATCCTGAGGAAGTCGAATCCACCACCGAGTATTACCCTGAAGAGTCTTGGTGGAACGACCCCGAAGAAATAGAAACCGAAAGCGAAAGTGAAACGGAAACCGTCGAGACCTCTGAGTCCGAAACAACCAAAGATCCCGTCATCACAACTCCCGACACCGATGACGACAACCGTCCTTCGCTGAACGAGGTTATCGAGACCATCGTAACCTACGATTTCGGTCTGCTTATCGGCGTCGGAATCATCGCAACGGTGACCGCAGGCGCACTTATCGTGATCGTAATAAAGTGGGAAGCTGTTGTTTCACTATTCTCAAAGATCTTTAAGAAGATCAAAGACAAATTCTCAAAGAAACAGTAACTGAATAAATGAATCAACAAAGATCCACCGATTTCACTACAAATTAGTGTCGGTGGATCTGTTTTCGTAAGACAAAAGGACTGCGGCTGCAGTCCTTTTATTAAAAATTATTCCTCAATAGCCGCTTTACGCGCCACAGCCGCGTGAATTCTGTTCATGTCGAACTTTTCACGACGGTCAAAAGCATAAATTCCGTTCATTTCCTGGAAAACGTCAGTAAGCTGAGTGTAGCAGAAGCCTGCCATGCCGGGGTTATCAAGCATTGCCGCCATGAGTCCCTCAAATCTCGCGTAGAACTCCTCGAGAGTCTTGGGATTTTCACCGTATCCCCAAGCGTTCCAGTTATCCTTGCCGCCCTTCATAAGATGGTCGTCAAGATTCCAATAAATACCGCCCATTTCAGAGATCATATAAGGCTGACCTTCGTACTTCTCGTCGTCGGGGAAGTTTCTGAAGACCTCACCCTCGCCTGTCGCAAGAGGCATGTGTCTTGCTCTCAGAGTCTCGGGATTCTGGTCATAGTCATGTACGTCGTAAATGTCGGTCACGTCACCGTGAACGTATCCGGAAGTGTCAACAAAGGGACGGATGGGGTCGATAGCCTTCGTCACGTTGTAAAGAGTTCTGAAAAGTTCGGGACGGCGGGTATCTCTCGTTTCGTTGAAGGGACACCAGCACACAACAGCGGGGCTGTTATAATCACGCTCGATAGCCTCAAGCCATGCAGGAAGCATAGAATCAAGGGCACCAAGATCCTTCTCGTCAAGGCCCCAGTTGGGGAACTCGCCCCAAAGGATATATCCGAGCTTGTCTGCATAGTAGAAGGTGTAGGGCTCAAAGATCTTCATGTGGAGTCTTGCACCGTTGAAGCCTGCCGCCTTGGACATGAGAATATCCTTCTCCATATCCTCTACAACGGGAGCTGTGTAGATTCCGTCGGGATAATAACCCTGATCGAGAACCAGACGCTGGAACACGGGCTTGTCGTTTATCTCAACTGCACGGCCGTTGATAGAGATCTTTCTCATGCCGAAGTATGTCTTTACAGTGTCCTCACCGAAGTTAATGACAAGGTCGTAAAGGTTCGGCTCTTCGATGCTCCAAAGCTTGGCGTCGGGTACGGGAAGGCTGAAGCTACAGCTTCTTCCGGTAGCCTTAGCGGAAACCTCAGAAACCTTTTCACCACCGAAGGATGCCACAGCACTAACATCAGTACCGCGACCGCAGTTGTCAGCGAATCTGAGAACAACGTCAAGTTTTGCGTTATCCACATCGGGAGTGAGCTTTACGTTTTCGATGTAGTTTTTAGGAACGTACTCAAGCCAAACGGTCTGCCAGATACCCGTGCAACGGATATATTCGCAGTCCTTGTTGTAGTAGTTTCTGTATGTCTGCTTACCTGTGTACTGAAGCTTGTCGTGACCGTTATCGAAGCAACGGATGACCAGCTCACTTTCACCCTCAGAGTTCAGGCTGTCGGTGATATCAAAGGTGAAGGGAGTGAATCCGCCGATGTGCTTACCAACGTACTTCTCGTTGACCCACGCCTCTGTGGTAAAGTCAGCGGCACCGATGTGGAGAAGCACTCTTCCCTTTTCAAGTGACCAAGTAGGATCAATACTGATAGCTCGTCTGTACCAGCAAGTGGTGAAAAAGTCGATATATTCGATGCCAGAAAGCTTTGACTCGGGAACAAAGGGAACTGTGATCTTCTTGTCGAAAATATAGTTGTCCTTCAGCCAGAACTTTCTGTACTTTCCGGAGTTTCCGAAGTCGAAGAGAAAGTCCCACTCACCGTTCAGGTTCTGCCACTTATCTCTCACCAATCGAGGGCGAGGATATTCCGGTCTCGGTATGTTCATATTATGTCTCCAATCTGCCGCAAAGAGCATTTTAATTTTCGCTGTTTCCTGTGGGAAGAACCACGCTTTCTGCAAAAGCTTCACAGATGCCGCCGAGAGTGTCGTTTGTCATCTGAAGTGCCGCTGTAGCGTGAGTCACGCCGAAATTACTGTTGTAAAGTCCGAATTCCTCGGGATTTTCAAGAGCCGCCTCAATGGGAACGATGTCATAAGCGTTCTTGTATGTTGTACTGTTGTAGTATCTGTGTACCCACATCGGAATGGTCTCCACTCCTGTGATAACACAATCACCGCCGGCATACTTACGGATAGTAAGCTCAACCATAAGTCCGTTTTCGGTGTACTCCTTGTTCATGGTGTCGCCCATGGTAAGTCTGTTCTGGTTTGAAACAACGTTGCCCAATGAATAGAAGCAAAGGGTCTGATGCTCGGAGTCTGTGGTGGAAGTGAGCATCTCCGCATCCTGAATCACATGGGGATGTCCGCCGATGATAACGTCAACACCAAGGTCACAAAGTTTCTGTGCTATCTGACCCTGCATATCGTTGTGGGTGATATAATACTCTTCTCCCCAGTGGATATAGTAGATAATAAGATCAGCGCCCTCGCTCTTCAGTTCAGCGATCCTTGTTTCAACCGAGCTATAAAAATTATCCAAAAGTCCGTGGTTGAAATAGTCGATCAGTTCAACGTCACCTTCCTGAACTGCGATACCGTTGATGGTTACTGCCTCAGTATTGCCATAACGAAGGTCATCGGTAGAATTTAGCATACCGAGCTTCACGCCGTTTACGTCAACTGTCTTATAGGTCTTATCCTCAGGTTCCAGTTTTGCACCGATATAGTCAACGTCTTTCTCATTGAACATCTCCTGAGTTCTGATCAAACCGTGATGTGAATAATCGTAGCAGTGATTGTTTGCGAAAAGCATCATATCAAAGCCTGTGTCAATCAGAGCATCAAGCAGAGTCTCGGGAGCGTTAAACACGGGATATCCGCTATAGCCGTAATCCTTTCCCGAAAGAGTAACCTCAAAATTAACTACGGAATAATCGGCTTTGCTCACAATGTCTTTTATGTATTGATAGTTGTCTGTGAAATCATACTCACCCGTAGCCGCATCATAGGCGCTGTCAATCTGAGGATTATGACACATTATATCTCCCAAATTAAGAAGAGTAATCTCCGTGTAGGAGTTGGGGTCTACCACACTGAGGCTGTCGTCGGTTCCGCTTTCCGTACCGTCGGAGCTTTCCTCATCACCTCCGCCTATCTGACCGTAGTTGAGCGTCTGCTCAGTCTCGTTCTTATCCTGTTTTTCGC
The DNA here is from genome assembly GCA_045603205.1 of Eubacteriales bacterium. Lineage (GTDB taxonomy): Bacteria > Bacillota > Clostridia > Oscillospirales > CAG-272 > RUG11130. The sequence goes on along the minus strand of JAZULS010000119.1, from coordinate 14,113 downwards.
CCTTGGAGTCTGATCCGAGAGCGACAGCCCAGATCACCACGAATACTGCGGTGATTATAAGAAGTCCGATGAAAAGCTCCGTCAGCGGGAAACTGCCCTTTCCTTTTTTGTTACGACGACGAGCATTTACGCCCTGAGCCGTACTCTTTTGAGCCTCAGGTGCCGCACTTGCTTCTTTAACACGGTTTACGTCCTCATTCTGCGTAGGACGGTTTTGAGACGTATTATTATGTCTGTTGTTCGGGTTATTGTTCATTTTTATCCCCAATCTTTCACAAAGTAATCTTCAAAAGATTACAGAATTTTCTCTTTAACGAATCCGTCCCTTGTAAGACGGTCAACATGGGTAAAGCCCACGTCCTTCAGCAGCTTTGCCGCCTCATCGAAAGCAAAGTCTATCTGCTCAGCACGGTGCGAGTCTGAAGAGATAATCACATCCCCACCAAGGCGAAGTATCTCCTCTAAAATAAACCTTGCGGGGTACGGCGTCTTCTTATATCCCCTTGCCATGGCACCGGTATTGACCTCAAAGCGTCTGCAGGTCTTCATTATCTCCCGAAGTGTAGACAGTGCCACTTCTCTGTATTCTGCAGAGTCCTCGTTTATGGTGTCATACTTTGTCAAAAGATCAAAGTGACCTACGATGTCAGGCTTCGTTTCGGTAACGTGACGGAGAAGCTCATTATAATAAGCTTTGGCAAAGGATAATTCGTCACCGCCAAAATACTTTTTAATTACCTGAGCCTGACGCTCCTTTGAGTAATCTATGGTACAGCGCTTCTCTCCTACCTTCACGGCGTGAACGGAAGCGATGATATAGTCGTAATCTTCTCTGTTGCAAACGGAATGAGAGTCAAGCTCAAGACCGCAAAAAACGTCGATCTCTTCTGCGTATTTTTCTGCAGCTTTCCTTACCTCCGACCGATAATTCTCTTCCGTGCCAAGCCTCATAGAAGCATCATCATACTCCGCATAGCTGTGGTCGGAAATACCGATGGAGCAAAAGCCTTTCTCTATGGCAGACTCAATATTCTCTTCAATCGTTCCGTGTCCGTCGGAATAGGTCGTGTGGGTGTGCAGATTTGACAGTTTTTTGATGTTTTCCAATGCTTCGTACCTAACGCAAAAAACTTAATTTCTTTAGTAAATTATACTATAATCACGTAGTAATGTCAAGGATTTCCCACCGTCAGTGTAATGATCTCCCTCTCGTTACCGAGGCGAGGTACCAGGGGGAAAGTGTTGGCAAGTCCGCGACTGATAACAAGTCTGTTTTCGTGGACTCCACCCGTATATTTCGGAAAAAGACCCTGACCGGGAGCAACTATTCCCTGCCCGAAAAGCTCTATCTGCCCACCGTGGGCATGACCTGAGAGAACAAGGTCGAAGTTTCTCTCTCTCAGATACTGGGCGTAATACTCGGGATGATGGCAGAGCAGAAGCTTGAAGCTGTCGGTGTCCTCAAAGCTTGACATCCACTCGAGCCCTGGCTTCGGTGGAGGCGTGGTTCTGAAAATACTGCTTCGCATCCCCTTTTCCTGCAGATAGGCAGATGTAAGTCCGCCGATGCGGAAGTCTCGGGTATCCTCAAATGAATTATCAAGCAGATGCACACCAAGACGTCTGATGGCGTGTTTTTCAAGTTCTGTAACGTCGTATTCGTGGTTTCCGAGAGAAAAATACACGGGTGCTACGCTGACAAGCTTCGAAAGCAAAGCGTGACTTCGCGGGGACCTCTCAACGCTTCCCTCAAAATAGTCACCCGTTATCACGATGATCTCCGGAGCAAAGCTACGCACCGCGGAAAGTATTCCTTTGGTGTTTTTGTTATGCAAATCGGACAGATGTACTATGCGGAGAGGCGTTTCCCTCTTCCAAGCCGCCGTCTTTATCTCATAAGACGTAACTTTCATGGTATTCCCTCCAAAACAGGTAACAAAAAGTCAAAAACTCAGTTCAAAATAGACCTCGTCAAGGTTCTCGCTTGAATATTCCACCTCACTCGAGTACATTCGGACGAGCTCGTGCAGGTCATATTCTCCTCTGCTGAGGGCAGCACTCAACAACAAAACGCTGATGGCGGCAAACTTCACCGTCGTGGAAAAGTCTCCGTCCTCAAGTGCTCTCGGAGTGTAGCGATAGATAAAGTAGGCAAAAAGGTTTTGGAGCTGCCTGTCATTTTCATGTTCTAAGAAACTGTCTAACGGGGTGTCTCCGAGACTTTCTACACTCAGAAGCACATTTGTCCACTCTTCGTCAAGCCGTTCAAGGGAAAGATAAAACCTCGCCCACTGTTTGACACTTAAAGTTTCAAATTCCGTACCCAAGGAAGAAAGCAGTGTCTTCACCTTATCGAAGAAGGACATGTCTGCATCTCTGAGGCAAGCGAAAATCCTATCCCTTTCGGCAAATATCAACTTTTCCTCATCCGTGGCGTCACCCTCTCCCTCTGTAATGAGGGTGAAGTCAGCACCGTCAGAAAGCACAAGGCGGCAAGCTTCTTCACAGCAAAGTCCGATGCCTATTTCGACTGTATTTTCGTAATAGTTATAAAATCTCGGGTGTCTTTCGCAAATTTCGCAAAGGGCGTCTTCTCCGAGGCTTAAAATTATTTTGCAAAGCCCGTTGCAGTTCAAGTGAGGGCATCTGTCTCCATGGGAAAGCTTAAAATGGGGAGTCCCCGTCCACTCAATGGAAGACTTTATCCTCTCACCAATATCTCCGTCGAGACCGCGGTAATAGGCGAGGGTATCTTCGTCAATGTCTATCTCCCATCCGATGCAGCAGCTATGTTTACACTTGTCGGCAATACACTTGAAGCTTTTATAATAACTCGGGTACGTTGTTTTCATCTCTTCAGTCCGCTAAGGTCAGCTCAACGGGACAATGGTCGGAGCCATAGATATTCGTGTGAATATCGGCACCTGCGAGTCTGTCCCGAAGAGCGTCGGAGACGATAAAATAGTCGATACGCCACCCCGCGTTCTTCTCTCTTGCGGAAAAGCGGTAGGACCACCAGGAATACACGTCGGTCCTGTCGGGATAGAAGTAGCGGTAGGTGTCCGTAAAGCCGCTGTTCAGAAGAGTGGTCATTTTCCCTCTCTCCTCGTCGGTAAAGCCTGCGTTTTTACGGTTGGTCTTGGGGTTTTTAAGGTCTATCTCCGTGTGTGCCACGTTGAGGTCTCCGCAAAGCACCAAGGGTTTAACTGCGTCAAGCTTTTTAAGGTAAGCGAGAAAATCCTCTTCCCATTTCATACGGTAATCGAGCCTCTTCAACTCGTTTTGTGAGTTGGGAGTGTAGCAGGTGACAAAGAAGAAGTCCTCAAACTCAGCGGTAATGACTCTTCCCTCCTTGTCGTGTTCCGGAGTACCGATTCCATAGGTCACGTTAATGGGCTTCTCCTTAGTAAAAAGTGCAGTTCCCGAGTACCCCTTCTTCTCGGCGTAGTTCCAGTAGCAGTGGTACCCCTCGGGAGCAAAGTCAAGCTGTCCCTCCTGCATTTTCGTCTCCTGCAAGCAGAACACGTCTGCATCCACACAATTAAAATATTCCTCAAAGCCTTTTCCCATGCAGGCTCTGATCCCATTTACGTTCCAAGAAATAAATTTCATCGAAATCTCCGATTTTATTTATTAAAATATTATATCGTACTATTAAAGCAAGAACACGCCGTAGCCGTAACCCGTCTTGCCGCCCCTCTTCAGGTGCTCAACGTATGCTCTTCTGAGAGAAGTATCTGTGGGAAGCTTTTCAGGGTTTTTCTCATCAGTATCGAAAAGTCGCCACAGGTCACAGTTTTCCTTATAATTTTCCGAACGAAGGATGTCAAAACGGCTCATAAACTTGTATGTATTGGAATGCTTTGACAAAATATTCTTGTTTTCGGGGTAAAGAAGCCAGGAGTGGCATACAAAGGGAGTGGGATCACTTACCTCATCTGCGAAAAACTTCTTCGCCATAGCAAAGCTTTCGTCACAGCGTTTTTCATCCATGGGTGTGCCGTCACGGGGAATGTGAATGTTAATAACGGTGGTATCGGGTGTCAGTTTTACCCCGTCCTTTTCGTAAGTTTTTCCAAACTCAACAGCTTCAAACTGAAGTCTTCCGAGAGCAAATCTCGTCAGGTGGTAAAAGCCGAAATGCCAAGACGCAACGAAAGTACCTACTACACCTTTCACGAGCTTACATTCCTCAAGCTTATACTTTAAGTCCAGAACGGTGTTTTCAAAGATCTCAAGATCTATGCCGCGGCTAATGTATTCCTCACGAAGTCTCTTGGTAAGGCAGATCAGCGTCAGAAGATGAACGGTATATTCTCTCAGGTAAAGTCTTTCTGCGATCTCACTTGTGAACTTGAAAAAATTCTCATCATCAATTTTAAAATTATCGTTGTAGTCCGATAACATCTGTCCAAACAATGACGCCGAACGTTCGTCAGCCTCGATCTTATTGTATACGGAAATCAAATACGCGCTGTCAGACTCTCCATACTTTCCTGAGACTAAAAAATCATGTAAATACTGTTTCATTTTCATATCCTTTCACAAAACGCACAAAATTATTTAACCCGACCTCAGAAGGATTCAGCGGAGGACATTAAATTTATCGCTATAATTATACCACAGCAGTTCACAGTTGGCAAGTTTTTAAACGAAATATTCATTTACGTTATGATTTGTAATCCCCACGGTTGTTTAAGACGTAGTTTTGTGGTATAATCTTATTCACAAAGTTTTATTAAGAGGGATTTACGATGACAAAGGTTTACTCAGAGGCGTGTGGGGAACGGTTTTGCGACTTGCACACTCATTCAACTTATTCAGACGGCACTTTGACTCCAAGAGAGCTCATTCAAGCCGCATTAGATGAAAAACTTTCCGCCGTCGCCCTCTGTGATCACAATACACTTATGGGGATCCCCGAGTTTCTCTCCGCCGCGGAAGGCCAAAACATTATCGCCATACCGGGAGTCGAAATCTCCACCGAATATAAGGGCATCGAACTTCACGTACTCGGACTTTTTGTCAGCGGGTCTGCAGAGAGAGAACTGAATGATTATCTCGAAGTCCTGCGTCAGCGAAAACACGAGGCAAATCTTGAGCTTTTCACAAGGCTTCGGGAGGCGGGATACGACGTAGTATATGAAAACATCTTCTCCGAAAAGAGCGGAGTGATAAACAGAGTCCATTTTGCCAAGGAGCTGATAAGGCTCGGGCACATCTCTTCCACCGACGAAGGTTTTCGCGGAATTCTGTCCGCCAAGAACGGCATTTACATTCCCGCAAAAAGACCCGACACCTTAGAGGTGATCTCCCTTTTGAAAAAGCTGAAGGTGGTTTCATCTCTCGCCCATCCTCTGCTGAATCTCAGTTTTGATGAGCTGAAAGAATTCCTACCGAAAGCCGCAGAAACAGGACTTGTGGCGGTGGAAACGGATTATACGAAGTTTGATGCCAAAACCACGGAAAGGCTTAAAGCCCTCGCCGATAGTCTTGGACTTCTTTTCTCCGGCGGCAGTGACTTCCACGGTGAAAACAAGAAAGACAATCTTCTCGGCAGAGTGCACGGTGGTCTTGGCATCCCCGCGGAATATTTTATAAAGCTCAGTCAGGTTTACAAAGGCTGAATATGCAAAAAAAACCAAGCATGCGAAATGCTTGGTTTTTGTTATATACGGAAATTATTCGTACTTGCTGATCATCTGCTTACGGTCTATCTTACCGTTGAAGGTCTTGATGATCTCGTCAATAACAACGATCTGCTTGGGCATCTTGTAAGGCTCAAGGTTCTCAGCGATAGTAGCGCGGATAGCCTTTTCGTCAAGAGTCTCGCCTTCCTTGAGGACTACGAGAAGCTTGATTGCAAGATTTCCAGCCTTACCGGTGGGGATAAGGAGACACTCGTCTACGCAAGGAACACGCATTACAACTTCCTCAACTTCTACGGGAGCGATCTTAAAACCACCGAGGTTGATGGTGTCGTTTGCACGTCCTACGAGAATAAGCTCGCCGTTAGGAGCGAAGTAGCAAATGTCGCTCATTACAAGCATACCGTCCTTGAGAGCCTTTGCGGTCTGCTCGGGCTCGTTCCAGTAACCCTTCATTACAGACTTACTTCTGATAGCCGCAAGACCGGGTTTCTCAGCGGAAGAATCCTTGATCTCGTTACCGTCCTCGTCAAGAAGAACGATCTCACTGTAGGAGTTGGGCATACCTACGCTGCCTGTGTACTTGGAGCCGCCGGATACGCAGAACTCGTCGGTACATACAACGCCCGCCTCGGAGCAGCCGAAGCAGTTGTACATATAAACGTCGGGAAGAAGCGCACGCATCTTTTCCTTGTCCGGCTCGGGATAAGCGGTAGAGCTGGAGTAGATGAAGCGGAGCTGTCCGTTAAGCTCAGCAAGATTCTTGGATGCCAGCATAAGAAGAAGGTGGATAGCAGACGGAGGCAGATAAAGAGATGTTACGCCGTGCTCCTTGATAGTATTGAAATAAAGCTTGAAGTTTCTGAAACCTTCAAGCAGTACGCTTGTACTACCAACTGCCATAGCGATGTGAACCTTACGAAGACCTGCCGCGTGGTTCATCGGTGTGGGAATAAGCCACACGTTGTCGGACTTGATGTTTGTGGTCTCAATACCTGCGAGAGCGATGTTTACCTGGTTAGCAAAGCTTACCATAACGCCCTTAGATTTACCTGTGGTACCTGTGGTGAAGAGGATCTCGGAAAGGCTGTCAGGATCGGGATCCTTAGCCTCGTAGGTGTCCTCAGTCTCCATGATCTCGGGCATGATAACGTCAAGTGCCCAAGAACCGGGGAGGTCGTCGCGTGTTGAAAGAGTTACGATTGCAGAAGTCTCAAGCTCTTCTGCGATCTCGATGATACGCTTGCTGGGTGTATTCTTCTCAAGGGGTACAAATGTTGCACCGAGAAGCTGGATAGCGTACTCAAGGTACATATAAGCAAGGATGTGGTCGGACTCAACGATCACTCTGTCACCTGCCTTGATTCCGTGACGCTCGAGATAAAGGGCACCGCGACGGCAGTAGGATGCGAGATCCTTGTAGTTACACTTTTCGTCGTTAACGATGAGGGCGATCTGCTCAGGAGTTTCAACAGCGAACTTCTGTATTGCAAGAGCTATGGACTTCATTGGTTTATCCTCCAATATAAATATTATTTAAAATAACTTTCGTGAAGTCTGCAAAGCTCTACCAAGCCACAGAACTCCACTTTAATATTTTTATTATAACTATTATAATACATCCGTTATGTATTGTCAAGTTTCAAACGAATACTTTTCAGCTATTCTTGTTGCTGTCAAGCATAATTCTCAGGATTTCGCGGTCTGTCTCCCTCATTCCGTCCTTTCCCACACGTCCTACGCAGGATATTGTCTTTGAAGTATCGGACTGAAGAATTCCCGTATGGGGGTTGTACACCGCTCCGCGCATTGACATCTGGTGGGCAAGGTACGCCGCATCAATACTTGAGACGATCTTCGCCGCGCAGGAGATCTTCGCGCCGTCGCAAATGATGCCGGGAATATTGGCAAGTGTATTCTCAATGGTGTGCTGAATGGAAACCACGTCTCCGTTATCCATATAGGTCAGAGTCGCTCCTGCGGCACAGGCTGCAGAAACAGCTCCGCAGAAGGCGGAAAGCTTTCCGATGTACATTTTCTGATAAACCGCGAGGAGATTGGAGAACACCAGTCCGCGATAGAGCACTTCCCTCTCATATCCCATACGTGCTGCGTAAACGATAACGGGAACGGAGGTGGTGATACCTTGGTTTCCGCTGCCTGAATTGACGATTACGGGAAGCTCACAGCCGCCCATTCTCGCTTCGGAAGCCGATGCCGCCATGACCTTCATCTCGTTTAAGGGGCTGTCGGGATAACTGTCACGTATGATTTTACCGATACCGATACCGTACTTGCCGTCAAGTCCCTCTTCGGCAATAGCCATATTGTAAGAGATCTGTCGGTCGAGAAGAGGAATAACGTCACAAAGCTCCACCGTGTCGGCAAACTCCTTGATATCGTCAAGGTTTAAGGAGTCGTAATTGAGAGTCTCTGACTGACTGTAGTCAACTTTAAAAATATCCTCACCGTTTTTCGCAAGTCTAACCACGTTGATGTGGCTTTCTCGGATCTCGATCTCAGCTTCCCCCTGATCTCCCTCCATTTTAAGGATAAAGTGAAGGGGAGCCGTGCTGTCCAGCAGTTTCACGCTGACTCTCTTTTCTGCAAGGTAAGCTTCAGTCCGCTGAATGTCCTCGGGAGTCACGGAGCTGAGGACCTCAAGTTCAAGTTTGCTGTCTCCACCGAGAGCACCGAGAGTAACCGCGGCTTCGATGCCCACCATTCCGCCGGAATGAGGAATTTTTACGCATCTCACGTTCTTTACGATGTTACCGCTGCAAAGGGCAAGAATACTCTTCGGCTCCTCCCCGAGAAGCTCACGACACTTCGCGGCGCCAAAGGCCAGGGAGATCGGTTCCGTACAGCCCATGGCAGGCACAAGCTCGGATGTGAGTATATTTATGTAGTCGCAATAAATTTTTTCTGTGACCATTACAGAAGCCCTCCGAAAAATTGGCGTGTAGTTTGTGGTTTTATGGAAAATTTATTATCAAGTGTCAAACTCGAAGTAATACATCGTATCGGTATCACTGTCATAAATCGCTATTGAGAAATTAAAGGAAGAGCGGTTAAATAGATCGGTATCATCTTCGCTGTCTTTACTCTCGGAATGTCTGTCCTTGAAATAGTAGTACCCGTTTTCCACCTTCGGTATCTTAGCCTTCTCAGCCAAGTTATATCCATAGCTTTTACCGTCTTTTTCTCCGCCGTACATTACGAGGGATAGATTTTCAGAAAACGGAAGCTCTTTCCAATCCTTTAAAATTTTCATAGCCTTATCTCGGTTGTCGGAACAATCGAGGATCAAATAATAAGAGCCGTCTCCATGAAAACCACCGTGGGTATCAAGCTCTTCCACAACGGTAAATTCACTCTTTTTGAATCCGAAGTATTTTTGGTTTCCAACAAGATATTCCGACAGAGGATTCATCGCCAAAACGAGCATCAAGGCGACAACACAATGAAGCAACGGCAGAAATGTTTTGAAAGAAATCTTTTTATCCTTGTTTGTTGCAAGAAGAGAAAGAACATAGGTAAGTCCATAGGTTCCGAAAACCACAAGTCCACAAAAGAAGAACCATATCGCAATAAGCGATGCATGATATGCGACGGATAAAAACAGTTCCATGAAGAAAAGGAGAGTTCCGATCAATGCAAGCGGAATCGGCAGAGCGAAAAGAATGTATAATACCATGGTCAAGGCTTTATTTTTCATCGTTTCACCTCAATTCATTTTTTATCCAGTCCCATCTTCCATTATATCACATTCCCCGCGTAAAAGCAACATTCCCCCATGATATGATGCACCTTTGCAGTGAAAAGCGGATTTTCCGTAATTTTTTGATGATTTTCAAAAAAAATCGCAATTTTGTTTGACATTTGCCGACAAATAGTGTATAATGCCTTTGTTTTTTGGCAAAATCCTACTTTGTTAAGTGTGCACAAACCAAAAACATCAATTTTATTCAAAAGAACGAATCCCCTTTGTGGGATGCAGGATCATTATGAATTTCACTTTATTTTTTGATAAGATAAAAGCCATCTTTACAAGGCACCAAAGAATAATTCTCTTCGGAATTGCTACCTTGATGATCTTCACAACTGCAATCACCATCGGTGCGGTGGCGGCTCAGAGTGATGCTCTCGTTGAATCAGAAGAAATTACTTCAGCAGAACTCAATGCGGAAGAAACTGCCCCTATTGTCAAATCTTCATTAACCAAAAATCCCGTAACTACGGCTACCGTCGATGAAAAGACCGGAATGAGCTACAAGAAGCTTGACAAAATGGAGGATATTCTCCACCCAAATAAAGCTGAGATCTCCCCCTCCACCGAAGAGCCCGTCATCACCGAGCCGCAATGGTGGTCCCCTCCCGTGTATGTCACGTCCTATCCCGCGTCATGCGGACAAAGTTCGGGAATTGTGGAAAAGGCTGAAGAGTACCTGGGCTATCCTTACGTTTGGGGAGGCTCCACCCCCGAAACATCCTTCGACTGCTCCGGATACGTTTCCTGGTCCATCAACAACTCCGGTGAGGGTATCAACTTAGGCAGACTGAACACAAGCAGCCTCTACGGCATCTGTACTCCTGTATCAGTCGAAGATCTCCGTCCCGGTGACCTTGTGTTCTTCCAAAACACCTACGGTGTATACGGCATTTCCCACGTGGGCATCTACGCAGGCGACGGAATGATGCTTCACTGCGGCGACTACGTAGAGTACGCCTCTCTGTACGTTAATTTTTGGCAGGAGCATCTGCTCTCCTTCGGACGCCTGCCCGGACAATAAAAATACAAGTCTCAAGAGGCTCGTCTTCTTGGGACTTTTTGTTTTATGCTTCATTGCAAGTACCAATCTCGGTCTGCTTGAGATAACTTTACAAAAAGTGCTGACAAACAGATAATAATGGGGTATAATATAAACGATGAATTTGTTTTAATATTTGTGCGTCATAGCGGCAGAACGGAGAATCTTATGGAAAATAAAATTTACGACGTTATTATAATCGGCGGTGGCCCTGCGGGATATACAGCGGCTCTTTACACTTCACGTGCCGGACTATCTACCCTCATTATTGAAAAAATGTCCGTGGGCGGTCAGATGGCTCTTACGGGGGACATTGAAAACTATCCCGGATTCCACGAGGGCATTGACGGCTTCACTCTGGGCATGAATATGCAAGCAGGTGCTGAACGTTTCGGCGCCGTGACTGCTTACGACGACGTTATGAGCGTTGACTTCTCAGATAACATAAAGAAGATCTCCGCTATGATGGGCGAATATTTAGGAAGAAGCGTTATTGTTGCCGGCGGTGCAAATCCCCGTGAGCTGGGCTTGTCGAGAGAAACAGAGCTCACAGGCCGCGGAGTTCACTACTGCGCTCATTGCGACGGAAGGTTCTACAAGGACAAGACAGTTGTAGTAGTCGGCGGCGGCAACTCTGCAGTTTCCGATGCTCTTTATCTGTCGCGCCTTGCCGAAAAAGTGTATCTTGTTCACCGAAGAGACACCCTTCGTGCCACAAAAATATATCACGATCCGTTGATGAAGGCTTCCAACGTGGAATTTGTGTGGAACAGCTCAGTTTCTGAGTTTATCGGTGAGAACAAGGTTACCGGCGTGAAGATCAAAAACCTCATTAGCGGTGAGATAAGCCAGCTTGACTGCGACGCTGTGTTCGTCAGCATCGGAAGAAAGCCCACAACGGAATTTCTCGGTGACTCTCTCGACTTAGACGAAAGCGGATACATCGTAGCTGACGAAACCACGAAGACTTCCGTGGACGGTGTGTTCGCGGCGGGTGACATTCGCACAAAGGTCCTTCGCCAGATCGTAACTGCCTGTGCCGACGGTGCGGTTGCGGCTCACTTTGCAGAAGAATATCTGTCAAAGAATTCTTGATTTAAGCTGAGGTTACGATATGCCACTTCAAATCATACGAAACGACATCACCATAATGGCGGTAGATGCCATCGTAAACGCTGCAAACGAGAGTCTTCTCGGCGGAGGCGGTGTTGACGGCGCCATACACCGTGCTGCCGGTCCCTCTCTTCTGGAAGAGTGCAAGACTTTAGGCGGATGCAAAACAGGCAAGGCTAAGATCACACGGGGATATGACCTGCCCTGCAAATACGTCATCCATACCGTTGGTCCCATTTACGAGGACGGTAAAAGTGGAGAAAAAGCCCTCCTTGAGTCCTGCTATGCAAATTCTCTTGCCCTTGCAAAGGAACACGGCTGTGAATCCGTAGCCTTTCCTCTTATTTCTTCGGGAGCATACGGTTATCCGAAGGCTGAAGCACTGAGAGTCGCCACGAACACCATCTGCGATTTTCTTATTGATAACGAAATGGAAGTCTATCTGGTGATCTTCGATAAAGCCTCCTTCTCTATAAGCGAGAAACTGTTTTCGGACATTGCCGAATACATAGACGACAACTATGCCTATGCCCATCGGGACCGTCGACGCAGAGTCACTCCCCCTTGTGCTTCCATGGGTGTGGCGAAATCCCGTCGGGTGGATGCGGAAGAAAAATTTTTCATATGTGAGTCTATGGCACCGATCGAAAGCCTCGATCACATCGTGTCAAACCTTGACGAAAGCTTTTCCCAAATGCTTCTTAGGAAGATCGACGAAAAGGGACTTACCGACGCAGAATGTTACAAGAAGGCAAACATCGACCGCAAGCTTTTTTCCAAGATAAGGAGCGACGTTAATTATAAACCCAGCAAATCCACGGTCATCGCCTTTGCAATTTCCCTTGAGCTTTCCTTGAAGGAGACAGAGGATATGCTGAAGAAGGCTGGTTTTGCGCTGTCACACAGTAACAAGTTTGACGTTATCATTGAATACTTTATAAAAAGCGGAAATTACAATATTTTTGAGATCAACGAGGCTCTTTTCGCCTTTGATCAAAATTTACTCGGAGCGTGAAATATGTTAAAATTCATCTGTTACCCCAAATGTACCACCTGCCAAAAAGCAAAAAAGTGGCTCGACGACAACGATATTCCTTATGAGCTTCGCGATATCAAGCTTCAAAATCCCACCCTTGAAGAGCTATCCGAGTGGTACTGCAAAAGCGGACTCCCCTTAAAGAAATTCTTCAACACCAGCGGCCTTTTGTACAAATCCATGGAGCTGAAAACAAAGCTCCCAGAAATGGGTGAACAAGAGATGCTTGCTCTTCTCGCTACCGACGGAATGCTCGTGAAGCGTCCCCTACTCATCGGTGAGGATTATGTGCTGGTAGGATTTAAGGAACCCGAATGGGCTGAAAAAATGAAATAACTTGTCGCTTCGCAAGCGACCATACCTCTCTTTCAACGGTGTATAATTGAGACAACAAAGAAAGAGAGGTATTTACTATGACAAACACAAACAACTTAACAGAGCTCGTATTTATCCTTGACAGAAGCGGATCTATGGCCGGACTGGAAAGTGACACCATCGGAGGCTTCAACTCTATGATCGAAAAGCAAAAAAAGCAGGATGGAGAATGTTACGTCTCCACAGTCCTTTTCGACAACGAAAGTTTGGTGCTTCACGACCGTGTAAAACTTTGTGAAGTGCCTAAAATGACTGACGAGGACTATCACGTGGGGGGATGCACTGCCCTCATGGACGCCCTTGGAGATGCGATACGTCACATCGGTAACATCCACAAGTACGCGAGAGCCGAGGACGTACCCGCTCACACTATGTTCGTCATCACCACTGACGGAATGGAGAACGCAAGTCACCGTTACGGCAGTGCTCAGATCAAAAAAATGATCGAGCAGCAGAAGGAAAAATACGGTTGGGAATTTCTCTTCATCGGCGCCAACATTGACGCGGTGGAAACAGCCGCCAGATATGGAATCGGTGCGGACCGTGCGGTAAATTACCACGCAGACAGCAAGGGCACAAAGGTCCTGTACGAAACCATGGCTGAAACGCTGTGCTGTGCAAGAGCCTGCGGTAGCATCAGTTCCGATTGGGACAAGAAAATGAAGAGTGATTTTGAAAAGAGGAAAAGATGAAGTCCAACTACAAGGGGTATACTTCGGTATACCCCTTAATATTTTTTTATTGCGGGACAATTCTTGTTGACACCTGTCATATTTTGTAATATAATATCACATTGTGAATATAAGAACGAAAAGAGTTTTAACTGTGAAAGTAATATATTTTTTCAAGAAAAACGCGGTTCTTTGTATTGCGGCATTGGCGGCTATAATTACCTCATTCTTCGTACCGCCGGACGCAGAATACCTTGATTATTTTGACTTCAAGACCCTCTCCTGCCTGTTTTTGACCTTGGCGGTGGTGTGTGCCCTGCGAAATATTAAACTCTTCACCATCCTTGCCCGACGTCTCGTAATGCTTGCAGGGAATATGCGTTCCCTTTTCTTACTGCTGATAATCATCACCTTCATCGGGTCTATGATCATCGCCAATGATATGGCGCTCATCACCTT
>JAZULS010000118.1:0-2192 GCA_045603205.1 Eubacteriales bacterium | reverse complement strand
TCCAGGGCGCTGCCCTAAAAACCCGCGCCCTTTTTGAAAAAGGTCGACCAAAATTTTTAACTAAACTGCGTGTATCGACCCAATGTCCAAAGTTTCTTTGCCTACTTTCTTTTCAAAGAAAGTAGGGTCGTTCCCACCGTTCCCCGTCTCCCTACGAATACACGACTTCACGTTCGAGACCGAAATCACTGCTACAGAGAGACGGGTCTGCCAGCATTATCCCCCGTTTCAGCGCGCCGTCCCCGAATTTCCCACGGAGTCTGTCGATGCAAGTCTCAAGGATCTCTCTTTCACCGAGAGATTCTGCCTCGGGGAACATGGCGATCTGAGGTGAAGTGTCCTCCGACAGTCCCGTAGCCCTCACGCTGAGGCTTCGGATTCCGCCAAAGCACCGATTCCGCCGTAGCAGCTCAAAAGCCGCCCTGAAAAGCTCCTCCGCCGTTCTTGTGGGAGATTTCAAGGGCATCTGTCGCTCAAAAGAGAACAGATCCGCCTGCTTGATGCCAAGGACCACCGTTCTGCAAAGAAGATTTTGCTCCCGCATCCTCGACGAAACGCTCTCGCAGAGGCGGTACAGCACGATCTTCGCCTCCTCGTCGGTGTGAATGTCTCTCGGCATGGTGGTGCCGTTGCCGATGGATTTTACCCGAGGCATTTCCCCGACGCTCAGCACAGGCAGGGTGTCAAGTCCTGCTGCCGCCGCCCTGAGACTGAGGCCGTTCTTGCCGAGCAGCAGTTTTAAGAGGCGCTCGTCAGCCTGCGCCAGCTTCCCTATGGTGTCAATGCCGTACATTTGAAGCTTTCGCTCCGTTTTCTTGCCAACGAACAGCAAGTCGGAAACGGGTAGCGCCCACGCCACTCTCTTGTAGTTTTCTCTCGAGATTCCCGTCACGGCGTCGGGCTTTCGCATATCCGAGGCGAGCTTTGCAAAGGTCTTGTTGAAGCTAACTCCCACGGAGACCGTCAGCCCCGTTTCTTCCTTCACCTGCCGTCGGATCTTGTGGGCGATGATCAGACCCGCGTCGTATTCATCCCTCGCCTCGGGGCAGAAGAGCTTTCGGGATCCCGTCACGTCAAGCCAGCACTCATCAAGCCCGAACGGCTCCACCTTGTCGGTGTAGGAGTTGTAGATCTTTCGCACCTTGGCGGAAAATTCCGAATACAGCTCAAAGCTTGGCGGCACGAAGGTGATGTCGGGGCATTTCTGCTTAGCCTGCCACAAAGGCTCTCCCGTAGCGACGCCGAATCGCTTAGCCTCGTAATTCTTCGCCAAGACTATGCCGTGCCGAGCCTCTTTGTCTCCTGCCACCGCCAAAGGTATTCCTCTCAGCGCGGGATTTTTCACCGCCTCCGCGGAAGCGTAAAAGTTATTAAGGTCCGAATGCAGGATGATCCTGTCCATTATTTTCTTGACCCCTTTCGGTGGATTTATTTCTCCGAAAATGTATTCCGAGCAAATGTTCTGTTTTAAGTATACACCCAATTACAGATGTTGTCAATGGGTTTTGCAAACATTTGTTCGGGAATTTGTTCGCCTGTTTAATTAGCCTTCTCCAGCTGGAGAAGGTGGATTTTGCGTAGCAAAAGACGGATGAGGTGTTTTCGTTGATTTATCACCTCACGAAATTGATGTCGCCGTGCGTCCAAATCATGGTAGGGGCGTACCTGTGGTCGCCCGTTTCGATGGGATTATCGCCGCACGTGATTTATACGCCCTTTCTTTCCGTGAAAGAAAGAGGCACAAAGAAAGCCTTCAATATGGGGGGCAAGCCCCCCTTGAGAAGCTTCACCCCCCGCGGCACGCTGAAAAGTTCGCGGCGATCTGCGATACTGCCGCTTATTTCGTCTCCTGCAATGGGGATATCGAATCTATCGCCTCGTCACCCCACACAATACGTTTTTCGTGCCGCATTGGCGATAAATAACGTTTCGTTTTCTACATTTCGTTTCGTCTAACCGTGTGCAGGCTTTGCCTGAGAAGGATAACTACACCATTATCGTAGGGGCGTACCTACTTCGACGAAGTCGAATGTAGATGGTCGCCCGTTGCGGTTGATTTTCCGCCGCACGAAATTGATGTCCACCAAAACGTTATCAACGATGGTAGGGGCGGGTCTTCCTCCCCCCTGTTTTTATTCAAAAAACCACGACCGCCCAAAGGGACAGCCGTGGTTATGTGAAAAATTATTTTC
>JAZULS010000117.1:0-12997 GCA_045603205.1 Eubacteriales bacterium | reverse complement strand
TCCCTTTTCGGCGTTACACGCTTCGCCAAAACGATACTCAATCGTTTTGACTTGCTCACTTAGCGGTGCCCGGATGCACTGCATCCGCCCCGTGGAGATAGGCTGTGTTTGCACTTTGCAGGGAGCGAGAGCGCCAAAACGCGTTTTGGCGATAACGTAAAGTTTTAGCTGACCGCCCTCCCTTTCCGAAAAAGAAAACACACCCCGCCCCTGCGAAATATGGCTACGATTCGTCTCATAAATTAGCAAAGTGGCATCATTTGCCGAAGGCATACATCATTTTGGCGTAGCCAATACATCATTAAACCTATCCCCCGCCTCCACCGATTCTGCATTTTGCATCTAACCAACTACCTCTTACCTCTTTACTTGCACAAAATTTTGTGCTATACTATAACAAAATAAATTCCCCATGTCAAACGGAGAACTTACCTTGAAAAACTATTTTACATATAAAATCCTCTGCCTTTTTGTACTGGCGGCGGTGCTTTGCTCCTGTGATGCTTCATCCCTCGTAAGAAACGCGGGGGAGACAAAGTCTACCTCCACCCTTTTCTATACCGGCTTAGAGGCAGAGCCCGAGACCACCGACACGGAAGAACCCGAAGCTGAGACCGAAACCGAAACAGAGCCCGAATCGGAATCGGAGACCGAAACCGAAACAGAAACGGAGTCCGAGACTGAAACAGAAACGGAGTCCGAGACTGAAACCGAGACGGAAGAAACGATGGAAACCGAGAAAGCGGAAGTCCTTCTCGAATCCATCACGGCGGAGGAGACCGAGGTGACTCTGGAGATCGGCGGCTGGATAGCTCAAAGCCTGAGCTTCACTCCCGAGGACGCCACTGACCTTCGCTTCACCTGCTCCACGTCGGATAGCACCGTTGCAAACGTGGACCTTGACGGCAACATATACGCCGCAGGTGCCGGCGAGTGCGTTATCACCATTACCTCCGTGGCAAATCCCTCGGTAAAGCTTGAAATCGCAGTAAAGGTAGAGGCCCCCGAGACAGAAATCGAAACAGAGACCGAAACGGAAACGGAAACGGAAACGGAAACGGAGCCCGAGCCCGAAAAGAACCCCGAGGAGACCGTTGACGGTGGAATCACCTACGTAGACGGCATTTTGATCGCCAACAAGACCTACGCACTCCCCGCGGACTACAACCCCGGTGCTGACCCTACCGCATCCGCCGCTCTTGAGAAGATGTTCTCAGACGCGGCAAACGAGGGACTTTCCCTTTGGGTGAAATCCGGCTTCAGAAGCTACAACGACCAGCTCTGGCAGTACAACTACTACGCAGAGCGTGACGGCGCTGCCCTTGCCGATACCTATTCCGCCCGTCCCGGACACTCGGAGCATCAGACGGGACTCGCCTTCGACCTTAATTCTCTCTACACCTCCTTCGGTGATACCCCCGAGGGACTCTGGCTTGCGGAAAACTGCCACAAGTACGGCTTCATCATCCGTTATCCCGCAGGCAAAGAGCATATCACGGGATATATGTACGAGCCCTGGCACGTGAGATACCTTGGAGTGGACGTTGCAACGGCGGTGTACGACAGCGGACTCTGCCTTGAAGAGTATCTCGGAATCACCTCAGCCTACGCAGAATAAAAATAAAGCCTACGGTGTAAGCCGTAGGCTGTTTTGTTGGAGAGGAGGAAAAATACAGAATTGGTTGAATCTTTCTTAGAGATTTTCTCCGACCCAGATCATAGCCGCTTCTTGCTCCGGATCGTATCTGCCGCCGATACCCGTCATAATGTCAACAGTGACCGCACCACCCACACGGTTGACCGCGCGAATGTAGTCTCTCATATATTCCTTTGTGTGTCTGAGTCCCGACTTTGCCCAGCCTAAGTGACACATCATATTTTTGCTGTCATATCCGAGAGGTGCAAGGATGTGAGCTTGTGCCCCTTCGATATATTTGGCGTATGGCACGTAGATAAAGCTGTTGAACTCACCGCAGACGAATTCTTCTTTGGGATATACCCGCCAAAAGCCGTCCTTGACTCCGTTGTTGAACGCCACCGCCGCGTTGGGATTTCCTTTTTTTATCGCATCGTAAAAAATTCCTCTCAGCTCGTTGGTGTAGCCGAAAAAGTCATCGTAAAATCCGTCAAGCCACCAAGCCTTCACCATGCCGCCGTATCTTTCGGAATATTCGTTCACAACACTTGCCCACTTTTCGCAAAACGGACGGTCCACGCGTTCGCCGCTTCCCATAGACCCCGTAAAACCGAATTTCGGTCCGATTTCAGGGTCACTTGTCGGTCCGTCGCCGGTGTAGTAAAGGCACAGGTCGATGCCGTACTTCTCAAGCTCGTAGAACAGCTCCATAGGCAGGTCGCGGGTGGAGCAGGCCTCGCCGGGGAGGGTTCCTGCGATCTTATCATAGGTGGCGTTAGGGGCAAGCATATACTTCGTGCCCTGCATCAGGGTGATAAAGTAGTATCCTGCGTGCATTTTGTGAAGAGTGTGGGCGACTCGCTCCACGTCGAACATTTTCACGGCATCGTCCCAAGCGATCTTGCCCATGCCGCAGTTATTGGGAGAGGCGGGATTGCATACGTCGTGATATAAGTAGTGGTTGAATATGCCCCATTTCTTTTCAGCTAAAAATTCAGCGGGGTTTGTCATGTTTTTTACCGTTCCTTTCGCCTTTTTTGATCAAGCTTGCGAATTTAACTTTATCCTTCTGCTTCCCTTGACAGAACTCCGTCCTTCATGGTGAGGGTCACGTCGGTGCGTGTTGCCAGCTCCCTGTCGTGGGTTACGATGACCACGCATCGGTTCTCAGCTTTAGAAAGCCTCAGAAGAATTTCCATCACCTGATCGCTGTTCTCCGAGTCCAGGTTTCCCGTAGGCTCGTCCGCCAAAATGACTCGGTTTCCTGCGGCAAGGGCTCTGGCGATGCTGACTCTCTGCTGCTGTCCGCCGGAAAGCTGCGAGGGGAAACGACCGAACTCGCTCTCCTCGATACCCACCGCCAGAAGCTCAGCGCGAGCCTTTGCCCGAGCCTCGGCTTTGCTCATTTTTTTAAGTCTCAGGGGGTACGCCACGTTTTCTTCAGCCGTCAGCAGGGGGAAGAGGTTGTAGTTCTGGTATATTACCGCGGCGTCGTCACGTCGGTAGAGGTCACAGTTCAACTCTTTCGTTGATCTTCCGTCGAAGAGGATCTCTCCCTCGGTGGGGGTCTCAAGTCCTGCCAGCATGGAGAGGAAGGTGGTCTTTCCGCTGCCGCTTTTGCCCACGATGGCATAGCTCTTGCCCGTTTCAAACTCTGCAGAAACTCCCTTTACAGCAACGACCTTCTGATTTTTGTTTTCGTATGCAAATACGGCGTTTTCCGCTTTTAAAATTACCATCATCAGCTCTCCTTTAAGATTATTATAGGTCTGACTCTCACCACTCTCAGTACAGAGATCATACATCCCGCCTCGTAACAGATGAGGAACTCAAAAGCGGGCAGAGGCGCAAGAAAGACTGCCGCGGCAACGAGAGCCACGAACAGGGGAATTATGGACTGTTCCCTCAGAACGGAGAGGAACAATTTACCCTTGGTCATGCCTAACGCCCTCATCAGAGCGTAACGGCGGCTCTCGCCTCTCGTTGAAAGGAAGCTGATGACAAAGCCCAGCCCCAGCCCCAACGCCATAATAAAGGGGATGAGAAATCTCGTGCTTTCGATGCTTTGCTTTAGGGTCGCCACCGTGGTGAGATAGTTGCTGTCGTGAAAGACCAAAGCGAAATTCACGGAAATTCTGTCGTTTGTGGGCTTTGCTTCGATGAAGACTTCCTTTGCCAGAGCCTTCATTTCGTCGAGGGTGGAGTTGTCCTTCACGAAAAAGCTCATTTCCTCGATCTTGTAGTATCCGTTCATGGCGATCTTCGACGCCATGGTGATAGCGGTCTTTATGGGGAGGTACACCGTGTCGCCCTCGCCCGCGTAGTAACCTACCACCTTGAAGCTGTAGGGACGGTGCCTTACGGTGTTGTCTTCGTTTTTCGCGCGGGGGTCGTATATCTCAGCGGATATAGTCTCTCCCTTGAGACTCTCGTACTTCTCCGCCGAAACGAGACACACGAAGTCCTCAGAAGCCATAAAATCCACGTCCGCGTGGTAGAATCCGCCCATTTCGGGGTTTAATTCGTCCGCGCAGACCTCGTTTGATACGCCGATAAAGCTTCTGCCGTCCTCGTCGTAGAAAGCCTTGCCGGTGATAACGTCCCTCACGTAAGGGTGAAAGGGGCTGTTTTCGTCCATGACGAAGTTTATGTATTTTTCGCGGATTCCAAGCTCCGTGGTCTGGCTTCCCCTGGCGTTGGTCACCACGCACTTGATGTCCATATTTTCGCGAACGTTTTGAAGTTCCTTTTCCTGCCCCGCCACGTACACGGACAAATAGCAGATGAGAGCGCAGAGGACGGCGCAGAAAACGGCAGATGCTACAGTATTAATCCGTTTTCGCCAAAGATGTTTTATAAAATAGGGATCCATCTTGTCCTCCTTTAGTCTGAACTGAGCTTTCGCGGTGGTCTTCTTGCGATAACGTAGGCGCAGACCCACAAAACCACAGCGAAGATCGCGATCTGCAGGGCTGTCACGGGAATAAGAGCGGCAGGGTCAGCCGTATTCTGTGAAAGAATGGTCTGGAAGCGTGCCGATTCCTCTGCGATGTCCCCACTGTCGAGGATAAGGGAGAATATCTTGCTTTGCACCCCGTCTAAAAGTAACATTCCCACGCCTCCGCCGACAGACACGCCGAGGATGGCGGGAATAATTCCGCAGGTGAAGATATACCGTCTTGCTTTTGTGGGTGTAGCTCCCACGGAACGCATGACGCCGAGGGTCTTGTTCTGCTTGAACTGATACAGAAGAACGTAAAGCACCAAAAGAAGGATCCAGCCGCAGAAAACGATGATAAAGAGGCTTCTTCCCATGGAGGCAAGGAGTCTTGCGGGGATGATGGATTCCTCATAGCCTTGGTCGAAGGTGAGGAAGCTTTCAGCCATGTCGGTCTTCACTATCTCTTCGCGGAATTCGTCGAGCATTCCGTTCTTGATCTCAACTACGAGACCCACGCCTTCCGCGCCGTTGCGGAGAGGCTCGGGATATCCCTCCTCCGAGTATGCAAAACCGCCGTAACCGCCCTGTACCTGTGCTTTCTTCGGCATAAACACCGTGTTGGGGGTGAAGGCGAACATATTGTCTTCCCACTTTTCACTCTGGTCATAGATGCCCACCACGGTGAAGCCAACGTTCTCTGTGGAAAACTCGGGAGTTTTGACATAGTTTCCTACGGTGGGGTTGATGTTCACAAGGTAGTCGGGGTGGAAATTTTCCCGTCTTTCCTCAAAATAGTCGTCGGTCCTGCCCGATTCTTTGTTCAAGAGGAATTGTGAAAGATTTATCACATCTCCCGCCTTGATGCCACCCTTTTCAGCAACAGCACGGCTTATAATGAGCACGTTTTCACCCCTCTCGCACTCTTCTTTGGTGAAAAATCTGCCCTCCACTATCTTCGCCAGATCCGTGACGAAGGCGTACTGACCCTCGGTGAGGTCCGTGCCGATAACGGGCAGACAACCGTTCATCACCTCAAGGTGAGTGAAAAGGTTTCCCCAGCTTTCGTTTTCTGCAAGAAACTCTTCAAGACTGCCCTCAAGCTTCGACATTACGGGGATCATATCGTCGTCCATGGTGCCCCGAAGTCCCGTCATCTCTTTGCTTATGTAGATTCCCTCGGTGCCGTCGATGTCCACGTAGGGTATCTCCTCCGTTTTGTAGGTGGCACCGCTTGATGCAAAGGATCTCAGCTCATCCCCTACGCGAATGACCTGAAGCCCGCTTTCGCTTAAGAAGCCGTAATCCTTTCCGCCTGTTAAGCAGGTGGCAGAGGGACCCGCAGCAAAGGAGTTGGATCTGCAGCGGTAGTTGTCGATGTAGAAGATGCACCTGTCTCCGAACTCTAAAAGAGGCTCGTCGCTGTCGGAGTAGTATTGCAAAGTAAGGGAAACGTATTTAAAATCCGAGAAAACGTTCTCGGTGAAGACGTCGTTGAATAGGAACAGCTCCTCAACGGCAATGTCCACGCTGCATATTTTGGTGTTGTACTCCGATGCCTCGCCTCCGTTCAGGGATACATTCGTCTGATCCATGGTCTCGTCAAAAAAATTGCCCATGACCTTGCCCACCACGACAGCGTTGTTGTAGGGCTCGTTGTTGACGTTTAAATAGTCATCTGAGTACGCCTCCCAGGGAAGTCCTGCGTAAAAGCGGTCGCTGTAAGCACCCGTTATGGTGTTCATGTGGACAGCTTTCACCGAATCCATTTTTAAGAGTCTGTCGTAGTGCTCTTTGGTGAATGCGGTAGACTTTGCGGAGAAAAATCCCTCTTCAGTTTCCCTCAGGGAGTGGGATTCTCCGATCAGCGCCACGGTCTTGTTGTTCTTTTCCACGAAATCGGGGAGAGAGGACATAGTATCGTACAGGGCAAAGCCGGTGCTGAGAAGGGCTCCCATAGCGGCGCAGACAAGAACCCACGCCACCGTCAAGGGAAACTTTCTCTTCCAAAATTTCAAAGGAGTCACTGTTTGCTCCCCCCTTTCGGTCTGTTTAGTCTATCTCGCAGGTGCCCTCAAAGGCTTTGTAAACTCTTTTTGCAAGGTCTTTTGCAAAATGGGCGGGAGTTATTCCATGGGTGCCGTCGGTCATACGAGCCTCGCCCGAAACGCAGGTAGGGATCATCACGACCTTAGCTCCCGCCGCTCTGTAGAAATCCTCGTCTCCCGAGTCGCAGAGCCCGTGGTGAGGTAGCTGGATCACGTCGCACCTTAGCTCGTCCGCGTGCTTTCTCAAGGCTTCCTCAAGGGACGGCGGAGGAGCGTCTCCCGTGAAAAGTATCTCTCTTGAGGGGGTCTTTACTTTGAAGATAACGGACATATGGTTGGGGCCGTAGAAAGCACCCTTTTCGCGGGGAACGAAGAGGAATTTCACGCTCATTTCGCCGCAGGTGATAACGAGATTCTCTTCGGGGGTCACGTGCTCGGCTCCCGTTGCGGAGAGAATGTCGGGGAGCACGGTTTTTGCGGGAATGAGGGCGTCCTTAGCCGACTCGTGGCAGAGTCTTTCGTCGAAAAGGCAGACTACGCGACCGATCTTTACGCGGCTTCTCAGCTTTTCGTCCGTTGAAATTTCGTGGAGAACGCCGAAATGGTCGATGTGAGGGTGAGTCAGAATCCACGTGTGGACTTTTGCCTCACCGTGTGAGTATTTTTCGATAAGGCTGACGAACGCTTCAGCGTCCTCGGGCTTTCCGCCGTCGATGGCCAGAAGAGTACCCTCGACGGAGAGAAGGTATCCCATGCCTGCCGCGATCCAAGGGTGTCCGCCTCCGAAGGGACCGTCATAAAAGGAGGATTTTGTAGCAAATTGAATAAGCTTGTCCATAACGTTTACTCTTCGGTATTTTCCTCGGGGAGAGGGTATTTAGCGGGGTCGATCTTGCCGTGGATCCTCTCGCTGTACTCAACGTTGGTACGGATAAGGTGGAGCATCTGGTTGTTGAGGCTTCTCTTGTCTCTTTCAGCCGCTCCGAGAAGCTTTCTGTAGAGGGTCTCGTCGATACGAACTTCAAATGAAACTTTGTTTTTCTGTGCCATAATAAAAATCCTCACGAATCTATAGTTTTAGTAAGTATATTATATCAATTTTCGAAGGGATAGTCAAGGAGAGAAGGGGATGTTGGAGATGCAGAATGAAGAGTACAGAAGGAAGAATCTGTCGTTTCGCCGACAAATCTTTATTATCCCATCTATTGACTTGTAAGGTTTCTCTGTGATATAATTAACTTAGGTATATGTTTGTGCTTTAACCGCACAAGCGGTATTGTAATTAAAGACCACGAAAGGACTTTTAACTATGGCAGACAAGAAGATAAGAGTTACTGTATGGAACGAATACAGACACGAAAGAAACACTGAAAGCCTCGCTCACGCGAACTATCCTAACGGTATCCACGCGACTATCGCAGAGTTCCTCGGCGAGTGCGACGACCTTGAGATCCGCACTGCAGTTCTCGACGATCCCGATCACGGTATTCCCAACGAGGTTCTCGACAACACTGACGTTCTCGTATGGTGGGGCCACCTCGCTCACGATCAGGTAAGCGACGACAGAGTTGAGTACATCAGAAAGAGAGTTTATCAGGAAGGCATGGGCTTCGTAGCTTGCCACTCAGCTCACTATTCCAAGCCCTTCAGAGCTATCGTCGGCACCACAGGTCACCTTTCTTGGGGCGACGACGTTCGCGAGATCATGTGGAATCTGAAGCCTTCTCACCCCATCGCTGCAGGCATTCCCGATCACTTCGACATCGAGCTTGAGGAGCTTTACGCAGAGCCCTTCTATATTCCGGATCCCGACCACCTCATCTTCGCAGGTTGGTACGAATCCGGTCACGTATTCCGTTCCGGCTGTACCTTTACCCGTGGCCTCGGTAAGATCTTCTACTTCCAGCCCGGTCACGAGAACTGCCGTTCCTTCTACAATCCCTATGTAAGACAGATCATCAAGAACGGTGTTCACTGGGCGGCTCCTTCCGACATCGGCTACGAAGTTCCCACAGACTGCCCCTACATCAAGCCCGTATTCAGCTACGAAAAGTAATATAAGGCTGTGACACATTACGGATATACCCACCGTCTTCCCACTGACGGCATCCCCGTTAAGCTGAAGATCGTCTCCGCTCTCTCCGAGGGTGCGCCTGTGCCCGTGGAGGACGTAGCGGATCAGTATGACGAGCCCGTCTCCGAGACTCCCGAGGACATCGAGGACGCCGCTCTCCGCTATATGGACGCAGACGAAGCTCCCACAGGAGTTCAGCGTCTGGAGCAGGTCACCGAGGCGCGCTTCTCAGCGGAAAACGGCAGAGTCACCATCACCTACAATGACAGCGAAATGCTTGAGATCCCCGACACCGTAACTCAGGTTACCTTCAGTACCGAAGAGCCCGGGGTCGTGGCTATCGTTCGCTCCGGCGGACTGAACAGCATGTTCGTCATCGAGGAAGGCAGACGCCACGTCAGCAAATACTCCGTTGCAGGATACTCCCTGCCCCTTTGCTTCTACGGAAGGAAGGTTGCGAATAATATCGGTGACGGTGAGGGAACACTTGAGCTTGACTACGTGGTTGAGATGAACGGCTCCGTCACTCAGCACACGAAAATGATCTTAACGCTCACAAAATAATCTTTTCCTCTCTCCTGCGGACTGCCGTGGGAGAGAGGAATTTCAAAAACCGTGCCGCGTCACGGAGGAGAATCATGGATAACACATATCTCACCCAAATTTTGCCCTATCTTATCAGAATAGCGGCTATCTTGCTGATAGTTTTCAGCATTACGGATTACGTAAAACGTAAAAAGGCAAATCTTATCGTGAAAGCCCTCACGGAAACAGGTGCGGACTCGGCGGAAAATGCCGTGACTCTTGCTTCCCTTGAGGAAACGTACCCGAGGATCACAAAATGCCAAAGCCTCCTCGATGAGTTCTCGTCCCTTCGCAGAATAGTCCTTTCGACGGAGGATGAGACTGAGGAAAACACAAAAAAGAAGAGTATATTCTCCAAAAAGACACGTCTTACGGGAGAGGAAAGATGGTACATCCCCGCGCCCGTACCCGTCAGCGAGGACGAGGAGGAAAACGCGGAGACAAACACTCCCGTAACCCCTGCGATCCTGCGTCTCGGCGGCGAAACCAGCGTCGGAAAAATCGTCTTCGGGGCTGTAGTTACCGTGATCTTTGGGGAGATCATCATATATTTCCTGCCGCAGATACTGAACTTCTTCACAGACCTTAACTCATTCGGTAAAAACTGACGGCAAAAATTCCTTTTCGGAAAGGATCTTCAATATGAGAAACAGATCTTATAAAACCACAAGCCGCACGAGCTTCGGCACGGTTATGAGGAACATCATAATCTCCGCTGTGGTTAT
The DNA here is from genome assembly GCA_045603205.1 of Eubacteriales bacterium. Classification (GTDB taxonomy): domain Bacteria; phylum Bacillota; class Clostridia; order Oscillospirales; family CAG-272; genus RUG11130. Next base: position 2,991 of record JAZULS010000117.1, on the reverse strand, counting down.
TCTTATCGTGATATTCGCGGTCCTTTATTTCGTGGGCGTGAGATACGTGTCTACCTCCACCGCCGCGGGACTGGAGATCAAGTTCTTCGGTATCGTGGACGGGAACGGCGCGCCGAAACGAGGTATGCTCCGCTATTCCGACGGCGTTTCCGCTACGGTGAACGCTGAGACGGGTCAGCTTGAGTATTCCTCCGGCGACGTTTACGAGGGACAGCTGAACAATATGATGAAGCACGGCACAGGCAAGCTCTTTTGCGCAAATGGCGACATTTACGAGGGCGTGTTTGAGCACGACGTGTTCAACGGATACGGAGTTTTCACTTCCGCCGGCGGAGACAAGTACGAGGGCACCTTCAAGGACGGCGAGTTCAACGGAGAAGGTAAGTATACCTACGCTGACGGCACCGTTTACGAAGGCAGCTTCGTTTACGGTAAGCGTGACGGCAAGGGAAGCGTTGCTTATTCCTACGGAGACTCCTACACAGGCGACTTCAGCGACAACCAGAAGCACGGTCAAGGCACCTACAAGTGGGCAAACGGTGACGTTTACGAGGGAGCCTTCGAACACGACATCCGCAAGGGATACGGCACCTACACATGGGCAAACGGTGAAGTTTACAAGGGCGACTTTGAGAACAACTATATGCACGGTGAGGGCGTTTATACTTGGCCCAGCGGCAGAGTCTACACGGGATATTTTGAGAACGGCGTGATAGTCCGTACGGAAGCGGGCGCTGACGAAGATAAGACCGAGGATAAAGACGAAGACACGACTGAAACTGTCGACAAAGACGAATAAGAAACAAAAAGAGACGCACTGCGTCTCTTTTTTGCGTGAGATCGAGTAACTCAAGGGGCGTCAAAGGACCGATGTCCCTGAAAAATAAACTTACGCTTGACAAAATGACCGTCGCCCGTTTGTGAGGTTAGAATTCCACAAACGGGCGACGGTTTTTCTTTGTAATACACAAGAAAATATCTTTTGTATTATGCTCTGTCGATGCGGAAGAGTCTCATCTGACCGGCGTAAACGTCGAATCCGCCCCACTGAGCATTGGGGTCTGTGGGGGGCATATGGCTCTCTTTCTTGCCGTTCATAATAAGCTCGGTGACGCGGCACTTGTCAGCGTCGTAGAAAAGAGAGAACGTGGAGTGGCTCTTGCGGTTGGAGTTGACGATGCAGAAGAATTCTGTACCCTTTTCGTCTTCAAAGAAGCTGACGATACCGTCTTCATAACCACCGATGCGGATCAGCTCGTGAGAGTCGTCGCCGAACACGGGATATACACCGAGATCACGTCCGAAGTGGAAGGTGTTCTTTCTTTTAAAGGACATGATAACTTCGCCATAATGGTCGCTGAATCGTCTCTGAGTACGGAGCATTCCGTAATATACGTCGGTCTTGTTGCCGTATTCGTCGATGGGCGAGTCGTGATACTCATGACCCTCAAGTCTGTCGTAGAAACGGAACCACATTACACCGCGGCAACCGCAAGCGACAGAGGTATTTACCATCCATCTCAGCTCGTTTTCGGTTGGGATACGGTATGCGTAGTGGGCACTGCAAAGGAGGTTTGCCCAAACGTCAAGGCCACCTGCCTTTTCAGCCGCTTCAACCATCCCCTTGATTGATTTGAAGTATCCGGGAATACAGTCGTCGTTTATCATAGGGCTGTAAAGATCCATGGTGAGGAAGTCGATGCCGATATCGTTTGCGATGTGAGCTATCCACTGTTCGAAGGTCATGCCGTCAAAGTCAGACGCTTCAAAGAAAGGAGTTTCGGCGCGGTAGTTTACGAAGGGGTGAAGCTCGGGAGCTACCTTCTTCTGGATCTTGTAGATCTGGGTGACTGCCATACAGAAGTCTCGGCCGAGAGGCTCGTCCGCAATGTAGAAGCCGTAAAGGGCGGGATGACCTTTTAGCTTTTCGTAAACGGAGCGGAATCTTGCCTCGTATGCTTCGGGACCTTCGGTGGTCAGGATAAAGTCGGGCAGACTTTCGAGGTTAGGGATGTTCAGACCCTGTACGCCTACGATAAGCTTAAGTCCGAGCTTGTCGGCGGCGTCGAGCCAAGGTATCAGCTCCTCGGGAGATTTGCCGTTGAAGATGCGGGGCGACATGGGGTGAGTAAAGCCTACTTCCTTCCACATATCAAGGGCATCAAGGCTAAGCTCATCTGTGGGATTATATATCCACGTACTAAAGGGGAATTTCTGTGCCATAGTGATTTCCTTTCTCGGAAAAAGAATCTGTTTCTACAATATAAGGGCACTATCAACGCGATAGTGCCCTATTGTTGTAGAAATAAACCACCAGCAGTGCTGGTGGAGCCAAAAAGCTTTAGCTATGAGTAGAAAAAAATAATCCTCCTTTGGTAAAATAGAAGTAAGGTCTGCCAACCTGACTAAAAAACCAAAGGAGGAATCAAGTAATGAAACTTGATACAAGTAGTTTAGCACATACGAAGTGGAATTGCAAGTACCATATAGTGTTTGCACCAAAATATAGGAGACAAATAATATATGGGAAGATAAAAAAAGATATAGGAATGATGCTTCGAAAATTGTGTGAGTATAAAGAAGTAGAGATAATAGAAGCTGAAGCCTGCAAAGACCACATACATATGCTGATATCAATACCACCAAAATACAGTGTATCACAGATAATGGGATATCTCAAAGGGAAAAGCAGTTTGATGATCTTTGAGAAATATGCAAATCTAAAGTACAAATATGGAAACAGACATTTTTGGTGTAGAGGATACTATGTAGACACAGTAGGAAGAAATAAAAAGGTAATAAGCGAATACATAAGAAATCAGCTACGCCAAGATCAAGAAGAAGATCAAATGAGCATAAAGGAATATGTTGACCCGTTCACGGGTGAGCCAGTAAAAGGAGGCAAATAAAAAAGCCCCTTTAGGGGCATGCCTGTGAAAGATATGCGGTTGGCAGACCTTTCGACGAGCCTATAGGCTCTGCTTATGACAT